>DASZTG010000022.1:0-90129 GCA_035548375.1 Burkholderiales bacterium
CGTCAACGCCGCCGCCGTGCCGCGCGTGGCGAACAAATTGAATCCGAGTTTCGACAGCGTGCGCGCGATCTCGATGACCTTGGGCTTGTCGGAGTTGCGCACGCTGATGAAGGCCTTGCCCGAAGAGGGGAGCTTCACCCCGGCGGCGAACTGCGATTTCACGAAGGCCTCGGCGAACGTGGTGCCCACGCCCATGACCTCGCCGGTCGACTTCATCTCCGGCCCCAGGATCGTGTCTACGCCCGGGAACTTGATGAAGGGGAACACCGCCTCCTTCACCGAGTAATAGGGCGGAATCACCTCGCCCGCGATGCCCTGCTGCTTCAGGCTCTGGCCGACCATGCAGCGCGCGGAAATCTTGGCGAGCGCGAGACCCGTCGCCTTGGAGACGTAAGGCACCGTGCGCGATGCGCGCGGATTCACCTCGAGCACGAACACGACGTCATTCTGGATCGCGAACTGCACGTTCATGAGCCCCACGACCTGCAGCGCACGCGCCATGGCCTCGGTCTGCCGGCGCAATTCGTCCTGCAACGCCGGCGACAGGCTGAACGGCGGCAGCGAGCAGGCCGAATCCCCGGAGTGCACGCCCGCCTGCTCGATGTGCTCCATGATGCCGCCAATCAGCACGCTCTCGCCGTCGCAGACCGCATCGACGTCGACTTCTATGGCGTCGTTCAGGAAGCGGTCGAGCAGCACCGGGGAATCGTTCGACACCTTGACCGCCTCGCGCATGTAGCGCTCGAGGTCGCGCTGCTCATGCACGATTTCCATGGCGCGCCCGCCGAGCACATAGGAGGGGCGCACCACCAGCGGGTAGCCGATTTCCTGCGCCAGCACGAGCGCGGCTTCCGGATTGCGCGCCGTGCGGTTGGGCGGTTGCTTGAGCTTGAGCTCGACCAGCATCTTCTGGAAACGCTCGCGGTCCTCGGCGCAATCGATCATGTCCGGGTTGGTGCCGATGATGGGCACGCCGTTGGCGTCCAGGTCCTGCGCGAGCTTCAGCGGCGTCTGCCCGCCGTATTGCACGATGACGCCGAAGGGCTTCTCGACCGCGACGATCTCGAGCACGTCCTCCAGCGTCAGGGGCTCGAAGTAGAGCCGGTCCGACGTGTCGTAGTCGGTCGACACCGTCTCGGGATTGCAGTTGACCATGATGGTCTCGTAGCCGTCTTCCCGCAGCGACAGCGCGGCATGCACGCAGCAGTAGTCGAACTCGATGCCCTGGCCGATGCGGTTGGGTCCGCCGCCCAGCACCATGACCTTCTTGCGGTCGGTCGGCCGCGATTCGCATTCCTCTTCGTACGTCGAGTACATGTACGCGGTACGGGTGTCGAACTCCGCGGCGCAGGTATCGACGCGCTTGTACACCGGCCGCACGTTCAGCTCCCAGCGCTTGGCGCGCACGGCGTCCTGGGTCGCGTTCAGCAGCTTCGCCAGCCGGCGGTCGGAAAAGCCCGAACGCTTGAGGGTGCGCATCGCGGCGGCATCGATGTCGCCGAGGCGCTTGCCCGCCAGGGCCTTTTCCTGGCGGATCAGGTCTTCGATCTGCGCCAGGAACCACGGGTCGATGTGCGTGAGCTGCTGGATTTCCTCCAGGCTCATGCCGATGCGCATGGCGTCCGCGACGAACAGGATGCGGTCCGGCCCGGCCTCCGCGAGCTCGGTCTCCATGGTTTCGCGGTCGGTCGTTTTCTCGTCGAAGCCGTCGATGCCGGTTTCCAGGCCGCGCAGGGCCTTCTGCATCGACTCCTGGAAGGTGCGGCCCATTGCCATGACTTCGCCGACGGATTTCATCTGCGTGGTGAGGCGCGAGTCCGCCTGCGGGAATTTCTCGAACGCGAAGCGCGGGATTTTCGTGACCACGTAATCGATGGTCGGCTCGAAGGATGCCGGCGTGACGCCGCCGGTGATGTCGTTGCGCAGCTCATCCAGCGTGTAGCCGACGGCGAGCTTGGCGGCGACCTTTGCGATCGGGAAACCGGTCGCCTTGGACGCCAGTGCCGACGAGCGCGACACGCGCGGGTTCATCTCAATGACGACCATGCGGCCGTCCTGCGGGTTGATGCCGAACTGCACGTTCGAGCCGCCGGTATCCACCCCGATCTCGCGCAGGCAGGCGATCGAGGCGTCGCGCATGATCTGGTATTCCTTGTCCGTCAGCGTCTGCGCCGGCGCCACCGTGATCGAGTCGCCGGTGTGGATGCCCATCGGGTCGAGGTTCTCGATCGAGCAGACGATGATGCAGTTGTCCTTGTGGTCGCGCACCACCTCCATCTCGTACTCTTTCCAGCCGATGACGGATTCCTCGATCAGGAGCTCATGCGTGGGCGAGGCGTCGAGCCCGCGCTCGCAGATGGCAACGAACTCTTCCTTGTTGTAGGCGATGCCGCCGCCGGTGCCGCCGAGGGTGAACGAGGGCCGGATGATCGTGGGAAATCCGACCATGGACTGCACCTGCAGGGCCTCTTCCAGGCTGTGGGCGATCGAGGAGCGCGGGCTCGCGAGCCCGATGCCCGTCATCGCCTTCTTGAATTTCTCGCGGTCCTCGGCCTTGTCGATCGCCTCGCGCGACGCGCCGATCAGTTCCACGCCGTATTTTTCGAGCACGCCGTGCTTCGCGAGGTCGAGCGCGCAGTTCAGCGCGGTCTGCCCGCCCATCGTCGGCAGCAGCGCGTCCGGGCGTTCCATGGCGATGATCTTTTCCACCATCTGCCAGCTGATCGGCTCGATGTAGGTCACGTCCGCCATCTCCGGGTCGGTCATGATCGTGGCGGGATTGGAATTCACCAGCACGACCTTGTAGCCCTCTTCGCGCAGCGCCTTGCACGCCTGCGCGCCGGAATAGTCGAACTCGCAGGCCTGGCCGATGACGATCGGTCCGGCGCCGATGATGAGGATGCTCTGGATGTCGGTGCGCTTCGGCATGATCTAGCGATGCGCCTTGTGGCTTTCCATCAGGCCGATGAAGCGGTCGAACAGGTAGTCGACGTCGTGCGGCCCCGGGCTCGCCTCGGGGTGGCCCTGGAAGCAGAACGCCGGCTTGTCGGTGCGCGCGAATCCCTGCAGGCTACCGTCGAACAGCGAAACATGCGTGACCTTCACGTTCGCAGGCAGCGATTTCGCATCGACCGCGAAGCCGTGGTTCTGGCTGGTGATCATCACGCGGCCGGACTCGACGTCCTGCACCGGATGATTGGCGCCGTGGTGGCCGAACTTCATCTTGATGGTACGGCCTCCGCTCGCGAGCCCGAGCAGCTGGTGGCCCAGGCAAATGCCGAAAGTCGGGATCCCGGCATCGAGAAATCTCCCGATCGCCTCGATCGCATAGTCGCAGGGCTCGGGATCGCCCGGGCCGTTGGAAAGGAACACGCCGTCGGGCTTCAATGCCAGCGCTTCCTTCGCGGGAGTTTGCGCGGGAAGCACGGTGAGCCTGCAGCCGCGGCTCGCCAGCATGCGCAGGATGTTCTGCTTGACCCCGTAGTCGTAGGCGACCACGTGGTGCTTCGGATCGGCCTGCGTGCCGTGGCCCTTGCCCAGTTCCCATTCGGTGCGATTCCACTCGTAGGGCTTCTCGCAACTGACGACTTTCGCGAGGTCCATGCCGGCGAGGCCGGGAAACGCGCGCGCCTGTGCCAGCGCGAAGGCTTCGTCGACTTCGCCGCCCATCAGGCAGCCGTTCTGTGCGCCCTTGTCGCGCAGGATGCGCGTCAGCTTGCGCGTATCGATGCCGGCAATCGCTGGAATGCCCTGCTCCTGCAGGTAGCCGGACAACCCCTGGCTCGAGCGGAAATTGCTCGCCCGCACGGGCAGGTCGCGGATGACGAGGCCGGCGGAAAAGACCTTGCCGGACTCCATGTCCTCCGGGTTCACGCCGACGTTTCCGATGTGCGGATACGTTAGCGTGACGATCTGGCGGCAATAGGACGGATCGGTCAGGATTTCCTGGTAACCGGTCATCGCCGTGTTGAAGACGACCTCGCCGGACGCGTGGGCCTTCGCACCGATCGAAATCCCGCGAAATACCGTGCCGTCGGCGAGCACGAGTATGGCGGGCAGACGATCGACGGCAGGCAAGGGAGGCTCCCGGAAGCGCGGTTACAGGGGTACGCCGTTTCAGCGGTACACATGGAAAGCGGGAGAGGCGCCTGGCCCCTCCCGCTTTCATTTGGTCTGCGATTATAGAGTAACGCCCCCGGCGGTTCAATCCGCCGCCCGCGCCGTCACTTCAAGCCGAGCACATCCTGCATGTCGAACAATCCGTTGCGCTTGTCAGCGAGGTAGCGGGCGGCGCGCAACGCCCCCAGCGCGAACGTGGCGCGGCTCGCCGCCTTGTGCGTGATCTCGACCCGCTCGCCGATGCCGGCGAACAGCGCGGTGTGGTCGCCGACGATGTCGCCGCCGCGTACGGTGGCGAATCCGATGGTCGAAGCCTTGCGCTCGCCCGTGACGCCTTCGCGACCGTAAACCGCCTCCTTCGCCAGGTCGCGCCCCATCGCGGAAGCGATCACCTCGCCCAGGCGCAGCGCGGTGCCGGAGGGCGCGTCTACCTTGTGGCGATGGTGGGCCTCGATGATCTCGACGTCGTAGCCTTCGCTCAAGACCTTCGCGGCGATCTCGGCGAGCTTGAACGTGAGGTTCACGCCCACGCTCATGTTCGGGGCCATGACGATGGGAATGCTGCGGGCGGCCTCCGCGATCGCCGCTTTCTGCGCGGGTTGCAGGCCGGTGGTGCCGACCACCATGCGGATGCCGAGCGAACGGCACAGCACGACATGATCCATCGTGCCCTCCGGCCGCGTGAAATCCACCAGCACGTCGCAACTGGGCAGCACGCGCTCGAGATCATCCGAGATCGCGACGCCGCAGGGTGCGCCGATCTGCTCGCCGGCGTCCTTGCCGAGCGCCGGGTTGCCCGGCATTTCCAGCGCCGCCTTCAGGCGGAAATCCGCCGATTGCGCGACCGCCTCGATCAACGCGCGGCCCATGCGCCCGGAACTGCCGGCTATCGCGACCTGCTGGACGGTCATCGGTCTGGCGGCCGTCTCAAGGCTGGCTGTTCGCGGCGGGGCCGGCTTGCGACAGCGTGTCCGCCGGAACGATGTCGCCCTCGACGCTCTTCAGCTTGTCGCCGTCGAACACCACCCTGACCTTGTGCCTGACCTTGACCTTTTCCGCCTTGCCGGTGAGATAGACATAGTCCCACTGGTTCTGGTGGAAAGGATCGGCGATCAGCGGCGTGCCGAGGATGAACTTCACCTGCGAGCGCGTCATCTCGGGCTTGAGCTTGGCGACCATCGCCTGGTCGACGTAGTTGCCCTGCTGGATATCGATCTTGTGCGTGACGAGCGTGCAGCCGGCAAGCAGGCAGGGCAGCAGGAGGAACTGGAGACGCATTCTCGTTATCTCGCGGCCCGTCGGTGTTCGCCGCGAGCGGTTTCCAAGCATGTTGAAAGCCGCTATGATAATTCACCCTTTGCCCGCCTGTCAGTTCTCCGTCAAATGAGCACACCGCACGATCTCAAGAACATCGGATTGAAGGCGACGCTGCCGCGCCTGAAGATCCTCGACCTGTTCGAGAACAGCGACGTGCGCCACCTGACCGCCGAGGACGTCTACAAGATCCTGCTGAACGAAGGCATGGAGATCGGGCTGGCGACGATTTATCGCGTGCTCACGCAGTTCGAGCAGGCCGGGATCCTGATCCGCCACCACTTTGAATCCGGCAAGGCGGTGTTCGAGCTGAACCAGGGCGCCCATCACGACCACCTCGTCTGCCTGCAATGCGGCCAGGTCGAGGAGTTCGTCGATTCGGAAATCGAGAGGCGCCAGACCAAGATCGCCAAGGACCGCGGCTTCGTCATCCACGAGCATTCGCTGCAGCTCTACGCGGATTGCATCAAGCCGGATTGCCCGAACAAGCCGAAATCGTAAGAGGCGTGAGGGGAGAGAAGTGAGGGGTCAGGGGACGAACTCGAGCCCTTTAAGCCTTGTCGATTTCCTCCTCACCCTTGGCTCCTCACCCGTTTCGCTTTCCCGACCGTTTCCAGCATTTCCCGCGCATGCTTGCGCGTGGTCTCGGTGATTTTCACGCCACCCAGCATGCGCGCGATTTCCTCGACGCGCCCGGCCGCGTCGAGCACGTGAACGGCACTGGCAGTCCTGCCGCCGGCGGTGGCCTTGGCTACCTGCCATTGGTTGTCGGCCGCCGCGGCGACCTGCGGCAAGTGCGTCACGCACATCACCTGATGCCGCGAACCGAGCTCCTTCATCATGTGCCCGACGATTTCGGCGATGCGCCCGCCGATGCCGGCATCGACCTCGTCGAAGATCAAGGTCGGCACGGCGGCCACCTCGCTGGTGACGGTCTGGATCGCCAGGCTCAATCGAGAAAGCTCGCCGCCTGACGCGACTTTGGCGAGCGGCCTGGGCGTGGCGCCCGCATGGCCGGCGACCAGGAATTCGACCTGCTCGAGGCCGTGCGCGCCGCCTTCTTCCAATATATTGAGCGCAATCTCGAATGCGCCCCCGCCCATCGCCAGCGCCTGCATCGATGCCGTGACTTTTTTTGCGAGGTCGCCCGCGCCTTTTTTGCGCGCCGCGGTGAGCTTCGCGGCGATCGCCCGATAGGCCTTGGCTGCCTCCGATTCTCGCGCGCGCAGCGCGTCGGCATCGAAGCCTTCCTCCAGCTCCGCCAGCCGCGCCTTGATGCCACGCAGCCGCTCGGGAATGTCGGGAATCTGCATCCTGAACTTGCGCGCCGCGGTGTGCACGGCATCGAGCCGGCTTTCGACTTCACGCAGGCGCTGCGGATCCAGGTCAAGTCGCTGCTGGTAGTGGCGCAGGCTGTGGATGGCTTCCTGCAACTGGATCTGGGCAGGCTCGAGCGAATCCAGGATGTCCCTGAGTTTCGGGTCGGAGTCTTCCATGCCTTTCAAGCGCGACAGCACGGACGACACCGCGCCCATCGTCGACGCCTCGCCCTCGGACAAGGTATCGAGGCCGAACTGCACGACCTCGATCAGCCCAGAGGCGTTTGCCAGCCGCCTGTGCTCAGCCTGCAATTCTTCCCACTCTTCGGCCTGAAATCCGAGCGCGTCGAGTTCCTTCGCCTGCCAGTCGAGCTGCTCGCGTTCGTTGGCCAGCGCCTGGGCATTGCTCTCGAGCGCGACGAGCTGGCGGCGCACGTCCTGCCATTTCCTGTGAGCCGCGGCCACCTCCGCCGCCAGGCCGCCCGCACCCGCGTAGCCGTCGACCAGCTCGCGTTGCGAGTTCCCGCGCAGCAGGGACTGGTGCGCGTGCTGGCCGTGGATGTCTATCAGATGTTCGCCGATTTCCTTGAGCTGCTGTACCGCGGCGGGGCGGCCGTTGACATAGGCTCGCGAGCGCCCCGAATTGTCGATGACCCGGCGCAGCAGGCATTCGCCATCGTCGCCGGAAAGATCGTTTTCGGCGAGATATCGAAGCAGCGCGGGGCTGTGCGCCACCGAGAATTCGGCGCTGATTTCGGCCTTTTCGCGGCCCTCGCGAACCATCGACGATTCCGCGCGCTCGCCGAGCACGGTCGCGAGCGCGTCGATGAGGATGGACTTCCCGGCGCCGGTCTCGCCGGTCAGCACCGTGAATCCGGGCTGGAACTCAAGGTCGAGGCGATCGACGATGGCGAAATCGCGGATGCTTAAGCTGCGCAACATGGCTTTGCCACCGCCGCGACTAAAGCGTCTCGCTCCAGTGCAGCTTCTCCCGGAGCATGTGGTAGTAGTTGTGGTCGAGGGGATGCAGCAGGCGGATCGAATGCGGGCAGCGGCGCACCTCGATGCGGTCGCGTTCCTTCAATTCATAGTGCGAATGGCTGTCGAAATGCGCGCGCGCATCGGCCGCCTTCAGGATCGAGATCTCGATCCTGGATTCGCTGGCCACGACGATGGGCCTGTTCGAAAGCGTATGCGGGCATACCGGCACCAGCCCGATGACGTTCAGGCTCGGATGCAGGATCGGGCCGCCGGAGGACAACGCGTACGCGGTCGAGCCGGTGGGCGAAGTCACGATGAGGCCGTCGGAACGCAGGTTGTAGACGAACTTGCCGTCGATGCGCACTTCCAGCTCGATCAGGCTGCCTTCCGCGCCCTTGTTCACGGAAATGTCGTTGAAGGCCACGACGTCGAGCGCCTTGTCCTGCGCGCTCCAGACTTCGGCCTGCAGCAGCATGCGCGATTCCTCGACGTACTTGCCCTCGAGGATCGCCGACATCGCCTCGAACATGCCCTTCATCGACAGGTCGGTCAGGAAACCCAGCCGCCCCTGGTTGATGCCGACCAGCGCGACGTCGAAAGGCGCGAAGGTGCGGGCAATGTTCAGCATGGTGCCGTCGCCGCCGATCACGATCGCGAGCTCCGCCGCGCGTCCCACTTCTTCCAGCGGCAACACCGTGACGCCGGTCTTGCCGAGGTGAGACGCGGTCAAGGGGTCGAGCAGGACGCGCACGCCGCGCTCTTGCAGGAATTGCGCGAGCCGCAAAACGGGTTCCGCGATCTCGGGACTCTTGTATTTGCCGATCAGCGCGACGGTCGTGAATGTCTTCGACATGCTTCGAATTAGAGCACATTTGACCTTTCGCCTCCCACCCCGCGGTTCACGATCCGCCGCGAGACAAGTCCGGGCAGCGGCGCGGTAGAATGCAGCCATGGCCACGGGCGAAAATTTTCCGAGCGAGCGTGCGCAGCGCCTGCTGAAAATGCTGGTCGAGCGCTACATCTCCGACGGTCAGCCCGTCGGGTCGCGCGCGCTCGCGCGCCTGTCCGGCCTCGAATTGAGCCCTGCCAGCATCCGCAACGTCATGGCGGACCTCGAGGAACTCGGCTTCATTTCCAGCCCGCACACTTCCGCCGGCCGCGTGCCGACCCCGCGCGGCTACCGCTTCTTCGTCGACACCTTGCTCAAGGTGCGCCCGCTCGACAAGGTCGAGATCAGCCAGCTCGAGGGCCAGCTGCAGCCCGACAATACGCAAAAGCTCGTGTCGCAGGCCTCCCACCTGTTGTCCGACCTCACGCGATTCGCCGGCGTGGTGATGACGCCGAAGCGCAAGACCGCGGCCTTCCGGCACATCGAATTCCTGAGCCTGTCGGAAAAACGCATCCTGCTGATCATCGTCGCGCCCGACGGCGATGTGCAGAACCGCATCATCCTGACCGAGCGCGCGTACAGCCCGGCGGAACTCGTCGAGGCGGGAAACTTCCTGAACCAGAACTACGCGGGCCTGACCTTCGACGAGATCAAGGGCCGCATCCACGACGAGCTGCGCCAGTTGCGCGAGGACATGACGCGGCTGATGACCATGGCGCTGGAAGCCGGCACCCAGGCGATGGGCAGCCCTTCCGAGGATTACGTGCTCTCGGGCGGCCACAACCTGCTGCATGTGCAGGACCTCTCCTCCAACATGGCCAACCTGCGCAAGCTCTTCGACATGTTCGAGCAGAAGACAGGCCTGCTGCAGTTGCTCGACGTCAGCAGCCGCGCCGAGGGCGTGCAGATATTCATCGGCGGTGAATCCGGACTGGTGCCACTCGACGAATGCAGCGTGGTGACCGCGCCCTATGAAGTCGACGGGCAAGTCGTGGGTACCGTCGGCGTCGTCGGCCCGACGCGCATGGCCTACGAGCGCGTGATCCCCATCGTCGACATCACGGCGAAGTTGCTTTCCAGCGCGCTCTCGCAGCATTGAGGCACGAAGCACGCGTGGCGGGGTTCATGTCGCGCGCCGCGCGCCGCGTGCCTTGCGCCTGAGGAGCCATGCCTTTCCTTCCTGAACCGAAACACCAGCATGGCGCGATCGCCCGAACCGGCATCCTGCTGGTCAACCTCGGCACGCCCGCCGCGCCGACCGCGGAGGCCTTGCGTCCTTATTTGCGGGAATTCCTGTCCGATCCGCGCGTGGTCGAGATCCCGCGCGCGTTGTGGTGGCCCATCCTCAACGGCGTGATCCTGCGCATGCGGCCAAGGCAATCCGCGGCGAAATACGCGCAGATCTGGACGAAGGAAGGTTCGCCGCTCGCCGTGCACACCGCGAAACAGGCAACCCTGCTCAGGGGCTACCTCGGCGAGCGCATCAAGTCGCCGCATGTGGTTGCCTGGGCCATGCGCTACGGACAGCCGTCGATCGAGTCGGCGCTGCGTTACCTGCGCGAGCAGGGTTGCGACCGGATCCTGGTATTGCCGCTGTATCCGCAATATGCGGCCGCCACGACGGCGAGCACGTACGACGCGGTGTTCGATGCCGTGAAGAAAATGCGCAACGCGCCGGCGCTGCGGCTGGTGAAGCATTTCCACGACCATCCCGCCTACATCGCTGCGCTGGCGAAAAGCGTGAACGACCACTGGGTGGCAAACGGCCGGCCGGACAAGCTGCTGATGAGCTTCCACGGGTTGCCGCGCTTCGCGCTCGACAAGGGCGATCCCTACCACTGCGAATGCCAGAAAACCGCGCGCCTGCTGGCCGCGGAGGTCGGCCTCGAGCCCGACCAATACGTCGTGACATTCCAGTCGCGCTTTGGCCGCGCCGAGTGGCTCAAGCCCTACACGATGAAAACCGTGGAAGAGCTGGGCAAGCGCAAGACCGGACGGCTCGATGTGATCTGCCCGGGATTCGTCTCGGACTGCCTGGAAACGCTGGAAGAAATCGGCATCGAGAACAAGGCGGCCTACGTGGCTGCAGGCGGCAAGGGATTCGAGTACATCGCGTGCATGAACGAGAGCCACGCGTGGATCCAGGCGCTGGCGCGGATCGCCGCGGAAAACCTGCACGGCTGGGTATCGACGGAATGGGATGGCGCTGCCGCGGCACGCGAAGCGGGGGCGAGCCGGGATCGCGCCGCCGCCCTCGGCGCGAAGGAGTGAGGTTCGCCTAGAGCAGCGTTGCGCCCTCGCTGCGGCCGTGGTCGGTCCTGCGATCGAGCTCCTCGTCGAGCTTCTGGTACTTCTCGACCACCATCCGGGCGGCGTCGTTTGCCGTATCGGTGAGGGCTTCGCAATTGCTGGCTGGCCTGGTCGCGAGGATCGCCGCCTCGATTTCCTTCGCCGCCTTCATGCCGTGTTCCTTGTGCTCGTCCTCGTGGCGCTGCAGCGCCTGCGTGAATTTCGTCCATGCCGCCCGCAGTGAGTCAGACCCCTTGTCCTCGCCCCGCCATCTCGGCATGACCTGGGAGATGCCGATGGCGACCTGCGCCTTCGTCACCACGCAGACATTTCCCTTTTGCTCCTTGGCGAACCGCCACTGCGCATCCCAGCTGGTCTTGCCGGCGTAATGCTTGCCGTCCGCGCCGACCGGACCCGTCTGGTCGACCTGGGCGGCGAGCACGGTCGCCGACGGTCCGTCGATGTAGTAGTAGCTCGTATGCATGCGGACGATCGGTTCCGCCGCAGCGGGCAATGATGCCAGCAGGCCAAGCACGGGCAGGATCTTGCGCATTCCCTGGGCACTCCTTTGATGTGGACGCGGGCTGGCGCCCGGCGAATCGAGGGGCGCCAGTATAAGCCAGGCTTTTTTTGGCAGGCGGGGGTTGAAAGGTCGCTGGCCACCCCCAGTTGCCCTCCGATATCCGTATCAGGAGGTGTGTGCATGCAGGACCAGAACGACATCGACCAGGGGCAGGACCTTGGACAGGAGCCCGGCATGCCGCCGGACGAGTCCGCAGGCAGCGGCTCCATCCCGGCGCTCGAGGCACAACTCGCCAAGGCCGAAGCCGCGGCGCAGGAACACCGTGACGCGTGGATGCGCGCGCGCGCGGAATCCGACAACATTCGCAAGCGTGCGCAGAGCGACCTGGCGAACGCCCACAAATTCGCGCTGGAGAGTTTTTCCGCCGAGCTGATCCCGGTGCGGGACAGCCTGGAGGCGGCCCTCTCCAGCACCAACGCCACGCCCGATGCGCTCAGGAGCGGGGTCGAACTCACGCTGAAGCAGCTCGCGGCAGCGTTCGAGAAATTTTCGATCAAGGAAATCAATCCCTTGGGCGAAAAATTCGATCCGCACAAGCATCAAAGCATCAACATGGTGGAATCCGACGCGGAACCCAATACCGTAGTCGGCGTGCTGCAGAAGGGCTACAGCCTGAACGACCGGATCCTGCGCCCGGCACTGGTGAGCATCGCCAGGCCGCGGGCAAATTGATGCGCGCGTCCGCTTGATAATCCGGCCGGAAGACCAAACCTTCGAAGACAAAGGCATTTTTACTTTCGAGCAGTCACTTTTCGAACAAAGGAACCAACATGGCAAAAATCATCGGCATTGACCTCGGCACCACGAACTCGTGCGTCGCCGTCATGGAAAGCGGCCAACCGAAGGTCATCGAAAATTCCGAGGGCGCCCGCACGACCCCGTCCATCGTCGCCTACATGGAAGACGGCGAGGTCCTGGTCGGCGCGCCGGCGAAGCGCCAGGCCGTCACCAACCCGAAGAACACGCTGTTCGCGGTCAAGCGGCTGATCGGCCGGCGCTTCACGGAAAAGGAAGTGCAGAAGGACATCGACCTGATGCCCTACAAGATCGTGCAGAACAGCAACGGCGACGCCTGGATCGAGCAGCGCGGCAAGAAGATCGCACCGCCGGAAATTTCCGCGCAGGTTCTCATCAAGATGAAGAAGACCGCCGAGGATTACCTTGGCGAACCGGTCACGGAAGCAGTCATCACGGTGCCGGCCTACTTCAACGACTCCCAGCGCCAGGCCACAAAGGATGCGGGCCGCATCGCCGGCCTCGAAGTCAAGCGCATCATCAACGAGCCCACGGCGGCCGCGCTGGCGTTCGGCATGGACAAGAAGGAAGGCGATCGCAAGATCGCGGTCTATGACCTGGGCGGCGGCACGTTCGACATTTCCATCATCGAGATCGCGGAAGTCGACAAGGAACACCAGTTCGAGGTGCTTTCCACGAACGGCGACACCTTCCTGGGCGGCGAGGACTTCGACCAGCGCCTGATGGACTACCTGGCCGACGAATTCAAGAAGGACCAGGGCATCGACCTGCGCAACGACGTGCTCGCGCTGCAACGCCTGAAGGAAGCGGCCGAGAAGGCGAAGATCGAGCTGTCCTCCAGCCAGCAGACCGAGGTTAACCTGCCCTACATCACGGCGGACGCTTCCGGCCCGAAACACCTGGCGATCAAGATCACGCGCGCCAAGCTCGAAAGCCTGGTCGAGGAGCTCATCGCCCGCACCGTGGAGCCGTGCCGTCTCGCAATCAAGGATGCCGGCGTGAAGCTCGACGACATTTCCGACGTGATCCTCGTCGGCGGCATGACGCGCATGCCGAAGGTGCAGGACAAGGTCAAGGAAATCTTCGGCAAGGAACCGCGCAAGGACGTCAACCCGGACGAGGCCGTGGCAGTCGGCGCCGCGATCCAGGCCGGCGTGCTGCAAGGCGAGGTCAAGGATGTCCTGCTGCTCGACGTGACGCCGCTTTCGCTGGGCATCGAGACGCTGGGCGGCGTGATGACCAAGCTCATTCAGAAGAACACGACGGTGCCCACCAAGGCACAGCAGGTGTTCTCGACCGCGGACGACAACCAGACCGCGGTGACCATCCACGTGCTGCAGGGCGAGCGCGAGATGTCCTCGGGCAACAAGAGCCTCGGCCAGTTCAACCTGTCCGACATTCCGCCGTCACCGCGCGGCATGCCGCAGATCGAGGTCACGTTCGACATCGACGCCAACGGCATCCTGCACGTGTCGGCCAAGGACAAGGCCACCGGCAAGGAAAACAAGATCAAGATCCAGGCGAACTCGGGCCTGAAGGAAGACGAGATCCAGCGCATGGTCAAGGATGCCGAGGAGCACGCCGACGACGACCGCAAGGCGCGCGAGCTGGTTGACGCGCGAAACCAGGCTGATACGCTGATCCATGCCGTGAAAAAATCCGTCGCGGAGCACGGCGACAAGGTCGGCGCGGACGAGAAGGCGAAGATCGAGGCCGCGATCAAGGATGCGGAGGAGGCCATCAAGGGCTCCGACAAGGACGCGATCGAGGCGAAGACCAAGGCGCTCGGCGAGGTGTCGCACAAGCTGGCCGAGAAAATGTACGCGCAGCAGCAGCCCGGTGCCGAGGGTGCCGCGCAGCAACAGCCCGGAGCCGGCGGCGGCAAGGCCGACGACAGCAACGTGGTCGATGCCGAGTTCGAGGAAGTGAAGGACAAGAAATCCGCCTGAGGTTCAACGCGGGCGCAGCGGTAAGCGGGGGTGAGCCGGACACGGTTCACCCCCTTTTGTGTCGATTTTTGCGGCGTAGTCGTAGTGGTGTCGCCTTGCGCGGCAACGGTTGGCAATGCGGGCGATAAACGTCGGGGATAGCAAGGCGGCGAGACAAAATAAATGGCAAAACGCGACTACTACGAAGTGCTGGGGGTAAATCGCGATGCCTCGGAAGAGGACATCAAGAAGGCCTACCGCAAGCTGGCGATGAAATTCCATCCGGACCGCAATCCGGACAATCCCAAAGCTGAAGAGCAGTTCAAGGAAGCCAAGGAAGCCTACGAAATCCTCTGCGATTCGGCGAAGCGCGCGGCCTACGACCAGTACGGCCACGCCGGCGTGGACCCGCAGTCCCACATGGGCGCCGGTGCTGCCGGCTTCGGCGGCTTCGCCGACGCCTTCGGCGACATCTTCGGCGATATCTTTGGCGGCGGCGGCCGCGGGCGCTCGAACGTCTATCGCGGCGCGGACCTGCGCTACAACCTGGAAATTTCGCTGGAAGAAGCCGCGCGCGGCACGGAGACGCGCATCCGCATCCCGACCATGGAGGAATGCGAGACCTGCAAGGGCTCGGGTGCCAAGCCCGGCAGCCAGCCGGTCACCTGCCCGACTTGCAACGGCCAGGGCCAGGTGCGCATGACGCAGGGCTTTTTCTCGATCCAGCAAACCTGCCCGAAGTGCCATGGCAGCGGCAAGGTGGTGCAAAACCCCTGCCCGACCTGCAGCGGCGCCGGGCGGCTGAAGAAGCAAAAGACGCTGTCCGTGAAAATCCCGCCGGGAGTCGACGAGGGCGATCGCATCCGCCTGTCGGGCGAAGGCGAAGCCGGCGTCAACGGCGGCCCGCCCGGCGACCTGTACGTGGTCATGCACATCCGTGCGCACGACGTGTTCTCGCGCGAGGGAAACGATCTGCATTGCGAGATGCCGGTCAGCTTCACCAAGGCCGCGCTCGGCGGCGAGATCGAGATTCCCACGCTGGACGGCTACGCCAAGATCAAGGTGCCGGCCGAAACGCAGTCCGGCAAGGTGTTCCGCCTGCGTGGCAAGGGCATCAAGGGCGTGCGCAGCCAGTCCTTCGGCGACCTGCTTTGCCACGTGGTGGTCGAGACGCCCGTCAATCTCACGTCGCGCCAGAAGGAATTGCTGCACGAGCTCGAGAAGATCAACGACAGCGACGGCGGCCGGCACAATCCGCGCGCGAAGGGCTGGATGGACAAGGTGCGCGAGTTCTTCGAGCCCTGAATCTCACGGGGAACATGGATACAAAATAAATGGGCCGCAATTGCGGCCCATTTACTTACTTGTGACCTCCCGGAAGGCGACGCCTACTTGCGTCGCCACGTTGTACCGGCAGAGCCGTCTTCGAGGACGATGCCCGAAGCAAGTAACTCATCTCGAATGCGATCTGATTCTGCGAAATCTTTCGCATCTCTGGCTGCACGTCTTTTTTCTATCAGCCGTTCAATCGATTCTGCGGTATGGGATACGACTCCCGATCCATTCGCTAACGCCTCACCCGCCTTGATGTTTCCCGACCCAACGATTCCCTGCAAAAATTGTCCTGGATCGCGCTGAAGCAAACCGAGCAAGCCGCCCATCGATCTCAACAATCCGGCAGTTTCTCCCGACTTGTCGCGGTTGACTTCATTGGCCAGGTCAAACAGCACTGCGATCGCTTCCGGCGTATTGAAGTCGTCGTTCATCGCGTCGCGGAAACGCGCTGCGTGGACGCTGTTCCAGTCGATGGCCACCTGCGCGGGAGGGACCGTTTTCAGCGCCGTATAAAGACGCGTCAATGAGCTTTTCGCATCGTCGAGATGCTGGTCCGAATAATTCAACGGGCTGCGATATTGCGCGCGCGCGATGAAAAAGCGCACAACCTCCGCGTCGTACTTCGCGAGGATTTCGCGCACGGTGAAGAAATTGCCGAGCGACTTCGACATCTTCTCGTCGTCCACGCGCACGAAGCCGTTGTGCATCCAGTAATTCACGAACGTGTGCCCGTGCGCGCCTTCCGATTGCGCGATCTCGTTCTCGTGATGCGGGAATTGCAGGTCCTGGCCGCCGCCGTGCAGGTCGAAGTGATCGCCGAGCAGGCGTTCGCTCATGGCGGAACACTCTATATGCCAGCCGGGACGCCCCTTGCCCCAGGGCGAATCCCAGTACGGCTCGCCGGACTTCGCCGACTTCCACAGCACGAAGTCGAGCGGATCGCGCTTGTTCGGATCGACGTCGACGCGTTCGCCGGCCTGTAATTCATCGAGCGACTTGCCGGAAAGTTTTCCATAGCCGGGAAATTCGCGGACCGCATAGTAGACGTCGCCGTTTCGCGCCTGGTAGGCCTTCTTCTTCGCGACCAGTTGTCCGATCAGGTCGAGCATCCCGGGTACGTTGTCCGTCGCGCGCGGCTCGTGATCGGGCTTGCGCACGCCGAGCGCCGCGGCATCCTCGTCCATGGCACGAATGAAGCGGCCGGTGAGCGCGTCTATCGGCTCGTTGTTTTCCGCGGCACGCCGGATGATCTTGTCGTCGATGTCGGTGATGTTGCGCACATAGGTGACGTCGTAGCCGGAGGCTTCCAGCCAGCGGTTCACGATGTCGAACACCACCATGACGCGAGCATGGCCGAGGTGGCAGTAGTCGTACACCGTCATGCCGCAGACGTACATGCCGGCCTTGCCCGGAACGATCGGCACGAAAGATTCTTTTGTGCGGGACAGCGAGTTGTATATTTTCAGCATTGGACGGGGAAACTGCGGTAAAGCGCCGTAGTCGGAAATGCGGGGTGCAAGAGGCCTTATTTCCGGATTGTGGAGGTTCCGGCCTGCTGGTAGAATCTGCTATTAATTACAATAACCTACCGTTCCTTATTGAGGTAAAGTTTAGCACATGGGCCGAATCCTCCTGATCGCGATGGGTACCGTCCTGCTGCTGGCTTCGCAGCCACAGGCCGGCTTTGCCGCCAGCTACGACGATGCCAGCAAGGCGTTCAAGCAGGGCAACTACGCCGACGCGCTGGAAAAGGTGGAAACGGTCATCGCCGCCAACCCCCGGGACGCGCGCGCACGCTTCCTCAAGGGCCTGATCCTGACCGAGCAGAACAAGCCGGCGGACGCCATCAAGGTATTCACCGCGCTCACCGAGGACTATCCCGAGTTGCCGGAGCCCTACAACAACCTGGCCGTGCTCTACGCCTCGCAGGGGCAATACGAAAAAGCCCGCAAATCGCTGGAAATGGCCATCCGCACGCATCCGAGCTACGCGATCGCGCACGAGAACCTCGGGGACGTCTACGCGAAAATGGCGAGCGAAGCCTACGACAAGGCCTTGCAGCTCGATAGAAGCAACGCCGCCGCCCAGACCAAGCTCGCCATGATCAAGGACTTGTTCTCGGGCAGCGTCGTTCCCGGCAAGGGATCGCCCGAGACCGAAACCGCCGCGAATACGCCCGCGAACACGCCCGCGAGCACCCCGGACAAGCCGGCGGCGACTTCGACGAAGCCCGCCGCGTCGGTATTCACGCCCGCGAAAGGCGACCCGGAAGCGGTGCTGGCGGCCGTCAACGGCTGGGCCAAGGCGTGGTCCGGCAAGAATCCGGATGCCTACCTGGCCTACTACGCGCCCAATTTCCAGGTTCCCGGCGGCGAGGCGCGCGCGAACTGGGAAACCACGCGGCGCGACCGCATCGTTCGGCCCAAGATGATCGAGGTCACCATCGGCTCTCCCAAGGTCACTTTCGATGCCAGCGGGCGCGCGATCGTGAAATTCCGCCAGGGCTACCGCTCCGATACCCTCAACACCTCCGGTGCCAAGACCCTCCTGCTCGTCAAGAACAGCGACCGCTGGCAGATCCTCCAGGAAAGAATGAATTAGTGAACGGTTCGTCGCGACGCAGCCAGGCCGGATCCCGCCAGACATTTGCCCAGGCCCTGGTGGCCATCGTCGCCGCCAGCGCTTCCTTTGCCTGGGCGATGACCATTACGCCTGCGCCGATCGCGCGCCAGATCACCGCACCGGAGGCCATGCTGGTGCGGGCGCTGCTCGACATCAGCGACAGCAAGTTCTCGTCGGCCTTCGACCAGATCGACAGCCTGCTTTCGTCCAATCCGAATTTCCGGCTGGCACAATTGATCAAGGGCGACCTGCTGCTGGCGCGCGCGCGGCCGATCAATTCGATAGGCAACGCATCCGGCGCATCGGCCGAGCAGGTGGCGGGCCTGCGTGATGAGGCCAGGATCCGCCTGCTGCGCTCGCAGATCGAGCCGTCTTCCGAGGTGGCGCCGCGCTACCTGCTGCAGCTTCCGGAAAAGCAGAAGCTGGCGCTGGTGCTCGACTCGACCAAGTCGACGCTGTTCGTGTTCGAGAATTCGGGCAAGACGCCGCGCTACGTCGCGGACTATTACGTCACCATCGGCAAGAACGGCCTGGAGAAATTCCGCGAAGGCGACAAGCGCACGCCGGTCGGCGTCTACCACGTGGTCAGCCAGTTGCCGAAGGACAAGCTGACGGCCTTCTACGGCAGCGGCGCCTATCCGATCAGCTATCCGAACGAATGGGACCAGTTGCGCGGGCGCGACGGCCACGGCATCTGGCTGCACGGCACGCCGCGCGATACCTACAGCCGGCCGCCGCGCGCGAGCGACGGCTGCATCGTGCTGACCAACCAGGACCTCGAAACGCTGGCTGCAAAGCTCCAGATCGGCTCGACGCCCATCGTCATCGCCGACTCGATCGACTGGGCGAAACCGCGCGAGATCGAGTCCCTGCGTTCGGACTTGTCCAGCTCGATCGAAAGCTGGCGCCGTGACTGGGAAAGCCGCAGCACCGATGCCTATCTGGGACACTATGCGCACAAATTCATGTCCAACGGCATGAACCTGTCGGCATGGGCGGCGCAGAAGCGCCAGGTCAACGCCGGCAAGAACTGGATCAAGGTGCGGATTTCCGACCTGTCCATCCTGCTCTACCCGGGCAAGGAAGAAATCGCCGTGGCGACCTTCGAACAGTCCTACGACAGCAACAACCTCTCCAATCGCATGATGAAGCGCCAGTACTGGATACGCGAGAACAACAAGTGGCGCATCGTCTACGAAGGCGCGGCCTAGGACCGGCGGCACCGCCGAATCGCAAGCAAGGTTCGATCAATCGCAGTCTCAAGGAACACCGATGAATAGAATACTGGGGCTTTTCATTGCCCTGTCGTTGAGCACCGGCGCGTTCGCCGCCGATCCGCAGGTGGAGATCAAGACCAACCTGGGCGCGATCGTCGTCGAGCTGAACCCCGCCAAGGCACCGAAAACCGTGGAGAATTTCCTGCGGTACGTACGCGACGGCTTCTACGACAACGCCGTGTTCCATCGCGTCATCCCGGGCTTCATGATCCAGGGCGGCGGCTTCACCAAGGCGATGACGCAGAAGCCGACGCGCGATCCGGTTGCGCTGGAATCCAGCAACGGCCTGCAAAACGACAAAGGCACGATCGCGATGGCGCGCACGTCGAATCCGAACTCCGCGACCGCGCAATTCTTCATCAACGTGGCGGACAACGCCTTCCTGAATTACCGCCCGGGAACGCCGGGCTACGCGGTATTCGGCAAGGTGGTAAAGGGCATGGACGTCGTCGACAAGATCGCGGCATTGCCGACGGGTCCCGGCGGGCCGTTCCCGCAGGACGTGCCGCAACAGCAGGTCGTCATCGAAAGCGCGAAGGTCCTGGAGGAAGCGAAATGAGCAAGGTCAAGATGCAGACGTCGATGGGCGACTTCGTCATAGAAGTCGACTCCGCGAAGGCGCCGGTCACGGCGGAGAACTTCCTGCAGTACGTACGCGACGGCTTCTACGACAACACCGTGTTCCACCGCGTCATCAACGGTTTCATGGTCCAGGGCGGCGGCTTCGAACCCGGCATGAAGCAGAAAACGACGCGGGAGCCGATCGAGAACGAGGCCGCAAACGGGCTGAAGAACGACGCCTACAGCGTTGCCATGGCGCGCACCTCGGATCCGCATTCCGCCACCGCGCAATTCTTCGTCAACGTCGTCAACAACAATTTCCTGAATTTCCGCTCGGCGAGCCCGGATGGATTCGGCTATTGCGTATTCGGCACGGTGGTGGAAGGCCGCGATGTCGTGGACAAGATCAAGGCCGTGCAGACCGGCAGCCGCAATTTCCACCAGGACGTGCCGACGACGGACGTCGTGATCAAGAAAGCCGAAGTCGTGTGAGCCCGCCCGGCGGCACCGGCACCCGAGCTCCGCATACGCTGTTCATTTCGGACCTGCATCTCGCAGCCGATACGCCGGCCGCCAACGAAACGCTGCTGAGATTCCTGCGCAGCACGGCGCGCACCGCGGACGCTTTATACGTGCTGGGCGACCTGTTCGACTACTGGATCGGCGACGACACCCTGAAGCAGCCGTTTGAAGGCAAGATCGCGGGCGCCTTTCGCGAACTCGTCGATTCAGGCGTTCCGGTCTACTTCATGCACGGCAACCGCGACTTCCTGATCGGCAGGCGCTTCGCGCGCGCGTCGGGCATGAAGCTCCTGCGCGATCCCACGCTGATCGACCTGTATGGCTCTGCGACCCTGCTGATGCATGGCGATACCCTTTGCACCGGCGACGTCGACTACCTGAAGTTCCGCAAGTACGCGCGCAATCCGGTCGCACAGTGGCTGTTCCTGCGCAAATCCCTGGCGAAGCGGCTGCAGATCGCGCACGACCTGCGCGGAAAAAGCGAGCACGCGAAAAGCGGCAAGGACATGGCAATCATGGACGTGGCGCCGAAAGCCGTCGAGGACGAGTTACGCGCGCACAAGTATCCGCGCCTGATCCACGGCCACACGCATCGCCCCGCCCGGCACGAGCACACGGTCGACGGCCGCGTTTGCGAGCGCTGGGTGCTGGCGGACTGGTACGAGCACGGCTCCTACCTCGAATGCGATGCCAGGGGTTGCCGTCCCCAGCCCATGCCCTGATCGGGGTTCCGCTCAGATTTTCGCCAGGCCGCGCGCGAGATCCGCACGAATGTCGGCGACCGCTTCCAGGCCCACCGCCACCCTCAGCAATCCTTCGCCGATGCCTGCCGCCTGGCGCACTTCGGGCGAGACACGCCCGTGTGTCGTGCTGGCCGGATGCGTGATCGTGGTCTTGGCGTCGCCGAGATTGGCGGTGATCGAAATCAGTTGCGTCGAATCGACGACTCGCCATGCCTCGTCGCGGCCGCCCTTGACGTCAAAGGACACGATGCCGCCGCCGCTTTTCTGCTGGCGCAAAGCGAGCGCGTGCTGCGGATGCGAAGGCAGTCCGGGATAGTAGACGCGCTCCACCTTGGGATGGCTTTCGAGCCACTCCGCCAGCTCAAGCGCGGATTGCGAATGCGCGCGCATGCGCAGGCTCAGCGTTTCGAGGCCCTTGAGGATGACCCAGGCGTTGAAAGCCGAAAGCGTCGGCCCCCCGCTGCGCAGGAAACCGTTCAGGCCCTCGAAGATGACATCGCGGCGCCCCAGGACCGCGCCGCCCAGCACGCGCCCTTGCCCGTCGAGATATTTGGTCGCGGAATGGATGACGATGTCGGCGCCGAGTTCGAGCGGCTTCTGCAGGACCGGCGAGCAAAAACAGTTGTCGACGACGAGCAGAACGCCGCGGGCCCGCGCCACCTTGGCCAGCGCCGAAACATCGGAAATTTCCGTGAGCGGATTGGAAGGCGTCTCCAGGAACATCAGGCGCGTATTCGGACGAATCGCGCCTTCCCACGCTGCGACGTCGGTTGCGGAAACGAAAGTCGTCTCGACGCCGAAGCGCTTGAGGATGTTGCCGAACAGCTGCACCGTTGCGCCGAAAATACTGCGCGAAGCGACGATGTGTTCCCCGGCTTTCATCAATCCCATGACACAGGCGAGGATCGCGGACATGCCGGACGCGGTGGCGAGACAGCATTCCGCGCCTTCCATCGCCGCCAGGCGCTCCTGCAGGGCCGCGACCGTGGGATTCGTGTAGCGCGAGTACACCATGCCGGCGTCTTCGCCGGAAAAACGCGCGGCGGCCTCGGCTGCATCCTTGAACACGAAGCTCGAGGTGAGGTACATCGCCTCGGAATGCTCGTTGAACTGGCTGCGGCGTATGCCGGCGCGGACTGCCAGCGTGTCCGGCTCGAGTTCGTCCCAACGCATGATCGATTCCCGTGATTCGCTTCCGGCGGGCGCGAAAGCGCAATTAAAAAACCCGCATGGCTTGCCAAGCGGGTTCGGGATTCCGACACGCTTTAGCAGTATTTATTACGCGCCCGCAAGCTGTTCTCAAATCGGCGCGACGTGCGTAAATTAACTCCGGCTCATGCGGCTGTCAACCGCGAGCCGGGTCGTCAGGCATGCATCATTCCGTGGTGGCGAGGTTCAGGTCGAGCTGCGTGACACTGGTTTCGGGGCCGTTGAGCCTGCCATCGTTGCGCTCGGCCTCGACCCCGGCGAGATATTCCGGCGTGATGTCGCCGGTGACGTAGACGCCGTTGAAGCAGGACGTCTCGAAGCCGGGCACGGCGGGGTTCACCGACTTGACGTCCTTCACCAGGGCATCCAGATCCTGGTAGATCAGCCGGTCGGCACCGATCTCGCGGGCGATTTCGTCATCGCTGCGCCCCGTGGCGATCAACTCGCGTGAGGTCGGCATGTCTATCCCGTATACATTGGGGTAGCGCACCGGCGGCGCGGCGGACGCGAAATACACCTTGCGCGCGCCGGCATCCCGCGCCATCTGCACGATTTCGCGGCTCGTGGTCCCGCGCACGATGGAATCGTCCACGAGCAGCACGTTCTTGTCCTTGAACTCCATGCCGATCGCGTTGAGCTTGTGGCGCACGGATTTCTTGCGCACTTCCTGGCCCGGCATGATGAAGGTGCGGCCGATGTAGCGATTCTTGATGAAGCCCTCGCGGTAGGGCTTCCCGAGTTTCTCCGCGAGCTCCATGGCGGAAGGCCGGCTCGAATCCGGAATCGGGATCACGACGTCGATTTCCAGGTCGCTGTGATCGCGCCGGATTTTCTCGGCGAGGCTCGTGCCCATGCGCATGCGCGTCTCGTAGACGGAGATGCCGTCGATGACCGAATCCGGACGCGCCAGGTAGACGAATTCGAAAATACAGGGATTGAGCTGCGGGGCGGCCGCGCATTGGCGGCTGTAGAAGCTGCCCTCGAAATCGATGAAGATCGCCTCGCCCGGCGCGACATCGCGCACCCGCTCGAAGCCCAGCGTATCGAGCGCGACGCTTTCGGACGCGATCATGTATTCCGCGCTGTCGCCGCTCTTCGCCATGCCCACGACCAGCGGCCGGATGCCGAACGGATCGCGGAACGCGAGCAGGCCGTAGCCCGCGATCATCGCCACGACGGCGTAGGCGCCCCGGCACCTGCGATGCACGCCGGAGACGGCCTGGAAAATGGTCGGCGGATCGAGCTGGTAGCCCTTGGCCGCTTCCTGCAGCTCGTGCGCCAGGACGTTCAGCAACACTTCGGAATCGGAATTGGTATTCACGTGGCGCAAGTCCTGACGGAACATCTCGCGCTTGAGTTGCTCGGAGTTGGTGAGGTTGCCGTTGTGGCCGAGCACGATGCCGAAGGGTGAATTGACGTAGAGCGGCTGCGCTTCGGCGAAGGAGGTGGCAGAACCTGCCGTGGGGTAGCGGCAATGGGCAATGCCCATGTTGCCGCCGAGCTGGCGCATGTCGCGCGTGCGGAACACGTCGCGAACCAGGCCCCCGCCCTTGTGCATGTGGAAGCGACTGCCGTCGGCGGTGACGATGCCGGCGGCGTCCTGGCCCCTGTGCTGGAGCACCAGCAGCCCGTCGTACAGCAGCTGGTTGACCGGAGTTTTGGCGACGACGCCGAGGATTCCACACATGGCTAGTTCTCCATACCCGGTTGTGCCGGCCCGGCAGCCGGCTCACACGCAAAAGTATAAGTCATTCGAAGCTCACCCGCCGCGCCACGTCGTCCGGCAACCAGGACCTGGCGATCAACGCCAGCTTCTCCAGCGGCCTCGAGAACAGCGCGTTTCGCCAATAAACTTCGCGCGGCTCGGAAGTCATGCCGCCGACCAGCACGAGAATCACGACGATCAGCAATCCGCGCAGCAATCCGAATACGGCACCGAGCATGCGATCCGATGCGGTGAGCCCCGCCGCCTTGACCAGCCGGGCCGCCAGCATGGTTAACAGGCTCAGCACGAACACGCATACCAGCATGATGGCGATGAACGCTATCGCCGTTCGCAACCCCTGGTGGGTCAGCGATGCGGGCAGCCAACCTGCGACCACGCCCGAGAACGTCCTGGCGATCCAGAATGCCGCGATCCACGACAGCAGCGCCAAAACCTCACGCACCAGCCCGCGCCAGATGCTGAACCCCACCGAGACCACAACGACAATTACCACGATGAGGTCGAATGACGTCATCTGTCGCGATGCGTGCTGTCCGGCACCCGGTAGATCAGGCTCGACGGCGACGAATTCAAGGACCGGTTCGACATCGGCGCGGGAATCCGGCCCCTAGTCGCGCCTGACGACCGCGGCATCGCCGATGATCAGCTTCATGGACTTCAGCCGGTCGCGCGCCTTTTCGGCTGCATCCCGCGTGGCGTAGGGACCGACGCGTACGCGCGTGCGGTCGCCAGTGGGATTTTTCACCAGTTCGGTATACGCCTTGAACTTGTTGTCCTGCAGTTTTTTCTGCAGGGCTTTCGCGTTGGCCGCGCTCGAGAATGCGCCCAATTGCACGACGAAGGCGTCGTCGCCAGCGGGCTTCGCCGCGGCGGCGGCAGGCTTTGCTTCCCGCTTGGATGCCGGCTTCGCGGCCTGCCTGGATTCCGGCTTCGTCTTAACCGCGGCTTCCTGCCTGGCCGGCTCGACCGCGGGAACGGATCCATTGGCTTCGGCTGGCTTCGCTTCGACCGCAGGTGCCGGCGTTGCCGGTGCGCCATCCGGCATGCCGGCGATATGGGGCGTCGACGGTTGCGCATTGCTCGTCGAAGCCGGCGCAGTGGATTGCGTGTCGACCGGCGGAGCGGGGAGCTGCGAGGACGATTCCGTCTTCGGGATCGGCGGAATGGTGATGGAGACGTCCTGGTTGAGCGGCTTGGGTTCGCTGTCGAGGACCATCGGCAGGAAGACGACGATCAGCAGGACCAGGGCCAATGCCCCGACCAGCCGCCTGCGCGCGCGTTTCTTGAGCTGAAGCTCTTCGTCGCTAATTGCTTTCGACATGTAGTCCGCAGGAGGGCGCCGTGCTCATTGCCGGGCCAGCATGGCCGCTCCTACCGTGAAAAAGGAACCGAAGACCAAAATTTTATCATCTTGCCCCGCCGACTTGATCGCGCTTCGATAGGCGTCAGCAGGCGTATCGAAATGCGCGACCGCGCCGCGTGCCCCAACGTTTGCCAGTGCGCGCCCGATGCGGGATGCATCCGCGCCGCGTGTTCCTGGCAGCGCGGCGACCATCCATTCGTCGACCTCGTCCTTCAGGGCGCCGGCAACACCCTCGATGTCCTTGTCCTTGAGCATCGCGAATACCGCGATGACGCGCCCCCCTTTCGGCAACGCGCGCAGGCTGTCCGCGAGGCCGCGCGCCGCATGCGGGTTATGCCCCACGTCCAGGATGATCATGGGCCGCCCCGGCAGCACCTGGAAGCGGCCGGGCAGGTCGACCTCGACGAGGCCGCGCCGGATGGCTCCCATGTCGACAGGCAATTTGTCTCGGGACTGTTCCAGCGCGCATAGCACCGTCGCGGCATTCGCGAGCTGGTAGCTACCGCGCAACGCGGGATGGGGCAATCCGGCACGCCTGCCGAACGCGCTCCAGTACTGCCAGTCGTCGCGCGCGGCAACATATCCATAGTCGCGCGACCTCAGCAGGAGCGGAGCGGCGATTTCCGCCGCGCGTTTGACCAATGATTCGGGCGGATCGTCGTCGCCGCAAACGGCGGGTATGCCGGTTCGGAAAATACCCGCCTTCTCCCGGCCGATGCTTTCGCGATCCGGTCCGAGATATTCCATGTGGTCGAAATCGATCGTGGTCACGACCGTGCAATCGGCGTCGAACACGTTGACCGCGTCGAGGCGTCCGCCCAGGCCGACCTCGAGGACGGCGACTTCGACTTCCTGACGGATGAAGATTTCCATCGCCGCCAGCGTGCCGAACTCGAAATAGGTCAGCGAGTCCGGCGCACGCACCTCTTCCACGCGCGCGAAAGCATCGACCAACACGGCATCGTCGACCTCGCGTCGCGCGATGCGCACGCGCTCGTTATACCGCAGCAGATGCGGCGACGAATACGAGCCGACCCGATAGCCGGCGCAGGACAGGATGGCCTCCAGCATCGCGCATACCGAACCCTTGCCGTTGGTACCGCCGACCGTGATCACCGGAAAGGCGGGCGCGAGGCCGAGGCGATCGCGCACGCGCGAGACCCGCTCCAGCCCCATGTCGATGGCGGAGGGATGGATGCGTTCGAGGTAGGCGAGCCAATCGGAAAGCGACTGCGGCAACGTCAATGGTCCGGATCCCTTCGAAGCGCGGCGGCGCCGCGAAAATCAGGTCACGCCGCGGGGGCGCGCATCAAGAGCGTGATCAGGCCCACCAGCTTGTCGCGCATTTGCCGGCGGTCCACGATCATGTCGATCGCGCCATGCTCGAGCAGGAACTCGGCGCGCTGGAATCCTTCCGGCAGGGTCTGGCGAACCGTCTGCTCGATCACCCGGGGACCGGCGAAACCAATCAGGGCGTTCGGCTCGGCGATGACGACATCGCCCAGGAAGGCGAAGCTCGCCGACACGCCGCCCATGGTCGGATCCGTCAACACGGAGATGAACGGCAGTCGCGCGCGCGCGAGCTGCGTCAGCGCGGCGGTCGTTTTCGACATTTGCATCAGCGACATCAACCCTTCCTGCATGCGCGCGCCGCCGCTCGCGGTAAAGCAGACGAAAGGCAGGTTCTGCTCGCAGCAGCTCTGCACGCCGCGCACGAAACGCTCGCCGACCACGGAGCCCATCGACCCGCCCAGGAAGCGGAATTCGAACGCGGCGACGATCAGCGGAACGTTCTTGATAGAGCCCTGCATGACCACGAGCGCGTCGTCTTCCTCCGTCTCCGTCTTGGCCTGCTCGAGGCGCTCGGTGTAGCGCTTGCTGTCGACGAACTTCAGGAAATCGACCGGCTCGACTTCGGCGCCGATCTCGAACTGGCCTTCCGCGTCGAGCGTGAGATCGATGCGCTCGCGCGCGGTCAGCCGGTTGTGGTGCCCGCACTTCGGGCAGACGTTGAGGTTCTTGTCGAGGTCGGCGCGATAGAGCACCGTTTCGCAGACCTCGCATTTGCTCCAGAGGCCCTCGGGAACCGCCTTCTTGACCGCGCCGGCGCTGCGTTTGATCTTCGGCGGAAGCAGTTTCTGCAACCAGCTCATTCGCGTCCCCTCGTCATGCGCCGTGGCAGCGACGGAATTGCGGACCCGGTGCCAACGTCATGCACCGTCCATGGCCCGGCGGATGCCGCCGACCAGCGCCGACAAATTCCCGAGCAGTTTGTCCGAAGCGGAATTCTCGATCTCCTGCACCAGCCGGCTGCCGATCACGACCGCGTCGGACACCGAAGCGATCGCCTTCGCCGTCTCCGCGTCGCGGATGCCGAAGCCTACACCGATCGGCAGCTTGATGTGGGAGCGGATTTGCGGAATCTTGGCGGCGACGTCCTGCAGATCCAGGTTGGCGGCACCGGTCACGCCCTTGAGCGAAACGTAATAGATGTAACCGGTCGCCATGCGGCCGACCCGTTCCATGCGGCTGTCCTGGCTGGTCGGCGAAAGCAGGAAAATCGAATCGATCCCGTGCGCCTTCAGCAGGTCGACGAGGTCGCTGCCCTCCTCCGGCGGATAATCCACGACCAGCACGCCGTCCACGCCGGCGGCCTGCGCGGCCTTCGCGAATGCGGCATGGCCCATGGCCTCGATCGGATTGGCATAGCCCATCAGGACAACCGGCGTCTTCGTGTCCTGCGTCCTGAACTCCTTGACCATGTCCATCACGTGCCGGAGGCTGGTGCCGTGCTTGAGCGCGCGTTCGCTCGAACGCTGGATGGTCGGCCCGTCCGCCATCGGGTCCGAGAACGGCACGCCGAGCTCGATGATGTCCGCGCCCGCGCCTGCGAGCGCATGCATGATCGGCACCGTCGTGGACAGGTCGGGATCCCCCGCGGTGACGAACGGGATCAACGCCTTTTTCTTGCGCGCCTGGATTGCGGCGAACGTTTGCTGGATGCGGGACATGATTATGTGAGGCGCGAGGTGCAAGGCGCGAGGCACGAGAAATGAAATCGCAGGCTGGCAAAAACTTGCGCGCGAAGCGGGCGGTTCCCGCGCCTCGTGCCTGGTGCCTCTCGCCCGGCCCTAGTCACAGCTTCAAC
This sequence comes from Burkholderiales bacterium, assembly GCA_035548375.1. Lineage (GTDB taxonomy): Bacteria > Pseudomonadota > Gammaproteobacteria > Burkholderiales > JACQAP01 > JACQAP01. Next base: position 28,685 of record DASZTG010000022.1, read on the forward strand.
CCCGAACGCTCGGCGACCGTGTTCATGTCCTTGTCGCCGCGTCCCGAAAGATTGACCAGCAGCACTTTGTCCTTGCCCATGGACGGCGCGATTTTCATCGCGTGCGCGACGGCGTGCGACGACTCCAGCGCCGGCATGATGCCCTCCATGCGCGTAAGCGTGTGGAATGCCTGCAGCGCCTCGTCGTCCGTGATCGGCACGTACTCGGCGCGACCGCTGTCCTTGAGGTATGCGTGCTCGGGGCCGACACCCGGATAGTCGAGTCCGGCGGAAATCGAGTGGGTCTCGATGATCTGGCCGTTCTCGTCCTGGATCAGGTAAGTGCGATTGCCGTGCAGAACGCCGGGCCTGCCCGCGCACAGGGTGGCGGCATGCTTGCCCGACGCGATGCCATGGCCGGCGGCCTCGACGCCGATCAGCCGCACCTGCCTGTCTTCGATGTAGGGATAGAAAGCGCCCAGCGCGTTCGATCCGCCGCCCACGCAGGCGATGATCGCATCCGGCTGGCGGCCGATGGCCTCCGGCATCTGCGTGCGCAGTTCGCGGCCGACGACGGAATTGAAGTCGCGCACCATCATCGGGTACGGATGCGGCCCCGCCACCGTGCCGATGATGTAGAACGTATTCTCGACATTCGTCACCCAGTCGCGCATCGCTTCGTTGAGCGCGTCCTTCAGGGTCTTCGATCCGCTTTCCACCGGCACCACCGTCGCGCCAAGCAGCTTCATGCGGTACACGTTCATCGACTGGCGCTTGACGTCCTCCGAACCCATGTACACGACGCATTCCATGCCGTAGCGCGCCGCCACCGTCGCCGAGGCCACGCCGTGCTGGCCGGCGCCCGTCTCCGCGATGATGCGTTTCTTGCCCATGCGCCGCGCCAGCAGCGCCTGGCCGATGGTGTTGTTGATCTTGTGGGCGCCGGTATGGTTCAGGTCTTCGCGCTTGAGCCAGATCTGCGCGCCGCCGCAATGCTGCGACAGCCGCTTCGCGTGATAGACCGGGCTGGGACGCCCGACGTAGTGCTTGAGCTCGGACTCGAATTCCGCGACGAACTCCGGATCGCGGCGCATGCTCTCGTACTGCGCGCGCAATTCATCGAGGGCGTGGATCAGCGTTTCGGCAACGAATACGCCGCCGTACGGGCCGAAGTGGCCTTTCTCATCGGGAAGGTTGTAGGCCGTCACGCCTTCATACATCTGCATCTCTCGCTCCTTGGATGAAGGCGGCGACCTTGGCCGCGTCCTTGATTCCCCTGGCCGCCTCCACGCCGCTGCTGACGTCCACGGCCCAGGGCCGCACGCTGCGTATCGCCTGGGTCACGTTCGCAGGCGTCAAGCCGCCCGCGAGGATCACCGGCAGCGGTAGTTGCCTGGGGACCAGGTTCCAGTCGAACGTGGATCCCGTGCCGCCGTGGCTGCCTTCGACGAATGCATCGAGGAGCAGGCCCTTCGCGCGGCGATAACGGGCGGCGTATTGTAGCAAATCCGTTCCCGACCCCACCCGCACCGCCTTGATGTAGGGCACGCCGAAGCCCTCGCAAAATTCCGGCGCTTCGTCGCCATGGAACTGAAGCAACTGCGGACGGACATTGGTGATTACCCGCTCGATCTCGACCACAGGCTGGTCGACGAACAAGGCCACGGAAGTCACGAACGGCGGCAATGAACCGACAATCGCGGCGCCGGCCTGCTCGCTGACGAGGCGCGGGCTTTTCGGATAAAAAATCATCCCGATCGCGTGAGCGCCGGCGCGCGCGGCGACCAGCGCATCCTCCACGCGGGTGATGCCGCAGATTTTTACCGCAGTAGCCATGTGGAACGCACGATTGAGATCGCCTATCCGGCCGCGAGCAAGAGATCTTCGACGCGGCGCAGGTCTGGAATCGGCGGCAACGCCCAGACGGCATCGTACTCCACCCCCGCGAGGTAGAGACCTGCCGGCGAAAACGTAGGCGCGGCGAGCGTGCGATCCCGCCCCTCCAGCAACGTCCGCATCCACTCCACGGGCTGCCTGCCGCTGCCGACGTAGACCAGCGAGCCGACCAGGTTGCGTACCATGTGCTGGAGAAAGGCGTTCGCCACGAACTCGAACCGGATCAGATCTCCCCGCCTGGCGACGTCGATGCTGCGCACGGTCTTCACGGGCGACCTCGCCTGACACTCGGCTGCGCGAAACGAGCTGAAGTCATGCTCGCCGAGCAGGCATTGTGCGGCTTCGAGCATCGCTGCTTCGTCAAGCTTGCGGTGCGTCCAGCCCGCCCGACCGCCTAGCAGCCCGGGGCGCGTCGCGCGGTTGAGCAGCCAGTAAACATAGCGCCGGCCTGTCGCGCGGAAGCGGGCGTGAAATTCCTGTTGTACTTCGCGCGACCACGTCACCGCCACGCTTTGGGGTAGCAATGCATTGGTGCCGCGCGTCCACGCGCTGAGCGGGCGATCCGCCGTCGTGTCGAAATGCACCACTTGCCCAAGCGCATGAACGCCGGTGTCCGTGCGGCCCGCGCACGCGGTTTCTATTTTTTCTCCGGCGACACCCGACAGCGCGATTTCCAGTGCGTCCTGCACGCCGCAGCCGCCCGGTTGCGTCTGCCAGCCGCAGAACGCGTTGCCGTCGTATTCCAGTCCGAGTGCGATTCTCAATGCCGGACCCCCGAAAGAAATGCCGGGGCACGCATGCCCCGGCACCGGATGTAGGAGAGCCATGTTAGCGCCCGATATGGCGGGCGCCAATTGCGGAATCAGGCGTCCAGGCTGGTCAACACGGTCTGGGCCGCGGCCTTTTGCTCGGTATCGCCTTCCTGCAGCACTTCCTTGAGGATCTCGCGCGCGCCGTCCTTGTCGCCCATCTCCTGGTACGCCTTTGCCAGGTCGAACTTGGTTTGCACGTCGTACCAGTGGTCGTCCTTGCCGGTCGGCGAAATAGCCGGCGACGTTTCCATGCCGAGGTCCAGGCTGATGCCGGACAGATCGATTTCCGGCGCTGCCGCCCTCGCTTCCACCTTCGGCTCGGCCGGCGTATCGAGCGACAAACCGCTCATGTCGAAGTCCAGTCCGCCCGCGGACGCTGAGGGTTCGGCGGCGGCAACGGACGATTCCGGAGCGGAAGCGGCCAGCGAGTTGAGGTCGATGTCGAAATCCAGTCCGGACGCACTATCCGCCTTTGCCGCCTGCGGTTCCGACGCGGTCCCCCCGACGGCCGGCAGATCGACGTTGAAATCCATCGCGGCCGGTGCGGGTGGCGCTTCCAGCGACACGGTCGAGTCGTGATCGGGCTCGGCTGCAGGATCGATGATGCCTGTGCGGTCGAACGGGCTGCCGCCATCGCCCAGGTCGATATCGGTCGTCGTGGCGGTGGAATCCTCGGAGCCGATGTTGAAGTCGACATTTTCCGCCGCTGCCGCAGCCGTGGCGGCGGCCGCGATCCCCGCAGCGGCTGCTCCCTTGCCGGCTGCGTAACGTGAATTCTCCGGATCGACCTGGTATCCCAGTACGACCGCCTGGTCCCAGATCTCGCCCTTGCCGCCGGTTCCCTGCTGCAGGTCGCGCGCAACCTTCTCGAAGGACTTCGCATCCTTGCGGCTGGCATAGATCTGCAGCAGCTTGAGCTGGATTTCGGCGCGCTTCGGCGAGGTCTCGAGCGCTTCCTTGAGCAGTTCCTCCGCCTGGGCATCGCGACCGTAGGCGAGGAAGATTTCCGCCTCGGCTATCGGGTCGACTTCGTCGGAAGCCCCTTCGCTCGCAGTGGAAGCGATCGCCGCGGCGGGGCTTGCCACGGCGAGAACGTTGTTGTCACCCGCTGCCCTCGCAGGGGCAGATTCTTCGGCGTCGGATTTGGACTCGCGACGGCGCTTGACCGCGCGTACGGCAAGCGCCCCGATGATGACGAGGACACCGATGGCCGCTCCCAGATAGGCCGGCTGATCGAGCACCTGGTCCATCAGGCTCGGCTCGGGTGCGGGCGGCGCCGGCGGCGCCGCCTTCGGCGCCACGGGCTTCGGCGTCGTCGGGGCAGGCTGGTTCGGGGCGGGCGCGGTATCGCTCTTCGGTGCAACCGGCGCCGGCGTAGCCGGTGTCGGCGTGGCGGGCTTGGCTTCCGGCGCGGGTACGACCGGCGCCGGGGTCTTGGGTGCGGCCGGGGTCGCGGGAGGTTCGGGCTTCGGCGCTGTCTGCGTAGCGGGTGCTGGCGTGGTCACAGCCGGCGGCGGGGCGGCGGGTTTCGGCGCCTCCGCCATGGTATTGCTCTGCAGCTTGCGCAACTCGTTCAATTTCTCGATCTGCTTCTGCAGCATGGCCACGCGATCGTTGGCCTCCTTGATCGCCTTGTCGCGGGCAACGACCTCTTCTTCGAGCGCGCGCACACGCGCGGCGGATTGCGCGTTGCCTGCACCGGCTGCCGCGGCGGGCTCGTTCTTCGACAGCTTGAGAACTTCCTTCGGTTGCTCAGTCGCCGCCTTGTCCTGCGCGGGTGCGCCGACCTTGCCCGACGCCGCCTGTTGCGCCGGCTGCTCGGCAGGCGCTGCCTGGCCAGCAGCAGCCGCAAGCTGCTCGCGGTAGGCGCGCCAGTCACGAGCCTGGATCTTCACTTCCTTCCTGGCATCGGCTTCGCTGACGGAGGACAGTTGCTCGGAAGTCGGCAGCTGGAGGATCTTGCCCGTCTTCAGACGGTTCATGTTCTTGCCGGAGAACGCCTCGGGATTGTTCCTTACCAGCAGCACGAGCATCTGCTCGAGGCTCACGTCCGCCGGCTTGGTCGCGGTAGCAATCTTGTTCAGCGTATCGCCGCTCTTGACCGGACCATAGGCATCCGCCTTTGCGCTGGAGTCCTGGCCGCCTTCGAGCAGGGTGGGCTGGGCGCCGCCGATCGTCTCAGTGGGCTTCGCGGCCTCTTCCGGCCTGGCTTCGGCCGCCGGTGCTGCTTCCGGTTTGGGCTCTTCGGGTTTCGCTTCTTCGGGACGGGTTTCCGTGGACGCTTGCGGCGCGGGCTCGCTGGGCGCAGCGGCCGGTGCTTCCGCCTTGGGCGCCTGCTCGGGCTGGATCGCTTCCGGAGCAGGGACAGGCTCCGCTACCGGCGCAGTCGCCGGGGGCTGGGCAGGCTTGACTTCGGCGGCAGCGGCCTTCTGCTTCGACCGCTCGGCCAGTACGTCGGGGGGATCGAGCAGTGCGGTGAATTCGCGACTGATGCGGCCGGAAGACCAGGTCAGCTCGATGAGCAGGTCCACGAACGGTTCGGTTGCAGGCTGGGCGGACGTAATCTTGACGTACGGCTCTCCGCTCGCCCGTTTCTCGATGCTCACCTTCACGCCTGTGAGCAGGTTCGAATAGGCCAACCCGGAGCGTTCGAACGCGTCTGGACTGGCAAGGCGTACCGATAGCGAGTTGCTCTCGTTCTTTTCCGCCACGAGTTCGACTTCCGCCTTGAGCGGCTCGCCGAGAGCGGACATGACGGTTAGCTTGCCCAGGCCCGCCGCATGAGAAACGGCGCATATGGAAAGCAATGACGCGGCGACGATCCACGCGCGAATAGACGTGATGCCCAAAGCGCCCACCCTGATCGGTTTTTGTTTGAAGTAATTAAAATAACATCATGGATTTAGAGATGCAAGCTCATATTTAGCCTCACATTCCGTGCCGAATCGCGGCTTTTAAACCACCGGGGCAGGCTACGGGCGGCGTCAGCTCTCGATCAATATCCTGAGCATGCGCCGCAACGGTTCCGCCGCACCCCATAGCAGCTGGTCTCCGACGGTGAAGGCCGTAAGGTATTCGCCGCCCATGGGCAACTTGCGTAAACGGCCTATCGGCACGGTCAGCGTGCCGGTGACGTACGCCGGCGTCAGCTCGCGGATGGAATCCTCGCGACGGTTCGGGACGACTTTCGCCCATTGATTCGCGCTCGCGAGCATGCCTTCGATTTCCGCGATCGGCACATCCTTCGTGAGCTTGATCGTGAGCGCCTGGCTATGGCATCGCATCGCGCCGATGCGCACGCACACGCCGTCGATGGGGATCGGCTTTTCCTCACGGCCGAGGATCTTGTTGCCTTCCGCCTGTGCCTTCCATTCTTCCTTGCTCTGGCCGTTGCCGAGATCCTTGTCGATCCACGGGATAAGGCTGCCCGCGAGCGGCACGCCGAAGTGCTCGGTCGGATTTTCAGGCGAGCGCAATGCCTCGGCGACCTTGCGATCGATATCCAGAATGGACGACGCCGGATCCTGCAACGGCGTCTTCGCAGCCGCATGCGCATGGCCCATCTGCGCGAGCAGCTCGCGCATGTTCTGCGCGCCCGCGCCGGAGGCTGCCTGGTAAGTCATCGCCGTGATCCACTCGACGAGGCCGGCCTTGAACAGCCCATGCATGCCCATCAGCATCAGGCTGACGGTGCAATTGCCGCCGATGTAGTTCTTACCGCCCTGCTTCAACGCAGAGCGGATCACGTCCATGTTCACCGGATCGAGAATAATGACGGCATCCTTCTGCATGCGCAGCGCCGATGCCGCGTCGATCCAATATCCGCCCCATCCCGCCGCGCGCAGCTTCGGGAAGATTTCGTTCGTATAGTCGCCGCCCTGGCAGGAGATTATGACTTCCATTTCCTTGAGCGCCGCGACATCCCCGGCATCCTTGAGCGGCGGTACATCCTTGCCGATCGACGGTCCCTTGCCGCCATGCTGCGACGTGCTGAAGAACACCGGGTCGATGAGGTCGAAGTCCTTCTCCTGCAGCATGCGCTGCATCAGCACCGAACCCACCATCCCGCGCCAGCCCACCAATCCGACTCGTCTCATCATCGCACCCTCAAGCTGTTCATCTTTGCCTCACGCATGCAGCGCGGCAACCACCGCGTCACCCATCTCTTCCGTGCCGACCTTTTTCGTGCCGGCCTCGAAGATATCGCCCGTGCGCAAACCCTGTTTGAGCACGCGCTTGACGGCGGCGTCGATGCGCGCGGCAGCCGTCTCTTCGCCGAAGGTGTAGCGCATCATCATCGACAGCGACAGGATCGTCGCAAGCGGATTGGCCACGCCCTTGCCGGCAATGTCCGGCGCGGATCCGTGGATCGGCTCGTAGAGCCCCTTGTTCTTCGCGTCGAGCGACGCCGACGGCAGCATGCCGATCGAGCCCGTCAGCATCGAGGCCTCGTCGGACAGGATGTCGCCGAACATGTTGCCGGTGAGGATCACGTCGAACTGCTTCGGTGCGCGCACGAGCTGCATCGCGGCGTTGTCGACGTACATGTGCGACACCTCGACGTCGGCGTATTCTTTCGCGACCTCGTTGACGACCTCGCGCCACAGGATGCTGGTGTCGAGCACGTTGGCCTTGTCGACCGAGCACAGCTTGCGCCCGCGCTTGCGCGCGATGCCGAAGCCAACATGCGCGATGCGGCGGATTTCGGATTCGCTGTACTTCATGGTGTCGAAGCCTTCGCGTTCCCCAGCATCCGTGTTGCGCTGCCCGCGCGGCTGACCGAAGTAGATGTCGCCGGTGAGTTCCCGCAGGATCATGATGTCGAGGCCCGCCACGTATTCGTTCTTCAAGGTCGAGGCGTTCGCAAGCTCCTCGTAGACCAGCGCCGGTCGCAGGTTCGCGAACAAGCCGAGCTCCTTGCGGATGCGCAAAAGGCCTTGTTCGGGACGCATCGCGCGCGGCAAGGTATCGTACGTCGGGCCGCCGACGGCCCCGAGCAGCACCGCGTCGGCCTGCTTCGCCAGCGCGAGCGTCGCAGCCGGCAGCGGATCCTGCGCGGCGTCGTAGCCGGCCCCGCCGATCGGCGCCTGCTCGGTCTCGATCTTCAGGCCGTCTCGCGACAGCGCCTTCAATACCTTGACGGCCTGTTGCACGACTTCCGGCCCGATGCCGTCTCCCGGCAATACCGCAATCTTCATTTTCGATCCCTCAAAAAAACAACCGGGGCATCTGCTTTGCCCCGGCTGGTGTTGGTTCATTTGCTTGCGTCAACTGAACAGCCAGGGTTGCTCGAGGCGGCGTTTGGCTTCGAACGTTTTTATTTCGTCGACGTGGCGCAGCGTCAGGCCGATGTCGTCGAGGCCGTTCAGCAGGCAATCCTTGCGAAAGGCATCAATCTCGAACTTGAAAGCCTGGCTGCCGTCCGGATATGACACGCTTTGCGCGCCGAGATCGATGACGAGCCGGAAACCCGGGAATGCGGCGACGTCATGGAAAATCCGGTCGACCTGGATCTCCGGCAGCACGATCGGCAGCAGGCCGTTCTTGAAGCAGTTGTTGTAGAAAATGTCGGCGTAGCTCGGCGCGATCAGCGCGCGAAAGCCGAAATCGTCCAAAGCCCATGGCGCATGCTCGCGCGAGGATCCGCAGCCGAAATTCCTGCGCGCGACCAGCACAGTCGCACCCTTGAAGCGCGGCTGGTTCAGCACGAAGTCGGGATTGGGCTTGCGCAAGGCCGGGTCCATGCCCGGCTCGCCATGGTCGAGATAGCGCCAGGCATCGAACAGGTTCACGCCGAAGCCGGAGCGCTTGATCGATTTCAGGAACTGCTTCGGGATGATGGCATCGGTATCGACGTTGGCGCGATCCATCGGTGCAACCAGTCCCTCTATGCGAGTGAATTTCTGCATGGCTACACGTCCGCGCGCACGTCGACGAAGCGACCGGCGATGGCCGCGCCTGCCGCCATGGCTGGGCTCACGAGGTGGGTGCGGCCGCGATCGCCCTGCCGGCCTTCGAAATTGCGGTTCGAGGTCGATGCACAGCGCTCGCCCGGCTCCAGCCGGTCGTCGTTCATGGCGAGGCACATCGAGCAGCCTGGCTGGCGCCATTCGAAGCCAGCCGCCGTGAAAATCTTGTCGAGGCCTTCCTTTTCCGCCTGCTCCTTGACCAGCCCCGACCCCGGCACCACCATAGCCAGGCGCACGTTCGACGCCACGCGGCGCCCGCGCACGACATGGGCCGCCGCGCGCAGATCCTCGATGCGCGAGTTGGTACAGGAACCGATGAACACCTTGTCGATGCGGATGTCGGTGATCTGCGTGTTCGGCTGAAGGCCCATGTAGGTCAGCGCGCGCGCCATGCCTTCGCGCTTGTTGTCGTCCTTTTCCTTCTCCGGATCCGGCACGCGGCCGTCCACCGGCACAACCATTTCCGGCGACGTGCCCCAGGTCACCTGCGGCTTGATCTCGCGGGCATCCAGGCGCACGACGAAATCGAAGCGCGCGTTCTCGTCGCTCTTCAGCGTGCGCCAGTAGTCAGCAGCCCTGTTCCACATTTCGCCCTTGGGCGAAAACGTCCGGCCACGCAAATATTCTATGGTGGTCTCGTCCACGGCCACCATGCCCGCCCTCGCGCCTGCTTCGATGGCCATGTTGCACAGGGTCATCCTGCCTTCCATGGAAAGCGAGCGGATGGCGCTGCCGCCGAACTCGACCGCGTAACCCGTCCCGCCGGCCGTGCCGATGCGGCCGATGATCGCCAGCGCAACGTCCTTGGCCGTGACGCCGCGACCGAGCGCGCCATTGACCTCGATCAGCATGCTTTTCATTTTCTTCTGCACCAGGCACTGGGTCGCGAGCACATGCTCGACTTCCGAGGTGCCGATGCCGTGCGCCAGGCAACCGAAAGCGCCGTGCGTGCTCGTATGCGAATCGCCGCAGACGACCGTCATGCCGGGCAAGGTCGCGCCTTGTTCCGGCCCGATCACGTGCACGATGCCCTGGCGCTTGTCGAGGAAGGGGAAATACACCTTCGCGCCGAACTCCTTGATGTTCGCGTCCAGGGTCTCGACCTGCAGGCGCGAGATCGGATCCTTGATGCCCTGCTCCCAATGCTGGGTCGGCGTGTTGTGGTCCGCGGTGGCCACGACGGAATCGATGCGCCACGGCTTGCGTCCGGCGAGCTTCAGCCCTTCGAACGCCTGCGGGCTGGTGACTTCATGCACCAGGTGGCGATCGATGTAAATCAGGGCCGTGCCATCGGGTTCCTGGCGGACCAGATGGCTGGACCAAAGCTTGTCGTAAAGCGTCTGCGGGCTCATGGCACTGGACGAATCGGCGCGCTGCTCGAAAATGGGACGGAAATTATGCCACACGCCCCATGGCGGACGGCAGTGCCCGCGCGTCAGGAATCGCCGGAAGCCAGCGTCCGCAGGGGTTTTGCCGCAACTATGACCAGCGCGAAGAAGGCAGCGACAGCGGCAAACGTGAATGTCCACTGCGAACCGAGGGCTTCCCAGGAATAGCCCGCCAACAGCGTGCCCAGCGTTCCGCCCATCCCGTATCCGAGGCTGGTATAGATGGCCTGCCCGCGGGCCTGGTTACGGCCCTTGAATATCCGGTGCATCATCGCCACGCCCGCCGAATGAAACGCGCCGAAGGTGATGGCGTGCAGCAACTGCGCGACGAGCAGGATGACCAGCGATCCCACGCCCCAGCCGATCATCAGCAGGCGCACAAAGGCGCAGCCGAAGCTGAACATCAGGATCTGGTTCAGGCTGTAGGCTCGCATGAGCCGCGGCAGGACGATGAACAAACCGATCTCGGCCACCACGCCCAGCGACCAGAGCCAGCCCACCGCCTTTTTCGAATAGCCGGCTTCCACGAGATGGATGGAATAGAAGGCGTTGTACGGTCCGTGCGCGACCTGCATCAGGAAAAACCCGGCCATGAGGGCAATCACTTCCGGCCGCGTCACGATGCTGAGGATCGAGGCGTGCTCTGCGTGTCCGGAGGGCTGACGGTCCCGCGGCAGGTAAAACGTGCTGCACGCCATGAACAGCAGCAGGGTGAGCACCATTGGCGCAAGCGCGCGCACGCCGAGAATATCCAGCGAATAACCGCCGGCGATCACCACCACCACGAACCCGACCGATCCCCACAACCGCACGCGCCCGTACACACCGACGCGCGAACCCACGAGGTTCAGTGTCGCGGATTCGGCCAGCGGCAAGACGCCGCTCCAGAACACGTTTAGCAGCAGCAGCGCCGCGAACATCCACGCGAATCCGTGGTTGAAGAACACGGCCACGAACACGATCGCGGTGCCCACGGCGGTCACCCGGATGAGTTTTGCGCGCGCGTGGTAGTGGTCGGACAGCCAACCCCAAAGCGTCGGGCCGAATATCCGCGCGACGGGATTGACGGCGAGCAGCATGCCGATTTCCGCCGCTGTATAGCCGAGCGCTTTCAGGTAGAGCGCGAAATACGGCGCGAACGCGCCGATGAAGGCGAAATAGCAGAAATAGAACCCGGACAGCCGCTGGTAAAGCGAGCCTCGCATCATCGTGCAGCCGCCCTATTCCAGTTCGCGGTCGCGCATCCAGCGCCGTACCAGCCAGGCCCAGGTCGCGATGATTCCGGCCCAGGCGACGAGCGAGACAAAGCTTGCGATCGACGTGTCTCGCTGCAGTACGTTCCAGCGCGAGAAGATTTCGGTCCAGTCATGCTCGCCGCCGCCGACCAGCGGGAGCACCTGCTCGCGGGCGTCCGCCATGTATCGCGAAATATTCCAGAAATTCTCGAACAGCCATGCCAGGCACAAGGCGAAGGATAGGGTTTCGCGGCGCCACCAGAACGAAGCCGTTGCCACGATGGGAAAGACGAGTTGCCCCATCGTGCCGCCATAGACCATCACCCGATTGCCCAGCAGCAGGCCGAACAGGGGATGGCCGGCTTCGTGGAAAGCCAGGTTCGCGCTGTCGAGCACGTAGACCCAATGCTCGCCGCTGTTGGCGAAATAACAGACTACCGCGACGAGCACCGATGAGGCAGCCAGCGCGGGCGCCGATACCGGCCGCCATTCCTGTTCGCTGACCTCGAGAAGACGCTCCTTCCAGGACACGGGAGCGTTCAGGCCTCGTCTGGTTCGGGATCGTCTGCCGAGGTCGCGCCGTTTCCGCGCACGTCGGCCGGCGCCTGCGCGGCGATCCGGGGCGTGGAAGTGCGCACATCGGCGTTCTGCGCGCGATGGCGCAGCGCGTGGTCCATCAGCACCAGCGCCAGCATGGCTTCCGCGATCGGCGTCGCGCGAATGCCCACGCAGGGATCGTGGCGCCCGGTGGTTTCGACGACGGTGGGCTTGCCGTCCTTGTCGATCGAGCGGCGCGGCAAGCGGATGCTCGAAGTCGGCTTGACGGCGATGTTGACGACGATGTCCTGCCCCGTCGAAATGCCGCCGAGGATGCCGCCGGCGTTGTTGGACAAAAATCCCTGCGGCGTCATTTCGTCGCCGTGCTCCGTGCCTTTCTGGCCGACGGACGCGAAGCCGGCGCCGATCTCGACGCCCTTGACCGCGTTGATGCCCATCATGGCATAGGCGATATCGGCATCGAGCTTGTCGTAGACCGGTTCGCCCCATCCCACCGGTACGCCTGTGGCAACCGCGGTAATGCGCGCACCGCAGGAATCGCCGGACTTGCGCAACTTGTCCATGAACTCTTCGAGCTGCGGCACGATGGCGGGATCGGGCGAGAAAAACGGATTCTGGTCCACCGAGTCCCAGGCCTTGAAGGTGATCGGCATCGGGCCGAGTTGCGACATGTAGCCGCGAATCTCGACGCCATGGCGTTCGCGCAGCCATTTGCGCGCGATCGCTGCCGCGGCCACGCGCACCGCCGTTTCCCTCGCGGACTGGCGCCCTCCTCCCCGGTAATCGCGCACGCCGTATTTCTGCCAGTACGTGTAGTCGGCGTGGCCGGGCCGGAAAGTTTCGGCGATCTTGCCGTAGTCTTTGCTGCGCTGGTCCTCGTTGCGAATCAGCAGCGCGATCGGCGTGCCCGTCGTGACGCCTTCGAACACGCCCGAGAGAATTTCCACGGTATCGGATTCGCGCCGCTGCGTTACGTGACGGGAGGTGCCCGGCTTGCGGCGGTCCAGATCCTTCTGGATGTCGGCTTGCGAAAGCGCCATCCCGGGCGGGCAGCCGTCGACGACGCAGCCGATGGCGGGTCCATGGCTCTCGCCGAAGGACGTGACGCAGAACAGCTTGCCGAGGGTGTTGCCGGACATGATCGTCGAGCCGGGAAAGTAGGCGAGTTTATCATCCGGCGCCGCTGCATTAAACTTGGCGCCATGCAACAGTACCTCGACCTCATGCGGCACATCCTCGAGAAGGGGGCCCGCAAGGGTGACCGCACCGGCACCGGCACCCTGAGCGTCTTCGGGCCGCAATTGCGCTTCGACCTGCAGGCCGGCTTCCCGCTGCTCACCACCAAGAAGGTCCACCTCAAGTCCATCATCCACGAGCTGCTGTGGTTCCTGAAGGGCGAGACCAACGTCCGCTACCTCAAGGAAAACGGCGTCTCGATCTGGGACGAGTGGGCGGACGAAAACGGCGAGCTCGGTCCCGTCTACGGCTACCAGTGGCGCTCCTGGCCCGCGCCGGACGGCCGGCACATCGACCAGGTCACGCGCGTCATCGACGACATCCGCAAGACGCCGAACTCGCGGCGACTCATCGTCTCCGCCTGGAATGTGGCCGACCTCGACAAGATGGCGCTGATGCCCTGCCACGCGTTCTTCCAGTTCTACGTGGCCGATGGAAAGCTTTCCTGCCAGCTCTACCAGCGCAGCGCCGACCTGTTCCTCGGCGTGCCGTTCAACATCGCTTCGTATGCGCTGCTCACCATGATGGTGGCCCAGGTCTGCGGCCTGAAGCCTGGCGAATTCATCCACGCGCTGGGCGACACGCATCTCTACCTCAACCACCTCGACCAGGCGCGCGAGCAGCTTGCGCGGCAGCCGCGCGCGCTACCGGTGATGGAAATCAATCCCGCCGTGAAGGACATCTTCGGATTCAGGTACGAGGACTTCACGCTCGAGGCCTACGACCCGCATCCCGCGATCAAGGCGCCCGTAGCGGTATGACGCCGCGGGTGTCGATCATCGTCGCGATGGCGAGCAACCGCGTCATCGGCGCGAACAACGCCCTGCCCTGGCACCTGCCGGCCGACTTGAATCGCTTCAAGTCGCTGACGATGGGTCACCACATCATCATGGGCCGCAAGACCTTCGAATCCATCGGCCGCGTGCTGCCGGGGAGGGCGAGCGTGGTCGTCACCCGGAATCCTGCATGGAAAGTCGATGGCGCCATCACTGCAAGCAGCTTGCGCGATGCCATCGCAAAGGCGAAGGGGGACGATGAAATCTTCGTGATCGGCGGCGAGCAGATTTTCCGCGAGGCGCTGCCGCTTGCGGACCGGATCTATCTCACGCAAATCGAGCGGGACTTTGCCGGCGACGTTCATTTTCCGCCGCTCGCGCAGGAGACCTGGTCGCAGAAATCGAGCGAAAGCGGAAGCGATGAAGCAAGCGGCCTGCGCTACAGCTACAAAACGCTGGAGCGCGTCCGCCAGTAAACAGGAATCTTCAGTGCCACCGGTTTCTCCACGCGGCGATCCGATGGGTAGCCACGTCGAACGATTCCGGCGCCAGCCCCGATAGATGGCGTCGCCAGATTTCCTCATAAGCCGCTTCGATTTCCCGTACGCGTCCTTCCGTGTCGAAGAGCGCGGACGCGAGCGGATCCGTGAGTTTTGCGCGGCGAATACGCTGGAGCGCTTCCGGATTGCGCCCCCATTCGATCGCCCGCCTGGCATAGGCATCGAGCGAATCCACGATGCCTTCCGGAAAATCGGCGGCCGCGAGTAGGCTGGCCGCCACACGCGATGCGAAACTGCTTCCCGGCACGGTCAGCAGCGGCAACCCCGCGGATAGTGCATCACAAGCCGTGGTCATCGCGTTGAAGATCGGGGTATCCAGGAACAAATCGGCCAGGCGGAAGCGTGCGCGATAGCGCTCGCGAGGCTCGAGGGGTGCGAAAATCAGGCGCTCTTCGGCAATGCCACGCTGCGACGCCTCCCTGCGCAAATTGTCCACCGCCTGCGCATTGCGACCTGCGAGCCAGAGCACGCTGGAGGGTACGGCTCTCAGGATATCCATCCATGCCCCGAAAATTCGCGGTTCGATCTTGTAGTAGTTGTTGAATGAACAGTAGACGAACGCATTTTCGGGAAGCGCGTAGTCCTCGCGCGAAACCCGGACCGCCGCGAGCGGCTCGAATTTGTCGTAGATGAAAAACGTCCGCGGCAGGTAGACGAGTGCCTCCGACCAGGCGGCGCGCTGCTCCGGCGGGCTCGCGGTTCGATCCACGATGCGCCAGGGAACGGCGTCCATTCCCTGCGATCCCGGGAACGCCAGATAGCCGACCTGGACCGGTGCCGGCCGGCGCGCCGACACGCCAGGGCGCGCGTAAGTCGTATAACCCCCGGCATCGACGAGGATGTCGATGTCGTCGTTGCGCAGCAGCGAGGCGATGCCGTCGTCGTCCAGCGAGAAGGCCTCCACAAACCTGTCGGCGGCGGCTTCGACGCGCTTGCGGATCGCGCTGGCGTCCGCCGGTCCGGTGGAATAGCAGAACACCTCGAATCTCGAGCGGTCGTGCAGCGCGATCAGCGGTCGCAGCAGGTAGGCATTCAGGTGCTCGCGAAAATCCGGCGACAGGTAGCCGATCCGCAATTTCTTTCGGCTTGTCGATCGCGACGACCTCGCTTCTTGCGCAGCGGCCGCCGTGATTTCCAGGCGTTGTGCGATCCCGCGCGCGATGGCAAGGCGCAGCCCGTCTTGCAGCGGCAGGGTGAGGGCGTTGTAGGCGACGGCGGGATCCGCGATTCCCTTGTTCGACGACAACCGTTGCAGCACGATCTCACTGAATCTCGCGATCAAAGCGTCCCGCTGCGACCAGTCGCAATCGTGCAAGCGTTCGTAAGAGGATGACAGGAAAATCAGTTCCGGATCGAAACGCTCCGGATCATCCGACTTGCGCGGATCGAACGCGTTGGAAAAATCCAGTATCGCCTGCGGATTGCGCGCGCGCACCTCGTCGAATTCCGCGCGCGCCTCGTCCAGGCGCTCCAGGCTGGCCAGCGCGAGCCCGCGGGCGATTTTCGCGCTGGCATGCATTGGAGCAAGGAGCAAGGTTGCGTCGCATTCCGCCAGTGATTCGGCCGGGCGCCGCATGGCCAGCAACACCTCCGCAACGTTGAAGCGCGCGTCCGCGTTCTGCGGCTGTTGCGCGGCGAAAATGCGATTGTTTTCCAGGGCATCTTGCAGGCGCCCGAGCCGGGTCAGGACGTAACCGCGGTTCATGCGCGCCGATGCCGGCGCGTTCCCAAGCGCCAGCGCCTCGTCGTAGGCATCGAGCGCGCCTGGGTAGTCGCTTGCTTGCTCGCGTATCGCGCCGAGATTGGACCAAAGTTGCGCATTGGCCGGGAGTCGATCCAGGGCGGCGACCAGCAGCGATTGGCCCTCTGGAACTCGATTGTTGCGGGCGAGAACCGCTACCGTTGCACTGACGGCTTGCACGTTGCAGGGATCGAGCTCCAACGCACGCTGGAGGACCACGAGCGACGCCTCGTCACGGCCAAGGCGCTCCAGCAGCGCGCCGAGCAGGAAGTGCACACGAGCGTTGTCCGGGTTTTCCTCGCAAAGTTTCCGGAGCATCGATTCACCCTCCGGACTGCCGCGGACGACCACTTGTGCCGCATCCGCGAGCAGCTTCTCGGAGATCACGCGACCTCGGAGACGAAATCTTCGAACTTGTCCCCGGGTTCGGCCGGAAATTCATCGAGGAAGACGAAGCGAATCTCGAATCCGGGCCCGAAGTGACGGCCGAAGTGCCGCCGCAGCGCGGAGGTCTCGCCGTCGGAAAATGCCCGCGCCGCAACCATCCTCACCTCGATCTCCCGCAGCGATTTCTGGATGACTTTGAACCGGCGCACCGGCGCGGCGTTCATCATGACTTCGGTTCCCAGCGTGGGCCAGCGCATCGACCCGTCGGGAAGCCGCAACATGTTGCGGCGGCGCCCGAGTATGCGTCGCAGCACGGGCAGGCCACGTCCGCAGCGGCAAGCCGGCCCAACCTCGGCGTAGTCGCCGATGTCGTAGCGAATCAGCGGCATCGCGAAATTGTGCAGCGGGGTCACCAGCACGCGCCCGATTTCGCCGGCACCGCAGGGCGCGCCGTCTTCGCCGACGACTTCGAGCAGCACGCTCTCGGACTGCACGTGATATTCGCCGCTTTCCGGGCATTGCAATGCCACGTAGCCGGTTTCGCGCGCGGTGTAGACGTCCGACAGCGGGATTTGCCATTGCGTGCGAATGTAGTCGCGCATGTGCGCCGGGACGGCTTCGCCAAAGCTGCGCGCCTCCCGCAGCCAGGGCATGGTCACCCCTCGGCGCTGTGCCGCCTGCAATACGCCCAGCAGATTCGTCGCGTACCCGAGCAGGTAGGCGGGTCGCTCTTCCAGGATGCAATCCAGTTGCCGATCGAAGGTCCACTTCACCGGCAGCACTACGCACGGACCGGTTCGCAGCAATCCTTTGCCCGCATCGCCGAGCCAGTGTTCCTGTACCGCGCGGGAGTCGCCCCCTACGCGCATGGCGACCATCTTTTCGGAGAATTCCCGGCGATGCCACAGATGCTCTCGCAGCATGAACGCGTGCCAATAGAACTGCGAGACCGGCGTCGCAAGGAAACGCACGGGCTCGCCGGTGGACCCCGAGGTCGCATTCTCCGAAGGGCTGCCGTGGCCCTCAGGCAGCCTCGTGGTAGTGAGCGTGGAGAAATGGTCCTGCAATTGCGCGCGCGAAAGCGTTGGCAACTCTGCGAAATCCGACAGAGAGAACGATGCGTCGTCGTCGGTAAATTTTCGGGGGAACCGTCCGCGGTAGAACGGCACATGCGCAGCCGCGTGCCGGAGAAGCCCCGCGAGTTGGCGGCGCTGGAGCGTCCACAATTCGGCAGGGGACAGCCACTGGCTGCGCTCCAGCTGGAACAGCACCGACAGCATCGCGCCGCCGGCCTGGTCCGGTACGGCGGGCCAGGTCAGCCCGTCGACGGAGGATCGCAGCGCTTCGAGCACGCCGCTAGTGCGCCTGCGTCGGCACCAGGCTGGTTTGCTTCAGTGCCGCGGCACCGACAAAAGTATCCGACGACACTGCCAGGTCGTTGACGTTGTATACGACCCCGGCCCTTGCGGCATTGGTGCCCGCAAAGTAGCCCTGCAGGTTCACGAAACCGCTGGTCGTGTTGCCGGTTGCAAAGAACGTCCCGCCGCACATGCCGCCACTAAACGTGGCGGAGACCGATTGGCTTGCCAGCGTCCAGTTCGCCGATCCATTGATATTGGCGTTTTGCGCGCCAAGGAAGTTCACGCTCATGGCCATGGAATTCAACGTACCCGCCACTGCGCCGGTACTGGTGCTCGTCGGCTGCGTGGCGCCCAGCAGCGTATAGGTGCCGGTCGTTCCACCCAGCGCAGTCATGTTCGCATCGGAAGTCGGAATTCCTGCGACATAGTGCAACGTTCCTCCCGAGCAGCATTCGCCGCCGGTAGCGCTCGACGCCCTTCCCCACGCGATGATGCCGTCGTTGCCGGAGGTCGCCACCGGTCCGGATACGCTGACGGCTCCGACGCCATCACTGAATTGCGTAAGCAGGCCGGAGCTGAAGGAAGTTCCCGTAAACGTGACGACCTGACTGGTTATTTCGGCGTTCGCGATGCCTACGTTCCAGAGCGGCGCAACGGAAGACTGCGTAAGCGCCGCCGCGCCGGCGAAACTATCCTGCGAAGCGATCGAAGAATCGAATACGTTGTAGACGACACCCGCCCGCGCGGCGTTGGCGCCAGCAAAAAATCCGGTCAGGCTGACCGAGCCGGAAAAGCTCGTCGGTCCGCTCGCAAAGAAGGCGGCGCCGTCCGTACCGCCCGAGAACGTCGCGGACAACGCCTGATTGAGCAGGGTCCAGCTCATCGTTCCCTTGACGTTCGCGTTGCTGCCGCCTAGAAAATCCGCGATCATCGTCATGCTGTTAAGCGTGCCGGCGACCGCGCCAGTGTTGACGCTCGTCGGATTGGTCGCGCCAAGCAGGGTGTAAGTCGCCTGCATGCCGCCAAGGGCCGTGAAATCCGTCGTCGGAATGCCCGCCACGTAGTGGAGGACCTGATCGGCGTTGAAGATGCAGCATTCGCCGCCGGTTGCGCCGGACGCCGTGCCCCACGCAATGACGCCGTCGTTGCCCACACTCACGGGATTTCGCAGCGTGACCGCGCCGACGTTGTCATCGAAATCGGTCATGCGTCCCAGTGCGTCGAGATTCGCGCGCGTGGAGTCATATACGTTGGCCCCACTGGCACCGGCAATACCGACGTGTGCCGGCTTCACCGTTCCGGTGAGTATGGACCCGCAGCCGACGATGTCGCAGTTGTAGCCGCTGGAATTCACCGCCTCGCCCTGCTTGAACTGGGGCGGTGGCGATTCCGGCGGCGGCGGCGGCAAGTCGGTGCGCTTGTTCGTGATCACCGGCTTCACTTCCTGACCCTGCACGTAGTAGGACTCGCCGTTCATGACGCTCAGGCAGCCGCCGCCGTTGCAGACGTTGATCTCGCCCTCGCCGACGGTCCCGGTCACGGAATGGCCGTACTCGATCGTGTATTCCGTGCCGCGAATGCCGATGGTAGCCACGGAAGTGGTGACCTGATAGTTGCCCTTGTTCGTCCGCCCCACCAATCCGGTGATCGTGCGCAGCCCGCCCTTCAGCAGGCTGAAGAACCCCTTTTCGCTGCCGTCCTGCTTGCCTTCGTAACGGTATTGGTCGATGCGGAACTGCGACTCGGGCTGCAGCGACACATACGCGCCGTCGGTGAAGCGCAATTGCGCGCGGCCGCCGTTCGTGTTGATCGTGTCGCCCTGCTCGATCGGCGCGCCCTTGCCGATCGGCCGGCTTTGGCCGCCCGCGCCAGTGGCGGTGACGTTTCCGATCGCGAAATCGACGCGCGCGGCTGGCGCGGAGTATCCGACGACCGGATAGGCTGCTGCAATCGCCGCGAGCAGCGCCGCGCGACAGTTCAGACTGAAATGTTCCTGGGGCATTCGACCTCTCCCTTGCGGTTCGGCTCGTCGTCGGCGTTCCTGGTGCCGGTCACCAGATCGCCGATCGAGGCAGCATTAACTGGATACGCCAAAAGCGAAACACATGCCAAAAGATCGTCGCACGCGACGACCGCTCAGATATCGTAGTGCAGCAATATCTGGTAGATGACCCTGTCGTATTCGTAGATCGATATGTTCGACGGATTGTTGGTCCAGTTGACCTGGGGCGTGATCCTCAGGTTCTTTTTCGGGACGAAGATCATGCCGGCCGCGGCATTGTATTGCGTGTCCTCGCGATCCTCGGCGAAGAGCGGGTCCGGGCCGCCGTACTTGCGCTTCTCGACGCTGCCGTTGGCGAAAAGCGCGTATTTCTCGACCACGTTCCATTGTGCACCCAGGCGCGCCCCATAGAAGTTATTGCCGAATTGCGGCACTCCGGCGTGGGTTTCGACTTCCGAGCCGCCGTATGCCCCAACGTAGGTGACCAGCGTGCCTCGTCCGAATGCGTGCGCATAGCCCGCGCCACCCACGTAGCGGTTGGCATTGCGGATTTCCTGTCCCGGGTATTCCAGAAAGCTGTACTGCCCGAAGATGCTCACCTGGTTGCGCGAATCGAAATCATGCTGCCATTGTGCGGTCACGCCGGACGCATTCCGGTAGGCATCGGGGTAAAGCGCTGTGTTGTCGACGAAGAAGGAATTGAATTGCCCGCCGAAGGTCCACGTATCGCGATCCCTCCGATAGGCCAATCCCAGGTTGACGTCATAGTAATAGGTCGAGAAATCGGATTGTTCGTAGTTGGTCTTGTTCTGGTACGCCAGGCCGCCGAACAGGCTCAAGCTCTTGGAGAATGGATGCGTAAAGCTGACACCGCCGCCGAACATGACGAACGCGTCTTTTTGCTGTTGCGACGCGGGAGCGAGCGCGAAGGGAAGTCCGCCGAAGGCCGGCACCGCGATCTGCGAATCCGACGTAGCGCTGTTCACGTTGGTGTCGTAGCCGATGCCTATTTCTACGAAGCCGTGAATGGTCGTTCGCGAAGCTTCGTCTATGCGGTTGATGGCATCCAGGAAACGGTCGATGGTTACCGAAACCTCGGGCGGGACCTCCGATTTCTTGACGTTCTCGAATTCCCGTTTCGACGTTTCGATTTCCTTGAGGTTGAAGTAAGCGCGCGCGATTTTTTCGCGCGCCGGCGCGGCATTAGGCTTCACGGCGAGCACGCGTTCGAGAGCGAACACGGCTTCCGTGTACTTGCCAAGGTCGAGGGCCGCGGATCCCAGCAGGAAATCGAAATCGGGATCGCCCGCGCGAGTCGATTGCAGCGGAATGAGCAGGTTGTAGGCGGCTTGCGCGTTGCCGCTATCGAGAAGCTGCTTGGCTTGCAGGACGATGTCATCGGCCGCAGACGCGGCCAACGGGAAAACCAGCGCACAAATTAGCGATGCTGCGATCCGGCGCAGAAGCCGCATGAGATTCATCCTCTTGTTTGAATATCCAGCCTAAATCGCGAGATTGAAAGACTTTTTACCGCGGGCACATTACCGGAATCGAGCGCCCAGCGTCAAACGCTTTAAGCGTGAAAAGGGGCGTAACGGCCAAATCTGCCGCATGGAGACCGAATTTCGCTCGCAATTGAGCGTGCGGGGGCGGACCAGGGCCTCCGGATGGGATGAATCCGGGAATACATTCCCTTCGAAAGTCCGTGCGCCGGTCAGGAATTCGTAAGCCGGCTTGGTCTGGCTAGCCTTGGCGCACGCAATCCACGTAGTAGCGCAACTCACCTCCGGACGCTTCCTCGACGAGACCGTGGATGTCGGTATCGAAACCGGGGAATGTCTTGTTGAATTCGCGTGCGAACTGCAGGTAGCGCACGATCGTCTGGTTGAAGCGCTCCCCGGGAACGAGCAACGGTATGCCGGGCGGATAGGGCGTCAACAGAACGCTGGTGACGCGACCTTCCAGCTTGTCGATATCGACGCGGTCGATTTCACGGTGCGCCATGGCGGCAAACGCGTCCGAGGGCTTCATCGACGGCTGCATGTCCGACAGGTACATCTCGGTGGTCAGGCGCGCGATGTCGTTGGCCTTGTACATGCCGTGGATCTGGTTGCACAGGTCGCGCAAGCCCATGCGCTCATAGCGCGGATGCGCCTGGCAGAACTCAGGCAGGATGCGCCACATCGGCTGGTTCTTGTCGTAATCGTCCTTGAACTGCTGTAGCGCCGTCAGCAGAGTGTTCCAGCGGCCCTTGGTGATGCCGATCGTGAACATGATGAAGAACGAATACAGGCCGGTCTTCTCGACAATGACGCCGTGCTCGGCCAGGTATTTGGTCACGATCGACGCCGGAATGCCGGTCTTGGCGAACTTGCCCGACACATCCAGTCCCGGCGTGATCACCGTTGACTTGATCGGATCCAGCATGTTGAAGCCGGGCGCGAGGTTGCCGAAGCCGTGCCATTTCTCGTTGGCCTTGAGCACCCATTCGTCGCGCGAGCCGATGCCTTCGGCCGCGATCTTCTCCGGCCCCCAGACCTTGAACCACCAGTCCTTGCCGAACTCGTCGTCGACCTTGCGCATGGCACGACGGAAGTCCAGCGCCTCCGCGATGGATTCCTCCACCAGCGCCGTGCCGCCCGGCGGCTCCATCATCGCCGCCGCCACGTCGCAGGACGCGATGATCGCGTACTGCGGCGAGGTCGAGGTGTGCATGAGGTAGGCCTCGTTGAACACGTGGCGGTCGAGCTTGCGCGTCTGCGACTCCTGCACCAGGATCTGCGAGGCCTGCGAAATACCCGCCAGCAGCTTGTGCGTCGAGTGCGTCGCGTAAATGATCGCGTCCTTCGGCCGCGGCCTGTCCTTGCCGATCGCATGCATGTCCTTGTAGAACTCGTGGAACGTGGCATGCGGCAGCCACGCCTCGTCGAAATGCAGCGTCTCGATCGATGAGTTGAGCGTTTCCTTCAACGTCTCGACGTTGTAAACCACGCCGTCGTAGGTGCTCTGCGTGATCGTCAGGATGCGCGGCTTCTTGCGCTTGGCGTTGCGCGCGAACGGATTCGCCTCGATCTTCTTCTGGATGTTCTCCGGCTTGAATTCCTCCAGGGGAATCGGGCCGATGATGCCCAGGTGGTTGCGCGTCGGCGTCAGGAAGACGGGGATGGCGCCGGTCATCGTGATCGCGTGCAGGATGGACTTGTGGCAGTTGCGATCGACGACGACGATGTCGTCGGGCGCGACGTTGGCATGCCAGACCATCTTGTTCGAAGTCGACGTGCCGTTCGTGACGAAGAAACAGTGGTCGGCATTGAAGATTCGCGCCGCATTACGCTCCGACGCCGCGACCGGGCCGGTGTGGTCCAGCAACTGGCCGAGCTCGTCCACCGCGTTGCAAACGTCGGCGCGCAGCATGTTTTCGCCGAAGAACTGGTGGAACATCTGGCCGACCGGGCTTTTCAGGAAGGCCACGCCGCCGGAATGCCCCGGACAGTGCCAGGAGTACGAACCATCCTGCGCATAGTGCGTCAGCGCGCGGAAGAACGGCGGCGCCAGGCTGTCGAGGTAGGAGCGCGCCTCGCGGATGATGTGCCGGGCGACGAATTCCGGCGTGTCCTCGAACATGTGGATGAACCCGTGCAGCTCGCGCAGGATATCGTTCGGGATGTGGCGTGAGGTGCGCGTCTCGCCGTACAGGTAGATGGGGATGTCGGCGTTGCGGAAACGCAGCTCCTTCACGAAGGCGCGTACCTTTTCCAGCGCCTTGTTGGTCTCCTCCTCCGATCCGGCGCCGAATTCCTCGTCGTCGATCGACAGGATGAATGCCGACGCCCGGCTTTGCTGCTGCGCGAACGACGTCAGGTCGCCGTAGCTGGTGACGCCGACCACTTCCATGCCTTCGTCCTCCAGCGCCTTGGCAAGCGCGCGGATGCCCAGGCCGCTGGTGTTCTCCGAGCGGTAGTCCTCGTCGATGATGACGACGGGAAAGCGGAATTTCATACGGTCCTCCAGGAACGGACTGCCGCCGGCGGACGCCGGCGAGGTGGGCTGCTTGCGGGGGGTGGCTTGGCCACTAGATCTTGGGAAGCGTGACGCCCTGCTGACCCTGGTACTTGCCGCCGCGATCGCGGTAGGAGGTCTCGCAGACGTCGTCGGAGTCGGACTCGAAGAAAATCACCTGCGCGACGCCTTCGTTCGCGTAGATTTTCGCGGGCAGCGGCGTCGTGTTGGAAAACTCCAGCGTCACGTAGCCTTCCCATTCCGGCTCGAACGGCGTGACGTTGACGATGATGCCGCAGCGAGCATAGGTCGATTTGCCGAGGCAGACCGTCAACACGTTGCGCGGAATGCGAAAGTATTCGACCGTGCGTGCCAGCGCAAAGGAATTCGGCGGGATGATGCATACGTCGCCGTTGAAATCGACGAAGGACTTTTCGTCGAAGTTCTTCGGATCCACCATCGTCGAATTGATGTTCGTGAAGATCTTGAAGTCCTTGGAGCAGCGGATGTCGTAGCCATAGCTCGATGTCCCGTAGGACACGATCTTGTGGCCGTTGACGCTTCTGACCTGACCGGGCTCGAACGGTTCGATCATCCTGTGCTCGGCCGCCATGCGGCGGATCCACTTGTCGGATTTGATGCTCATGCTTTCGCGTGAAGAGTGAAGGGTGAAGGGTGAAGGGTAAAAACCGGCAGGCACGGGCGTGCCGGGGCGCTTTGCGTGGTGAACGCCTCGAGCCTCCCGCCTCCCGCCTGACCCATCGCTCGCCTCACGTGTTCTGAACCACGATCTTCGGGAAAGCCGTGCTGTGGTCGCGGGCCAGGTCGGCAATGCGTGCGGCCACCTTGCGCGCGATCTCCCGATAAATCTGCGCGGACCGGCTTTCGGGTTCCGCGACGACGGTCGGCTTCCCGGAATCCGCACTCTCGCGGATCTTGATGTCCAGCGGCAGGCTGCCGAGCACCTCGACCTTGTAGTCCGCGCTCATGCGCGAAGCGCCGCCTTCGCCAAAGATGTGCTCCTCGTGCCCGCAGTTCGAACAGACGTGCACGCTCATGTTTTCGACGATGCCGAGGATGGGCACGCCGACCTTCTCGAACATCTTGAGGCCCTTGCGCGCGTCGATCAGCGCGATGTCCTGGGGCGTGGTGACGATAACGGCGCCGGTGAGCGGAACCTTTTGCGAGAGCGTCAGCTGGATGTCGCCGGTGCCGGGCGGCAGGTCGACGACCAGATAATCGAGGTCATTCCATTTCGTATCGCGCAACAGCTGCTCCAGAGCCTGGGTGACCATCGGCCCGCGCCAGACCATGGGCGTATCGACGTCGATCAGCACGCCAATCGACATGGCCTGCACGCCGTGGTTGACCATCGGCTCGATGGCCTTGCCGTCCGGCGACATCGGCTTGCCGGTCAAGCCCATCATCACCTGCTGCGAAGGGCCGTAGATGTCGGCATCCAGGATGCCGACCTTGGCCCCTTCGGCGGCGAGCGCCAGCGCCAGGTTCACCGCGGTGGTCGATTTGCCGACGCCGCCCTTGCCGGAGGCCACGGCGATGACGTTTCGCACGCCGCCCAGCAGCTTGAGCCCGCGCTGGACGGCGTGGGCGACGATCTTGAACTCGACATTCACATCGACCTTGCCGACGCCCGGGATGCGGCCGATGCGCTCCGCCAGCTCGTGGCGAATGCCTTCGAGCACGCTTTTCGCGGGGTAGCCGAGCACTATGTCGAGCGCGACGTCATTGCCGTCGATGCGGATGTTCCGGGCTTCCTTGCCGGCGACATAGTCCTTTCCGGTGACCGGATCGGTGAACGTCTGGAGGGCTGCCTTGACCTGCTCTTCGCTGATCGCCATGCCTGCTGCCGTGGGAAATCCGTGTGTGCCTTCGAAAGCGAGGGCCGAATTTTATGCCGATTCTCCGGGGAGTAAAGGGCTTTTGCGGGGGGCCTTTGCTAGAATTCCCGCTTTGCCGCCATGCCGCTTCGCCCGCAATGACCCGCAGGATCCTCGTCACCTCCGCGCTGCCGTACGCCAACGGCAGCATCCACCTCGGCCACCTCGTGGAGTACATCCAGACCGATATCTGGGTGCGCTTCCAGAAGATGCAAGGCCACGAGGTGCATTACGTCTGCGCGGACGACACGCACGGCACGCCGATCATGCTGCGCGCGGACAAGGAAGGCATTTCGCCCGAGCAGCTCGTCGGCCGCGTCTACGGCGAGCACACCCGCGACTTCGCCGGCTTCCACGTCGGCTTCGACAACTACTACACGACCAATTCGCCGGAAAACCAGGCGTTCTGCGAGGACATCTATCGGCAGCTCGACGGCAAGGACCTCATTGCCCGGCGCTCGGTCGAGCAGTTCTACGACCCGGTCAAGCAGATGTTCCTGCCCGACCGCTACATCAAGGGCGAGTGCCCGAACTGCCATTCGAAGGACCAGTACGGGGACTCTTGCGAGGTCTGCGGCAAGACCTACAGCCCGACGGACCTGATCGAGCCCTACTCGGTCGTTTCCGGTGCCAAGCCGGAACGCAAGGCCTCCGAGCACCATTTCTTCAAGCTGTCGGACGCGCGTTGCGAGGCCTTCCTGCGCGAGTTCACGCAGGCCGGCGATCGCCTGCAGCCGGAAGCCGCCAACAAGATGAAGGAGTGGCTGGGTGAGCCCGGCGAGAACAAGCTCGCCGACTGGGACATCTCGCGCGACGCGCCCTACTTCGGCTTCCCTATCCCGGGCACGAACAACCAGAAGTTCTTTTACGTCTGGCTGGATGCACCGGTGGGCTATTTCGGCAGCTTCCGCAATTACTTCGAGAAGACCGGGAAGTCACAAAAGGAAATCGACGAGTTCCTGCGGCCGGGAAGCAACACCGAGATGATGCACTTCATCGGCAAGGACATCCTCTACTTCCACGCCCTGTTCTGGCCGGCAATGCTGCAGTTCGCCGGCTACCGCGTGCCGACGAAGGTTTTTGCCCACGGCTTCCTGACCGTGGACGGCCAGAAGATGTCCAAGTCGCGCGGCACCTTCATCACCGCCGAGAGCTACCTGCAGCAGGGGCTTAACCCCGAATGGTTGCGCTACTACTACGCCGCCAAGCTGAACTCGACAATGGAAGACATCGACCTCAACCTCGACGACTTCGTGGCGCGGGTCAACAGCGACCTGATCGGCAAGTACGTGAACATAGTTAGCCGATACGCAGCTATCCTCGAGAAGAACTTTGCCGGAGAGATTCTTTCGGAAGATCGTGATCAGCTAGTCAAGACTCGGGGCTATTCGATTCAAGCATATGACGCCGAGGAAGCGATTACCGAGGCTTACGAGGCAAGGGAATTTGGGCGCGCTGTGAAAGAAATCATGCGTGTCGCGGATGGAATCAATCAGCTGGTAGATCGACATAAGCCATGGAGCATGGCGAAAGATCCGACACAGCACGCCGAATTGCATCGAATATGCTCTGACGCGGTAAACGCGTTTCGAATCCTGACCTACTACCTGGCGCCCATTCTTCCTACAACGGCGGAACGTGTGGCTAACCTTCTTGGTCTCTCGCTTCCGTTGAAGTGGGAAGACTTAGGTAGATCAGCTCCCTCAATAAAGCCCTATAAGCACCTAATGACACGAGTCGACTCGAAGCAGATTGCCGCGCTGGTCGAAGCTAACAAGGAAACGCTGCAGCCGTCCGCTCCCGCGCAAGCGCCAGCGAAGAAGGAACCGGAGAAAAAAGTGGAAGCCACCGCCGCCCCGAGCACCATCAGCATCGACGAGTTCATGAAGGTCGACCTGCGCGTCGCGAAAATCGTCAGCGCCGAGCACGTCGAGGGGGCCGAGAAGCTGCTCAAGCTCCAGCTCGACATCGGCAGCGAAACGCGCCAGGTGTTCGCCGGGATCAAGTCGGCCTACGACCCGGCAACGCTGGTCGGGCGCTACACGGTGATGGTCGCCAACCTCGCGCCGCGCAAGATGCGCTTCGGCGAATCCCAGGGCATGGTGCTGGCGGCAAGCGGTGAAGGTCCGGGAATCTTCCTGCTCTCGCCGGACGAAGGCGCGCTGCCCGGTATGAAGGTGAAATAAGGACACTGCGGCGTGATCATCACGCGCGGCCTTCGCATTTCCGGCCGCGTGCAGGGCGTCTGGTTCCGCGAATCCATGCGTCAGCAAGCGGCAATGCTGAAGGTCACCGGCTGGGTACGCAACCGTAGCGACGGCACGGTCGAAGCGGTCGTGCAGGGCGACGAACCTGCGGTGGAGGCGTTGATCGCATGGGCACGCCGCGGGCCGGAAAACGCCCGGGTCGGGAAAGTCGAAGTCACCGCGCAGGACGAGTCGGTGCGCTACGAATTCTTCGAGAAGTATCCTACCCTCTAGGACCTTCCCCTCTCCCCGACCCTCTCCCGCAAGGGGCGAGGGCGATTCAGTCTGAAGCGAAGTAAGACCCTCTCTCCCCTGGCGGGAGAGAGATGGAGAGGGGGAATTACATCAGCGACGCGAGTCCCTCGGGCGCCGCGGTGCGAAGCAGCATGTTGCGCCACGCCCATGCCGTCTCCTGGTCGGCCTTCTCGAAGTACTGGACCTCTCCCGAGATGAGCGCGGCAATCGCTACGCCGTCGCGATAAAGCACGCGATTGCTGTAAATCGCCGCCACCCGCGCGCCGGGCAATACGATCCCGGCCAGGTTCAGCGGATCCGTGCCGCTGACCGCCACGAGCAGTCCCGATTTCTCGGAACTGCGCACGGAACGCATCAGGCTGACCGCTTCAGGCAAGGCAAATTGCTCGCCCGAAAAGCCGGCGACGAAGCGGCCGCCGCGAATTTCGCCGCGGGTTTCCAGCCGGCGGCAGGCCATCAGCAATTCGCGCCAGGGCGGCAGCCAGTCGGCTTCGCGCGCCAGCATGCGCCAGAAAATCACCCCATAGCGCTTGAGCAGCGTGCGCGCGATCTGCTCGACCGTCTCGCGTTCGAGCGGTCCCGCCGCGGCCGGCTTGCGCCGTATCAGCGCCCAGCGTCCCGCATCCTCCACGCCGAATGTCGCCGTGCGCCTCCTCTTGCCGCCGCCCACGGGCTTCCGCCGATCGGCCGGCAGCAACAAAGCGCGCAAGCCGCTGAACCCGTCGGAGTTCACCAGGCCGGCCGCGGTGAGTTCGCGCAGCGCGTCTTCGATGAAGGTGCGCGGCTGGTCGAGGCCCTCGGCGATATCGTCGAAGAACGACGCGCCGTGCTGCGCGAGGTAGTCGGCGACCGCCTGCGCACGCGTGCTGATGCGCACGGATTGCGGATCCGCGGTCTTCGCGAGCGCGGTCCACACCGCCAGGTTCTTGCGCGTGATTAGCGTGATCGGCGTGCTGCGCACCGGGCTCGGGCCCTGCGAACGCTGCGAGTCGACCTTGGGCGCCTCGAGCCGCGTCCACACCACGCGCCCGGCCCGGCAAAGGTCATCGAGCCAATGCGGCTCGTAGCCGGAAACGCGCGCCGGAATCAGCTCGGTTTCCCAGTATCCGGCGGCGGCTTCGAATCCTTCCAGTTGCGACACCACGCTCGCCACGGAGTCGGGGCCTTCCATGCGTTCGCCCACGTGCTGCCAGCCGAACAGGAAACGCATGTAGTCGGCGGCCGAAACCGGCTCGATCTCCTGGCGCAGGCGCTTGACGGTGTAACGCGTGATGCGCGCAAGCAAACGGCGCTCGCACCACTCGGCCACGCCCTGCTGCGTGAAGCTGCCGCGCATGACGAAGCCTTCGCTTTCGAGCGCAAGCAGGGCCACGTCGATCTCCGAGGTCTTCACGCCGATGGAAGCCGCCAACTCGGGCACGGTCGTCGGGCCGAGGCCTTCGAGCCGGCCGCGCACGATCTCCACCAGCGCTTCCTCGCGCGTCCACTGTTTCTGGTACTCCGGCGGGACGACCAGTTCCGGCTCGGTTTTGGCGCCCGGATGCAAGGCGTTGAATTCGGGCAGGCGTTCGGCGACCACGAAATAGCTTTCGCTTCCTTCCGGCGTGAAGCGCGTGACGCGCCTGTCGGCCATGAGGCGTTCGAGCATCGACCCCCACGACGGCTCATTGGCGGCTTCGGCATCGGTCAGCAAGCCCAGCCAGCCCAGGCCGTCGTGCAATTCGTCCGGCAATGTCGCGTCCGGCCATGCCTCCTCGCGGACTCGCGCGATGGCCTCCGGATCGAGCCGGCCGATGTCGGCCGCGCTTTCCGGATCGAGCCAGCGGCGCGCGACCACCGCCTGCGTGCGCCGCTCTTCCAGCGGCGCATCGTCCAGGTATGCATAAGGCCGCGCCGACAGGATTTCCAGGGTCAGCGGCGAAGGCTCGACCAGGTCGCGGGTCTCGATTTCCACTTCGCCCCGCTCGATATCACGCAGCAGTTGCTCGAAGCCTTCGATGTCCATGGCCTCGTGCAGGCAATCATGGATGGTCTGGTTGACCAGCGGATGATCGGGGATCTCGCGGTCGCCGGCGATGTTCTCCTGGCAGGCAAGCTGGTCGGGGAACACCGCCGCAACCAGGTCCTCGGCCTCCATGCGCTGCAACTGCGGCGGAATCTTGTTGCCGCCGCGAAAGCGCGGCAGCGCCAGCGCGATGGACGCATCCCAGCGCCAGCGCGTCAGGAACATGGGCGCATCGAGTAGCGCCTGCACCAGCACCTCCCGGGCTGTTTTCGAGTTCAGGTAGCGCGCGACTTCCTCGAGCGGAAAGCTGTGCGTCGCGGTGAGCGACAGGATGATCGCATCCTCGGTCGCGGCGGCCTGCAGCTCGAAGTTGAACTTGCGGCAGAAGCGCTTGCGCAGCGCCAGGCCCCACGCGCGGTTGATGCGATTGCCGTACGGAGAATGGATGACGAGCTGGGTGCCGCCGCTTTCGTCGAAGAAGCGCTCGAACACGAGCTTCTTCTGCGTCGGCAGCAGGCCGAGCGCCGCACGCGCGCTCGCAAGGTAATCGACCACCTGCGCGGCGGCATCGTGCGCGATGCCTACATCGTCCATGAGGTAGTCCAGCGCTGCGCGCGAGTCGACGAGCTTTACGTCCATCTCGGAGCGCAGCCGCGAAACGGCGTACGACACTTCATCGCTGCGCGCCGGCGCCTCGCCCAGCCAGAAGGGCATCGATGGTGGCATGCCTTGCGCGTCCTCGACGCGAACACGTCCTGCCTCCACGCGAATGATCCGGTAAGACGTATTGCCGAGCTGGAACACGTCCCCCGCGAGGCTTTCGACCGCGAAATCCTCATTGATCGTGCCGACGACGATATCTTCCGGCGACAGGACCACCGAATAATCCGCGGTATCCGGAATCGTTCCGCCATTCGTCACGGCGGTCAGCCGCAGGCCGTCGCGCGGCCGCAGTTTCCGGTTGACGATGTCGCGATGGATCATCGCGCGCCTGCGGCCGCGCCGCGTGGAGAACCCCTCGGCCAGCATTTGCAGGACTTCGCCGTATTCCTGCTTCGTGAGGTTGCGATAAGGCCAGGCACGGCGCATCAGGTCATAGAGCTCGTCCTCGTCCCATTCCCCGGCCGTGACTTCCGCCGCGACCTGCTGAGCGAGCACGTCGAGCGGCTTGTCCGGGATGACGACGCGATCCAGCTCTTCGCGGCGCACGGCATCCAGCATCGCGGTGCATTCGACGAGGTCGTCCCGCGATACCGGAAACAGCCGCCCTTTCGGCAGCCCGCCTACGGCGTGGCCGGACCGGCCGACGCGCTGCAGGAAGGCCGCGATCCGGCGCGGCGTGGAAATCTGGCAAACGAGGTCCACGTGCCCTACATCGATGCCGAGTTCCAGCGATGCCGTGGCGATCAGCGCCTTCAGCTGGCCGCGCTTCAGGCGTTGCTCGGCGTCGAGTCGCTTTTCCTTTGCCATGCTGCCGTGGTGCGAAGTGACCTGGTCCTCGCCGAGGCGTTCCGACAAGGCGCGCGCAGCGCGCTCGGCCAGCCGTCGCGTGTTGACGAACACCAAGGTCGAGCGGTGCTCGCGAATCAGTTCGGCCAGCCTGTCGTAGACCTGCGTCCACACTTCGTGCGACATCACCGCTTCCAGCGGCGCAGGCGGCACTTCGAGCGCAAGGTCGCGGCGGCGCACATGGCCCGTGTCGACAATCGTGCAGTCCTTGGAATCGAACAGGCCGCCCGATTGCCCGCCGCCCACCAGGAAGCGGGCGATTTCCTCGATCGGCTTCTGCGTGGCGGACAATCCGACCCGAGTGAGTTGTCCGCCGACGAGGTGTTGCAGCCGTTCGAGCGACAACGCCAGGTGCACGCCGCGCTTGTTCGGCGCCATGGCATGGATTTCATCGACGATGACCGTGCGCACGTTCGAGAGCATCTTGCGACCGGATTCGCTGGTCAGCAGGATGTAGAGGGACTCCGGCGTCGTCACCAGGATGTGCGGCGGCCGGCGGCGCATGCGGTCGCGGTCGGCTTGCGGCGTGTCGCCGGTGCGCACGACCGTGCGGATCTCCACGTCCGGGAGCCCGGACTCGAACAACTCCCGGCGAATGCCGGCCAGCGGCTCGTCGAGGTTTTTCTGGATGTCGTTCGACAACGCCTTCAGTGGCGAGACGTACACCACCTGCGTCTCTTCGCGCAGCTCGCCGCGCACGCCCAGGCGCACGAGTGCGTCTATCGTGGCCAAAAAAGCTGCAAGCGTCTTGCCGGAGCCGGTCGGCGCCGCGATCAGCGCGTTGTTACCCGAACTGATCGCCGGCCAGGCCTGGATCTGCGGCTCGGTCGGTGCCGGGTAAGTGCGGCGAAACCAGTTCGCTACGGCGGGATGGAAGGAATCGAGGATGTCCACGGTCTGTCGAATGTAAGGAGTAAACGCGGCGTTTCAATCCGACAGCTCGACGCGAAAAAGTTCAGCCAGCCCGGCCAGGTAGGTGACCGCCGCTGGATCACCCTCGGCCGGCGCCCAGGGCGCTTTCTCCGCCGGGCCGAGCGGATGGTAAGGCCCCGCCTTCGCCTCGAAAATGACTGAGCCCGGTTCGAGCGAGACGAACGTGTGCCACGTGCCGTGCGGAAGATTTACGCCGAGATTGTCGCCGCCCGCGCGCAACACCGCTTGCCTCAAAATTTTCCCGCTGTCGTCGAAAATGACCAGGCCCATGGCGCCGCGAAGGACGAACAGGGTTTCGTCTTTTTCCGGGTCGACATGGCGATGCGGCTGGACATAGGAATCCGGCTCCATCGCGTTCAGCAGGCGGTTGGCCGGCGCGGATTCCCGCTCATGGAAATTGAAGTTCTTGCGCCGGCGCGGGCTGGCCGCCGCCTGCGCAGATACCGACTCGATCAATTGCGCATCGATGAGCTCGACCGGCTTCACTGGTAGACGACCTGCACGTTCCGGGGTTCCAGCCATTTGCCCAGTTCGGCGATGAGCGCATCGTCGGGGCGCACCTTCCAGTCTTCGCCGAGGTCGAATTCCGCTGCCGCATTGCCGTTGGTATAGGCGACGGATACGCGCAGGTTGCCGTTGCGATAAGGCTCCAGCATTTTCTTCAGCCGCTTCGCATCCGCCTGCCCGTTCATCGAGATCTTGAGATTGCGCCCGAAGCGCGCGCGTATGCCGGCGAGATCGTGGATTTTCTCCGCCGCGATGCGCATGACCACGTTGTCGGCGCCTTCTTCGCCGCCGCGCCGGAATGACCGGACCTTGGCCTCGACGAGCACGATCGCATCTTCGCGAACGAGGTTGCGGTGGCGGTCCAGCACCTCGTCGTAAACGACCACTTCAACGCGCGCGGTGCCGTCCGACAGCAGCATGACCATCATGCGTCCGCTGGCGGTTTTCTGCATGCGCACGGATTCCACCACACCCGCGATGTTCTGCTGGCGCGCGCCCTCTTCCGGCGCGGGCGGCAATAGCTTGGAGAGCCGCGAGCGCACGACGGAAGAAAACTCTTCCTCGTAGAACTTGAACGGATGGGCGCTGTAGTAAAAACCCAGCGCCAGCTTCTCGTTCTGCAGCTTCTCAGCCTCGTCCCAGCGCGGCACATCGAGCAGCGCAGGCCCCTGCGCCGCAACCGATGCCTCGCCGAACAGGCTGACCTGCGACGCGGAACGGCTGGCCTGCTCCGCGGCCTCCATCGCAATGCCGACTGAAGCCAGCAGGCTGGCGCGATGGTCGTAGAGGGAATCGAATGCACCCGCGCGCACCAGGGATTCGATCACGCGGCGATTGACGATGCGACGATCTACACGATTGCAGAAGTCGAACAAATCCTTGAACGGACCGGACGCGCGCGCCTCGATGATGTGCTCGATCGCCGATTGGCCGGTGCCCTTGATGCCGCCCAGGCCATAACGCACGCTCTTCTCGTCCACTGGCACGAAACGGTATTCGCTTGCATGGATGTCGGGCGGCAGCACTGTGATGCCGTTCGCCAGCGTGTCCTCATGGAACTGCTGGACCTTGTCGGTATCGTCCATGATCGCCGACATGTTCGCGGCCATGAATGCGGCGGGATGGTGCGCCTTGAAGTAGGCCGTCTGGTAGGCGACCAGCGCATAGGCGGCGGCGTGCGATTTGTTGAAGCCGTAGCCGGCGAACTTCTCCATCAGGTCGAAGATTTCTTCGGCCTTGGCGGGTGTCAACCCATTCTTGCCGGCGCCTTCGCGGAAGATGCCGCGATGCTGCGCCATTTCCTCCGCCTTCTTCTTGCCCATCGCGCGCCGCAGCAGGTCCGCTCCTCCGAGGCTGTAGCCGCCGATGATCTGGGCCATCTGCATGACCTGCTCCTGGTAGACCATGATGCCGTAGGTCTCGGCAAGCACGGTCTCCACGCGCGGGTCGGGGTACTCGGCCTTCTTGCCGTGCTTGCGCTGGCAGAACTCCGGGATCAGCTCCATCGGCCCGGGGCGGTACAGCGCGACCAGCGCGATGATGTCCTCGAAGCGGTCGGGTCGCGCCTGCTTCAGCAAGTCGCGCATGCCGCGCGATTCGAACTGGAACACGGCCGTCGTATTGGCGCTCGCGAAGATCTTGTAGGCCGGCACATCGTCCAGCGGCAACTGCTCGAGCACGATCTTCGAGGCCGGATCGAGGCGCTTGATGAAGCGCAGCGTCCAGTCCAGGATGGTCAGCGTGGTCAGGCCGAGGAAGTCGAACTTCACCAGCCCGATCGCCTCGACGTCGTCCTTGTCAAGCTGGGACACCGCGCTTTCGGAATTCGAGGCGGTGTAGAGCGGGCAGAAATCGCTCAGCTTGCCGGGTGCAATCAGCACGCCGCCCGCGTGCATGCCGACGTTGCGGCTGAGTCCCTCGAGCTGGCCAGCCAGTGCCAGCAGCTCGCGCGTCTCTTCCTCGGTCTCCTCGCGTTCGCGCAGGCGCGGCTCCATCTTGCGCGCCTCTTCCAGCGTAATCAGCTTGCCGGGCTGGAACGGAATCAGCTTCGCCAGCTCGTCCGTGCGGCTGTAGTTCCACTCCATGACGCGGCCGACGTCACGCACGACGGCCTTCGCCGCCATGGTGCCGAAGGTCGCGATCTGCGAGACGGACTCGTCGCCGTATTTCCGCCGCACGTAGTCGATGACCTTGTCGCGGCCGTCCTGGCAGAAGTCCACGTCGAAGTCCGGCATCGACACGCGCTCGGGATTCAGGAAGCGCTCGAACAGCAGGTTGTAGCGCAACGGATCGAGATCCGTGATGCCAAGCGAGTAGGCCACCAGCGATCCCGCGCCGGAACCGCGGCCCGGGCCGACCGGAACGTTGTTGGTCTTTGCCCAGTTGATGAAGTCCGCCACGATCAGAAAATAGCCGGGAAATCCCATCTTCAGGATGGTCGCGATTTCGAACTCGAGCCGTTCACGGTAACGCGCCACGTGGGTTTCGCGCACCGCCGCATCCGGGTAAAGCGCAACCATGCGCTCCTCCAGGCCCGCAAGCGTACGGCTGCGGAGGTACGCTTCCAGCGACATGCCGTCCGGCGTCGGGAATTCGGGCAGCCTGGATTTCCCGAGTTCGAGCGAAAAATTGCAGCGTCGCGCGATTTCCACCGCGTTTTCGAGCGCCTGCGGCAGGTCGGCAAACAATTCCGCCATTTCCGCCTGGCTCTTGAGGTATTGCTCTTCGGTGAATACGCGCGGCCGGCGCTGGTCGGAAAGCACGTAGCCTTCGGAAATGCAGACACGCGCCTCGTGCGCGACGAAGTCGCTGCGCTTCACGAATTGCACCGGGTGCGTCGCGACGACCGGCAGCTTCAGTGACGATGCCAGGCGCACCGCGCGCTTGACGTAGTGCTCGGCCCCGGGTTGGCCGAAACGCTGCAGCTCGATATAGAAGCGTTGCGGGAAGGCTTCGGCCCAGAATTCTGCGTGCTTCTTCGCCTGGGCCGCGTTGTCGGCCAGCAAGGCATGACCAATGTCGCCAAGATGCGCGCCCGACAACGCGATCAATCCATTCATGCCGGACTCCTGCAGCCAGGCCTTGAGGATTTCCGCCCGGCCCCGGTGCTGGTTCAGCCGGTA
Organism: Burkholderiales bacterium; assembly: GCA_035548375.1. Classification (GTDB taxonomy): domain Bacteria; phylum Pseudomonadota; class Gammaproteobacteria; order Burkholderiales; family JACQAP01; genus JACQAP01. Next base: position 65,059 of record DASZTG010000022.1, read on the forward strand.
GCCGCGCGTGAGCCAGTCGCACAGTCGCAGGTAACCTGCGCGCGAGGTGCACAGCAGCAGCGCGCGGAACGGCTTGTCGCGATCGGCTTCGTTGGTGATCCAGACGTCGCAGCCGATCAAGGGCTTCAGGCCCTTGCCGCGCGCGGCCTGGTAGAACTTGACCATGCCGAACAGGTTGGAAAGGTCGGTCAGCGCCAGCGCCGGCATGTCGTCCGCCGCCGCCGCGGCGACCGCGTCGTCGATGCGGACGATGCCGTCGACGATCGAGTATTCGCTGTGCAGGCGCAGGTGGACGAACTTCGGTTGCATCGAAACATTTTACGCCGCCGGTCCGGAGCGCCAAGTCCTGATTGGGCTTTCTTCGATGGCTTTCTGCAGATTCAATATTCGACAATGGCTTGCGATGGGTCGGCCTTGTTAAAATGCCTGTCTCCCCAAGGCAACAACGCACTCCATGCGCACCATCAACCTCGCCGGCTACAAGTTCGTATCGCTGGACCGTCTAGACGACCTCAAGAAACGCCTGGAACGAAAATGCGAAAGCCTCGGACTCAAGGGCACGATCCTGTTGAGTTTCGAGGGCATCAACATCGTGCTGGCCGGCGCGGAAGATGCGACACGGAAATTCGAGGCCTTCCTGGGCGAAGACAACCGCTTCGCCGGATTGCGTTTCAAGCGCAGCATCTCGGCCTTCCAGCCTTTCGAACGCATGCTGGTGAAGATCAAGCGGGAGATCATCACACTGCGCGTGCCTGGGCTGGATCCGGCGAAAGAGCGGGCGCCCACCATCGCGCCGGTGGAACTCAGGCGCTGGCTGGACGAAGGCCGTGATGTCGTCCTGCTCGATACGCGCAATGCTTTCGAGGTCGATGCCGGCACGTTCAACAATGCGCTGGACTTGAGGCTGAGCGCCTTCGGGCAGTTCGCGGATGCCGTCGAAGCGCTCGACCCGGCACTGAAGGACAAGACCCTCGTGACCTTCTGCACCGGCGGCATCCGCTGCGAAAAAGCGGCGCCGGTACTCATCAACAAGGGCTTCAGGAACGTCTTCCAGCTCGACGGCGGCATCCTGCAGTATTTCGAAGACTGCGGCGACGCCCATTTCCGCGGCAACTGTTTCGTTTTCGACCAGCGCGTGGCGCTGGACGGCAAACTCGAGCCGCAGATCGCGAGCCGTCCGTGAGCAGCCCGCGCGAGACCCGCCGCGCGGTGATCGTCCTCGTCCTGCTCGTCATCCTGTGGGGTTATAGCTGGATCACGTCGAAGATCGGCCTCGGATACGCGAGCCCGATCGACGTCGTCGCCCTGCGCCTGGAACTCGGCATTCTTACGTTGCTGGCGGGGCTGATCTGGACACGCAGGTCGCTGCGGCCCGAGCATTGGAAGGCCTTGTTGCTGATCGGCCTGGTGCAGACCGGCGCCTTCCTGCTGCTGAACACGTGGGCGCTGTCGGAAGGAGGTCCGGGCAAAACGTCGATCCTCGTGTTCACCATGCCGTTCTGGGTGCTCGTGTTCGCGTGGCCGATGCTGCATGAGCGCATCCACGGCCTGCAATGGGTTTCCGTAGCACTTGCGATCGCCGGCCTCGTGTTCGTACTCGAGCCGTGGCAAATGCACACGTCGCTATTCAGCAAGACGCTCGCCGTCATCGCCGGCATGTGCTGGGCAATCGGCGTGATCTACGCGAAACAACTGCACAACCGCGCGAAAGTGGAGCCGCTCGCCTTCACGTTCTGGCAGATGATCGTCGGCCTGCTGCCGGTGCTCGTGTGCCAGGCCGTGATCGAGCGGCCGTCCGTGGTCTGGTCGGGCACGTTCATCGGCGTCACGCTGTTCAACGGCATCATGGCGACCGGCGTGGGCTGGCTGGCGTGGCTCTACGTGCTGCATCGCCTGCCCGCCGGCACGACCAGCCTGTCGTCGCTGGGCATTCCGGTGATCGCAATTTTTTCCTCCTGGATCCAGCTCGGCGAACGCCCGGGCAGCTCCGAGTTGACGGGCATGTTGCTGATCGGCCTGGCGCTCGCATTGCTCTCCTACCTGAGCATCCGCCGCCATGAAGAACCGGAACCGATGACGGGTCAAGAATAAGGCTGGTAAATTCAATTCTGAACCACGGAGAACACGGAGAGCACGGAGAAATGCAGAATGAACGACGATGAACTGGGGACGCTCCTAATAGGTTGCGCGATCCAGGTACACCGGACGCTCGGTCCCGGTCTACTGGAAAGCGTGTACGAGACCTGCTTGCTCCACGAACTAGGAGAAACTGGGGTCGAAGTCAAAAAGCAGGTGGTCGTTCCTTTTGTCTACGACGAAATCAAGTTCGACAAAGGATTCAGAATCGATGTCCTGTTTGGTCATCGAGTTATTGTGGAAATAAAAGCGGCCGAAAAGCTGCTACTCATACATTCTGCTCAAGTTCTCACCTATCTAAAGCTTTCTAATCTGCGAATTGGATATCTCCTGAACTTTAATGTGATCCAACTACGCCAAGGCGGCATCAAGCGCCTAGTGAACGGATGATCTCCTCGATCAATCAGTTGCACCAAAGCCATTTTTTCTCCGTGCCCTCCGTGTTCTCCGTGGTTCATTTTTAAATGAAGTCCAGTAATTCAGTCTTTCTTTCCGTTCGCGGCGTGCGCTACCACGTGCGCACCTGGGGCGACGAGCGCGCGCCGAAGCTCTTCCTGCTGCATGGCTGGATGGACGTGTCGGCATCGTTCCAGTTCGCGGTCGACGAGTTGCGCCACAACTGGCACGTCATCGCGCCGGACTGGCGCGGATTCGGGCTGTCGGAATGGACGAACCAGGGTTACTGGTTTCCCGACTACATCGCGGATCTCGACGCGCTGCTCGATCACTTCCAGCCCGAGGCGCCGGCCTACATCGTCGGCCACAGCATGGGCGGCAACGTGGCGAATCTTTACGCGGGCATACGCCCGGATCGCGTCGGCAAGCTGGTACTCGCGGAAGGCTTCGGCCTGCCACCGGGTAAAGCCGAGAAGGCGCCCGAGCGCTACGCAAAATGGCTGGACGAATATCGCGACCCGCCGTCGCTGCGCCCATATGCCAACTTCGAGGAAGTCGCGCAACGCCTGAAGCAGAACAATCCGCGCATGAGCGACGAGCACGCACGTTATCTCGCGCCGCACTGGGCCGAACAGCTCGCGGACGGCAGTATCCGGCTGCGCGCCGATCCGCTGCACAAGATGGTCAACCCCGTGCTCTACCGCGTGGAAGAAGCGATGGCCTGCTGGAAACGCATCGCAGCACCGGTACTCTGGTTGTGGGGCGACGGCGAGTGGATGATGAAGTGGATGCGCGGTGACAAGGCGCTGATTGACAGTTACCGCGCCTGCTACCGATCGCTCACCGAGGAAACCATCGCGGACGCGGGGCACATGATGCATCACGACCAGCCCGCGGAGTTCGCGCGGGCGGTCGAATCGTTCATGTACTGATCGCGGCCTTCCTGAAAAAGTACGACCCCCGCCACAACGTGAACACGCCGATGGCGACGAAGGCCGCGGCATAGCTGCCGGCAAAGTGGACGATCGCCCAGAATACCGTCGGCAGGACCACCACGCCGGCATAGGTCATTGCCAACGAAGCGCCGGTGGCGGAACCGGCCGTGCCGGCCGGCGCATTGCGCACGACTTCCGCGAGGAAGACGCCGTTCCAGCCGATCGCGCTGGCGCCGAAAATGGCGCTCACCACGAGCAGCAACGCGTACGGCCACGCCGCCGTCATCCCGGCGGTAGCGAAGGCGGCGACCGCCATGCCCGCACCGAGCATGCCCAGCACCGTACGAGGCGACGCCCATCTGTCCGCGATGATGCCCCACAGGACGCGTCCCACCGTTCCCGCAAGCATTCCGACGGATAACGCGGCGCCGGCCGTGGCCACCGTCAACCCGACGCGTTCGGTCAGAAACACCACCAGGAAGGATCCCATGCACATTTGCATGCCGGAATACGAGAACGACGCGAATGCCAGTTCACGCAAGCGGGCGTGAGACATGACGAGCCGGAACGGCTCGAGCAAATGCACGGGCGCCGCGGGCCGTGGCGCGTGCGGCGCGAGGTCAACCTCCGCGCGATAAGGCTGCACCGCCACCGCAAGCAGGAAACAAGCGGCGCCGGCGATCAGCGCCGCCTCCTTCCACCCCAGCACGCCTATCAACGCCGGAATCGCCGCTCCCGCCAGCGCGCCGCCGATCGGCACGCCGGTCTGCTTCAGCGAGAAAATGAACGCGCGCATGTTCTGCGGCGTGCGGTCGGCGAGAATAGCCGAGCTCGACGGCGTGACGACGCCATAGCCGGTGCCCACGACCAGCGCGCCGAGGGCCACGAGCAGTGGATGTGCGCAGGCGATCAGCGCGATGCCGCTTGCCGCGAGCAGCAGCGACAGCTGGCTCGCCCGCATCGGGCCGAAGCGATTGATATGGTTTCCCGCAGACAGCGCGGTGAAGGTCGCGGCGAAATAGATCAGCGACGTGACCACGCCGACCGCACTCGCCGGCACGCCGACATCCCCTTGCGCCACCGGCGCCAGCACGGGCGGCGTGTAGACCACCAGCGAGACCAGCGCCTGGATGGCCATCGTGACGGTCAATGGCCAGACGACCCCTTTCATCTCAGCCTTGAACCACGGAGGACACGGAGAACACGGAGGAATTCAGGGCACAGAAAATTGAGCGGAGCAAGTAAGCTGGACAATCGTGACCCTTGGTGCCGTGAGCAGCGTGGCCCTGATTTGCATCGGCGAGATCACGGCTTGGGCTGAAACCAAAAGGTCATTCTTACTGGCGCCCTCTCGTCTTTTCTCCGTGCACTCCGTGCCCTCCGTGGTTCATACCTTAGGTTTGAGACTGCGACAGCGCCTGGTCGAGATCCCACAGGATATCGTTGACGTCCTCGATGCCGATCGAGAGCCGGATCATGTCGGGGCCGACGCCGGCCTTGATCTGGTCCTCCTCCGACAACTGGCGATGCGTGGTCGAAGCCGGATGGATGACCAGCGTCTTGGCATCGCCGACGTTGGCAAGGTGGGAGAAGAACTGCAGCGCCTCGATGAATTTCACACCCGCATCCAGGCCGCCCTTGATGCCGAAGGTCATGATCGAACCGCAGCCCTTGGGCAGATACTTCTTGCCGAGCGCGTGATACTTGTTGCCGGGCAGGCCGGGATAGTTGACCCAGGACACGCGCGGATGGCCTTCGAGGAATTTCGCGACCGCCATGGCATTCTGGACGTGGCGCTCGACGCGCACGTGCAGCGTTTCGAGCCCTTGCAACAGCATCCATGCACTGAGCGGTGACAGCACGGGCCCCAGCGTGCGCATGGTCTCCATGCGGCACTTCATCGTGTAGCCGAAATCGCCGAAGGTCTCGTGGAAAATCACGCCGTGATAGCCGCGCGAAGGCTCGGTCATCATCGGATACTTGCCGTTGTCCCAGGGAAACTTGCCGGACTCGACGACGACGCCGCCCATGGTCGTGCCATGGCCGCCGATGAACTTGGTCGCGGAATGCACGACGATGTCCGCGCCGAACTTGATCGGCTGGCACAGGTAGGGCGACGCAAACGTGTTGTCGATGACCAGCGGCACGCCGGCTTCCTTTGCAATCTTGGCCACCGCCTGGATGTCGAGCACGTTGATCTGCGGATTGCCCATCGTCTCCGCGTAAATCGCTCGGGTCTTCGGCGTGATCGCCTTGCGGAAATTCTCCGGGTCGTCCGAATTCACGAACACCGTGTTGATGCCGAACTGCCGGAACGTCACGTCGAACTGCGAATAGGTGCCGCCATAAAGCGTGCTGGACGATACGATCTCGTCGCCGGCACGAAGGATCGTGAGCAGCGCGCACATCTGCGCGGCCTGTCCGGACGAAGCCGCCAGCGACGCGCGCCCGCCTTCCAGCGCGGCCATGCGCTCCTCGAACACGGCGACCGTCGGATTCGAGATCCTGGAATAGACGTTGCCGAAAGTCTGCAGGTTGAACAGGCTCGCCGCATGCTCGGCCGAGTCGAACACAAAAGATGTGGTCTGGTAGATCGGCACCGCGCGTGCGCCGGTTGCCGCGTCGGGAATCTGCCCTGCGTGCAGGCACAAGGTGCCGAAGCCGTATTCTCTGTCTGCCATTGGGAATCCGTAACTGTCGTGACTATCGTGACTGTCGTGACTATCGTAAATATCGTTACTATTTGACTGTGGTCAAGGACGTGAATGTCGTAAATATCGCATTGGTTACGGCAGTCACGACAGTCACGTCTTTTCCGTCACGCATATTGAGGTCGCCTCGCGACCTCAATATGGCAACCACGTCGGGCGTTTCGCGGAAATGACCTTGGTGTTGACGCCAACCCAGTTGAGCCCGCCGAACAACCGCCCATGCTCGATTTTCACGCAGCGATCCTGCACCACTTCGAGGCCTGCCTTGCGCGCCTTGTCCGCGGCCTTTTCGTTCATGACGCCGAGCTGCATCCATAGCACTTTCGCGCCGATGGCAATGGCGTCGTCGGCGATCGGCTCGATCTCGCTGCTCTTGCGGAAGCAATCGACGATGTCGACTTTCTCCGGAATGTCCTTCAGCGACTTGTAGCATTTCTCGCCGAGGATTTCCGGATAGGACGGGTTCACCGGAATGACGCGGTAGCCGTGCTCCTGCATGTACTTTGCGGCGAAGAAGCTCGGCCGGAACCAGTTCGCGGACAACCCGACCACCGCGATGGTCTTGTACTGGCGGAGCATGCGGCGCAGGGCGTTGATATCGGTGGAATCGCTCATGACGGATTGCCGGAAAAGATGCGATGCAAGGGATCGAAGTTTATCACCGGCGCATGGCACGCCGGAAGCGGCGCTTGCCGTGCTTCAGCCGGCCTTGAGTATTGCGTGCCGCTTTTCTTCAGGGAGCTTGCCGAGCTTTTTCACGGCTTCATAGAAGCGGTGGAAGTCGCCACCGTTTTCCGCGAGCAGATGCCGGAATCCGGGAACCAGCTCCGAATAAGTCGCCACCGGCACAAGGTGAGCGTTATTCAAGTCATCCGAGAAGAAACGGTCGTAGCCCGAATAGCCGCCCCATGAGGCCTTGATCGTTTGGTATTCGGCTTTCAGCGCGGCGAACGTCTCGACTTTCTTGCGCCGTTTTTCTTCATCCGGAATGGGCAACGCATAAACCCTTCCCAGCTCCGCGCGGTACTTCATGACGAGTTCGATGAAGCCGTTCTTGCGGTCCTCGTAGGCATCGTAGGCGGCGCGCTGCGTGGCGTTACCGTTCTGGCCGAGCCAGCGATCGACGCCCTCCTGCTCCACGGCCGTCGCGAACGATTCGTTGAACATCGTATCGCCGCCGACGTAGCAGACCTGGTGCGCAAGCTCGTGAAAGATCGTGCGCGCGATTTCCGCATCCGGGTAGCGCACCATGGTGTTGAGCACGGGATCGTCGAACCACCCCAGTGTCGAATAGGCCGGAATGCCCGCGACGAACACGTCAAGTCCCTTGCGCCGCAACCCTTCGGCGAATTGCTCCGCGCCGGCCTGGTTGAAATAGCCGCGATAGCCGACGCAACCCGCGAACGGGAAGCACCACTCCTGCGGCGCGATCGAGAATTCGCTGGCCGCGAACACGTTCCAGACCACGTATGGGCGCTGCAGGTCGGCGTACTTGCGATAGCTGCCGTTGTCCGGCAAATCCAGCTGCGTCGACGCGAAATCGCGCACGCGCACGACTAGTTCCAGGCGTTCCTTTACCGCGAGTGGCGTGGTCGCATCGTCGATGACCTGCTTGATCGGGCGACTGCGATTCCAGATCTGCATCTGGCCCTCGGCTGCCTGGTAGTAATAGCAACCGCCCAGCACAGGCAGCAACATGCCGACGGCCAGCCAGCGCTTCATTGAAAACTCCCCTTGCGCAGGAAGGCACACACGGCGCGACCCACTTCCGGCGACACGAGCATGCCGCTGTGGCTCACGTGCACCACGATCGAATCGCTGGCGCCCGGCACCTTCGTCTCGTCGAGCATGACCACGCCGTCGTTCGGCGGTGGCAACGCGACGAGGAATCGACCCAGCCCGAACGAGATATCGCCCGCGACGACCCCAAGCTCCACACCTTGGGGCACGCCAGGGCGCGCGCCCCCCATCCAGTCGGCGATGGACAATCCCATCATGCCGCCTGCACCGGCAAAACGCGCGAAGCCGCGTGCCGAGGCGATATCGGCATACGGGCTTCCAAGCAGCACCACACGTTTTGCTTTTATGTCTGCATGCTGGTTCAGCATGGACAGGATGACGAGGCCGCCCAGGCTGTGGCCGACGAGGTTTATCTCCGCGCCGACATGCCTGCAGCGCTCCGCGAGTGCCCTGGCGTTTTCGCTGAGGCCGCGCTTGACCGACCGATAACCGAAGCGCGTGACGTCGAACCCGGCGCGCTGGATCCGGTTGGCCAGCGGCAGCATGGCCAGCGCGTTCATCCAGAGCCCATGGACCAGGACGACCGGCTCAGCCATCGCGCGGCGAATCCGCCTTGAGCGCAGCGAGCGCAGTGCCGAGCATGCGTGCGTAGCGTGCCCTCTCGGCTGCGATGCGCTCCGCCGGCCATGGCCAGAATCCCTGGCCGGTTTTCATGCCCAACTCGTTGCGCTTCACTTTTTCGGCCAGGACCGGCGGCGGCCTGTCGTCGTTGCAAAGATCCGGAAACACGGAACTCGATGCCGCGAAATTGACGTCAAGCCCGGAATGTTCCTTCTGCAGCACCGGACCGGCTGCGAGATAGCGCATGCCGAAGCCGAAACGTACGGCCTTGTCCACATCGTCCGGCGAGGCGATGCCGCGATCGATCAGCGACCAGGCCTCGCGCATCAGCGCATGCTGCAGGCGATTCGCGAGGAAACCGGGGATGTCGCGTTTCACCATCACGTGCATGCAGTCCAGCGTTTCCATGAATTGCCCGATCCGCGCGGCCAAGGCAACGTCCGTTTTCTCGGAGCACACCACTTCCACCAGCGGCACGAGATGGGCGGGCATGAAGAAGTGTAGGCCGAGCATGCGGGACTGCGTTTTCAGCCCTTCGCCGATGCGGCTGATCGGGAAACTGGAGGAATTGCTCGTCAGCGGCGTGGAGGACGACGCGTGCCTCTCCAGGTCGGCAAATATCTTCTGCTTGAGCGCCAAATCCTCGTTGACCGATTCGATCACGAGGCCGACGCCCTGCCACGGCAACGACGCCAGGTCCGATGAAACATGGATCGCGCCGCGGGGACCCTTCGTTCCCGCGATCTGTTCGCACGAGCGGAGGATTCTCTCGCGCACGGTCTCGAGGTTCTTGCCAGGACGGCTGACGACATGCACGTCGACTCCGCGGGCGACGAAGATGGCTGCGATGTCGGTGCTCATGGTCCCGGCGCCGATCAGCGCAACAGTGCTTATGGGGTCGGTGGAAGGCATGGCGTCTATAAACCTCGTGGCTATGCGTACGGCGGCGGCGCGTGCAGAAGGATTGGACATTATAGGAGAGCAGCGCAGTGTTAAACTCGGCACGCATCCACAGGAACGTCATGCCCTTCCCCCTCGAAACCCTGATCGCCGTGCCGCTGATCGGGTTGCTCGCCTACATCATTCTCGGCATCTCCGGTTTCGGCTCCGCGCTGGTCACGATTCCGCTGCTCGTGCATTTCCTGCCGCTGCAGTCGGTGGTGCCGCTGGTCGTGACCGTGGATTTCCTGGCGACGGTTTCGAATGGATTGAGATTCCGCGAACACGTGGAAGTTTCGGAGCTCAAGCTCGTCATACCGTCGGTCATCGTTGGAATCCTCTCCGGTGTGACGCTACTGGCCACGCTACCCAAGCACGCGGCGCTCATCCTGCTGGGTGTATTCGTGACCGGCTATGGAATCTATCGGCTCGCGACCCGGCCTTCGACGAAGCCGGTGTCGCGCTGGTGGGGCATACCCACGGGCCTGATCGGCGGATTGATCGGCGGCCTGTTCGGCGTCGGCGGCCCGATCTACGCTACATATATGTCGGCACGCATACACGATCCCGCCAGGATGCGCGCGACGCTGTCTGCGGTCTTTTCCTTCAGCACCGGGCTGCGCCTGGTCGTGTATCTGCTTTCCGGTTTGCTGTTGCAGCCGGAAATCTGGTGGGCCTTCCTGCTGCTGGTTCCGGCCATGCCGATCGGCCTCGCGATAGGCCACCGGCTGCACACGAAGCTCACGCGCGACCAGGTCGGACGCTTCATCAGCGTCCTGCTGGTCGTCAGCGGCGTGTCGCTGCTATGGAAGGCACTCTGAAGCGCGCAACGCGCGCACAAATGTGGGCTGAGGCCTTAAGCCCCACGCCTCACTCCCTCCGCCTCACCGTCTTTTACGGCCTCTCCATCTTGCAGGTCGTCGGCAGGATGTTGTCCTTCGCCTCGATGCGAGTATCGACGCGCCAGCCATAACCGGTCTCGTCGGCTTCGTACTTCACGCCCTTGCCTACCTTCGCGAAAGTCGCCACGAACATCGGCTCGGTGATCTGGTGGTCGTCGGCGCGCATCCACGCTTCGCCGACGCCGGCGTCGTAGCGCATGCCTTCCAGCGCCCTGGCGACCTTGATCGGATCGGCTGATCCTGCCTTGTCGATCGCCTTCGCCCACATGTCGATTGCGTACTTGATCGGCAGGAAGCCCCAATCCTCCTTATAGCGCGCCTTGTATTCCAGGTAGCTCTTTTCAAGCGGCGCGCCGGGCAGGTTGGGAAACCAGCTTGCGACGGTCTTCACGCGATCGGCGCCGGCGGCGCCGAAAGCCTTGGGCGTGCCGATCAGGTAGGCATAGTTCGTATAAAAGGTTGCGTTCAGTCCCGCTTCCTCGGCCGACTTGATCAGCAGGGCGAGGTCGCTGCCCCAATTGCCCGAGAGCACCGTGTCGGCGCCGCTCGATTTGATCTTCGCAACGTAGGGGGAGAAATCCTTTACCTTGCCGGTCGGATGCAGCTCGTCGCCGACGATCTGGATGTCCGGTCGCTTTTTCGCGAGCATTTCCTTAGCCAGGCGCGTCACGGATTGGCCATACGCATAGTCCTGGTTGATCAGGTAGACCTTGCTCGCTCCCTTTTCCTTCGCGATCGCGGAAGTCAGGGCGTCGACCTTCATGTCGACGTTTCCGTCGAAGCGGAAATGCCAGAAGTTGCATTTCTCATTGGTCAGCGCCGAATCGATGGCGGCATGGTTGAGGTACAGCACCTCGTTGCCTGGATTGCGCTGGTTGTACTTGAGCACGCCATCCGTCAGCGCATGGCCGACGTGGGACCCGTTGCCCTGCGTGACGAAATGCACGCCCAGGTCGATCGCCTTTTGCAGCGCGACCAAGCTCTCCTGCGGGCTCGATTTGTTGTCGAGCTCGATCATCTCGAGCTTGACGCCGCCGAGCACGCCGCCGCGCGCGTTGATCTCGTCGATCGCCGCCTGGATGTGGCGACTGCCGGATTCACCTTGCAGGGCAAACGGGCCACTGAGCGGATCGATGTGGGCGATCTTGATGGTGTCCGCCGCAAATAAATTCGCGGCGGATGCAAAGGCGCCGGCCGCAAGCAGCCGGACCAGAGTAGTTCGAAGCATTGCCTTCTCCTCCTCGTCCAGGTTTTGAAACCCCGATCTACGCCGGGGTTTTGCGGTGCCGCATCCGCCGGCTGACATATCAGTCGGCGAAGGCAGCATACACCCGCAGAAGACAGCCAGGCGAAGGCGTCAACGCAGCGGCCGGAAGAACTCCCTGATCTCGCTGGCCAGCAATTCCGGCTGCTCGAGCGCCGCGAAGTGGCCGCCCTTTGGCATCTTCGACCAGCGGCGGATGTCGGAATACATCGATTGCGCCAGCGAGCGTGGCGGACGCAGGATCTCCCTCGGGAATTCCGCATATCCCATCGGCACCTTGATCGTCGCACCGTCGGGAATGGGCCACGGACCGTGCATGCGCGCGTAATACGGCCAGAATGAGGAGCCGATCGCACCCGTCACCCAGTAGAGCATGATGTCGGTGAGTATTTCATCCCGGCCAAGATAGGCATCGAGATCGCCGCCGTGATCGCTCCAGGTGTGGAATTTCTCGACGATCCACGCGGCCAGTCCAACCGGGGAATCGGTCAGCGCAAAAGCCAAGGTCTGCGGCTTCGTGCCCTGGATCCAGGTATAGCCGACTTCTTCCTTCATCCAGTGCGCGCGCTCGTCGAAGTATTTCTTCTCCTCGGGCGTCGGCGCGGCCGGCATCGGCGTGTCGCGCCGCAGGCTCAACAGGTTAACGTGGATCCCCGCGAGCTTTTCGGGATGGGCGTAGCCGAGTCGTGAAGTCACGAACCCGCCCCAGTCGCCACCCTGCGCCGCGAATCGCTCGTAGCCCAGCACGTTGCTCATGAGTTCGGCGAAGGTGTCCGCTATCTGCTCCACCGAGAAGCGCGGCTGGTTCGGCGCGAACGAAAACACGTAGCCCGGCAGCGAGGGCGCGATGACGGTGAACGCATCCGCGGGATCGCCGCCGAATCTTGCCGGATCGGTCAGCATCGGCAGGATCTTGTGGAACTCATGCACCGAGCCCGGCCATCCGTGCGAGATCAGCAACGGCATGGGCTTCGGACCCTTGCCCTCCTCGTGGATGTAGTGGACATCGATGCCCGAGAGCTTCACCGTGAATTGGCGAAAGCCGTTAAGCTTGGCTTCATGCCGGCGCCAGTCGTATTCATCCTTCCAATACGAGACCAGCGACTTGAGGTAAGGCAGGTCGGTGCCGTATTTCCAGTTGTTACCCGGAACCTCGTCGGGCCAGCGCACCGCGGCAAGCCTGGCCTTGAGGTCGGCCAGGACCGCATCGCTCACATGCAGGGAAAACGGCGTCGGTTTCGCGTGCATTTGCATCCTCCATTCGGGAGCGTCAATGCTCGCCGCGCCGACGCATGACGTCCAATATCTTGTGTACGCCGGATTGATAGCGGTGGCGAATGATCGCGCGGCTATTTTTTCTCGGAGGCGGCTTTCGTCGCGGGCGGCTCGTCGTCGCAGGTCGACTGGTGCGCGGAATAACCGACGCGCGTCGGGCTGCCGGTCATGCCGAGGAAAACCTTCTGGATCGCATAGGCTTCCTGCTCGCGGTAGTACCAGCGCATGCAAGGCCGCATGTCGCCGTGCTCGTCGTTCATCTCCTGCACGTAATGGACGAGCTCGTGCAGCAGGATCGAGCGGTCGAACAGGTTCGTTTCCGGCTTGAGCTTCTCATCGAGATAGATGCCTTCGCCGGAACGATAGACCGCGAGCGCATTGCATTTTCCGGTGCATACGAGCGCCTCGATGCGTTCGTGCGGTACCCGGATGATCTCGGGCACGCCGACCGGCCGGCGATATTTCGAAATCTGTTCCAGCGCGGCGCCCAGTGCCGGCATCAGTTCGGCAGCGGACAAGGTTTCGGCCCCGGCATTGCCGAGATATTTCGGCGTCTTCGCGCCGTCGCGCTTCTGGAACGTGCCATACATGCCCGTACCGTTCTCGTCGCCGCGCGTCCCGCCGCCATCGCCCTGTTCCGCCGCGTGCGCCGTGAACGCCGCGACGAAAACCAGCGCGAGTCCGGCCTTGATCAAGTCGACCTTTCGCCGGGCTGCAACGGCTTCGGCGGCTCGGCCTTGGCCGGCTTCGTCAGGGTATCGATCGCCGCGGCGCGGGCTTTCGCGTTCTGCACCCCGGCTTCACCCAGTTGCGACGAAAGCTGCTCGATGTCGCGGCGATTCGCCTTTGCCTCGACGGCGTCCTCGGGCGGGTAGCGCGTGTCGGCGACCGTGTACCAGGCCAGGCCTTCGACCGGATCCGCGGGCACGCCACGCCCCTCGGCGTACATTTTCCCGATGCTGTGCATGGCGGAGGCGTAGCCGCGCTCGGCCGATTTGCGGAACCATGCGAGCGCTTCCGCGTCGTCCTTGTCGACGCCGCTGCCGGATTCGAACAGCAGGCCGACGTTGTACATGCCCATGGGTTCGCCCTGGGCAGCCGCGCTCTGGTACCAGGTCATTGCCATCAGCAGGTTGCGCGGCACGCCCATGCCGTTCTCGTAGAGGTCGCCCACGCTGTTCATGGCCCAGGCGTTGCCGAGAAAAGCGGATTGGTGCCACCAGTTGAACGCCTCGGCGTAATCCTGCTTCACGCCGTCGCCGTTGGCATAGAGCAACCCGATGTTGTTCATTGCCACGGTGTAACCGCGCTTCGCGGCTTCCTTCCACCACTTCATCGCCTCGTCGAAACTTTGCTTGCCGTCGTATCCCTTCGCCCAAAGCAACGCGATGTTGTTCATCGCCCGCACGTCGTTCTGTTGCAAAAGCATGGACAGGCGCCCCGGATCGAGCATGTCCTTGCCTGGCGTCAGGTCGGTATAGGTTTCTTCCTGTTCGAATGCGAAGGAACCCGCGGAGCCAAGCAGCGCCGCGCACAGGACCGCGATTCGGATATTCATGTCTGCGCCTCGATCGTTCCAGCAAAAGGAGAGAGATTCCTGAACGAGTGAATGAAGTGAAGGGTAAAAGCCTCAAGCTCGATGCACTTGCTCATTCACTCCTTCACTCATTCACGCCCCCGGAGTTTCACCGCTTCCCAAGATACTTCCGCAAACGCTCCACGCCTTGCTCCAGCACCGGAATCGGCTTCGGATAGGAAAACCGCACGTGACCACTGGCCTTGTGCGTGCCGAAGTCGATGCCGGGCGCGACCGCGACGCCGGCCGTTTCCAGCAAGTCCTGGCAGAACGCATAGCTGTCATCGGTCAGCCGCTCGCAGTTGGCGTAGATGTAGAACGCGCCTTCCGGCGTGACCGGGATGTCGAAACCAAGGTCGCGCAGCGCCGGCAGCAGGAAGTCGCGTTGCGCCTTGAACGCATCGCGGCGCTGCTCCAGCAATGCAAGCGTTTCGGGATGGAAGGCCGCCAATGCTGCTTTCTGCGCAAGGTCCGACGGCGAGATGAACAAGTTCTGCGCGAGCTTGTCGAGCGGTTGCACGTATTGCTCCGGCATCACCACCCAGCCGAGCCGCCAGCCCGTCATGCCGAAATACTTGGAAAAGCTGTTGATGATGAACACGTCGTCGGCGAACTCCAGCGCGGAACGGTCGCGCTTGCCATAGGTGAGGCCGTGGTAGATCTCGTCGACGATCAGCACGCCGCCGCGAGCCTTTGTCACCGCGTGGATGCGCGCGAGTTCATCATGGTCGATCAGCGTGCCGGTGGGATTCGAGGGCGACGCGATCAGCACCGCCGCGGTTCGGGGCGTCCAGTGCTTTTCCACGAGCGCCGCCGTGAGCTGGTACGCCGTATCGGCACCGACCGGGATGCCCACGGCCTCGCCTTCCAGCGTGCGCACGAAATGGCGGTTGCACGGATATCCCGGATCGGCCATGAGCACCTGGCTGCCCGGCGAAAGCAGCGTGCCCATCGTCAGCAGCAGCGCGCCGGAGGAACCGGTCGTGACGGCGATCCTCGTGCACGGCACGTCGACCCCATAACGGCTCTTGTAGAAGCCGGCAATCGCCTCGCGAAGATCGGTAATGCCGAGCGATGGCGTGTAGCCGATGCGCCCGCCCTTGATGGCGCGCATGCCGGCTTCCGCGACACGCGGGGGCACGGGCGCGTCGGGCTCGCCCACCACCATGTTCGAGATCGTCCGGCCCGCGGCTTCCAGTTCCTTCGCGCGGTTGATCAGCACGACGACGTGAAACGGCTCGATCTCTTCCAGGCGCGAGGCCAGCGGCCCATTCCAGGTGCGGGGCAGTTGTTCCGGTCGGTTCATGGCTTCCTCAAGGAGCGCGAAGGCTCCACATGCGCAGAATTGTAGCAGCGGACCTTTCTTCCATCGGGGAAACCCGGGTTATCGCCTCAGGATTGCCCTGACTTCCGGCACGGGCCGACAGGCCGTATGGTCGGGCCGGCTCGCAAAAACAATAAGAAGGGATCATGAATCCACATGCCTGCACGTCGCGCATCGCCGCTTTTGTGTTGCCGTTGCTGATCACCGCACCGGCCCTGCCACAAGAAACCGCACCGAACCACTCTTCAAAGGCCGGCCTGCGCCATGTTGCAAGCCGGGACACGTCCCCGCTTCCCTATGCGCAGATCGCTGCTGGCGGCGTCGTTCGCATCGTCATCCCGAGGCCGACGTCGGGCACCTTCAGCCCATTGACGGAAATCGCCGTCGAGACGGCGGAAGGCAAGCCTCTTATGGGATTCGGGAGCGAAACGACTCGCGGGGCCGACTTGCCCGCCTTGATCGCGCGCGCCGGCGAGGGCAGCACCATTCTGCTTTCGGGAAGCTTCAGCACCACGCGAACTATCGCGCTCCAGGCTGGCCAAGCGTTGATCGGCGCTGGCACGCTTGCCGTCAAGACCGCCAGTGGGCGCGTCATGACCGTCGCCACGCCGGTCGCTTCGATCGAAGGCACCGTGCCGAACGACGCGACCGTCAGCATGGCCGACAACAGCCGCCTGACCGGGCTGGTGGTGACGAACACGTCACTCGGCACAAGCCTGTCCAACGCTTACGGAGTATGGGCCGTCGGCGTGCACGGCGCAGTCATATCGAACAACGAAATCCGCGCCACTGGAACCAATGTCGCCCATGCCGTGGCGATCGCCGAATCCGCCCGCGTCATCGTGCTAAACAACCGGCTCTCCGGCGCCGGATATTTGCCGAGCGGCCTGGAAGTCGAAAACTCCTCCGACCTGCGGATCGCCGGCAACACGCTAAGTGCGAGCGGCAGTCAATGGAGCAATCACGCCATCCGGATTGCGAATTCCTACGTTGAAGGCGGCTTCACCGCGGACTCGACCGGCAACACGATCGCGACCGGCAGTTGCCAATCCTCCGGCGGAACTTCCGGTTCGATTCGCCTCGCAGGCGGTGGCCGCTGTCCGGAGTAAGCCGCGTTCCTCGTCGCACTCGATTCGCTCCGTCTTTCAGGTAATCCATGAAGCCGACCGCTACTTATGTTTCGATTGGCCGCGCCATGCTGATCGCCGCAACGCTGCTTTCCACGCCTCCGGCCTTTGCGCAGGAGGATGTGGCGAAGAAATGGAGCCCCCACTTCGACATGCAGTTGCAGCCCGGCCTTCATCGCAGCCTCATGGAGGGCGACCTGTTCCTGCCCGTATCGCAAAACGCCGATACGCTGGTCTTCGGCGACCTGCGCGCGCGCTTTGACGACGAGGGCGCGCACGAAGGCAACTTCGGCCTGGGGCTGCGCCGCATGATCAACGAGGACTGGATCCTGGGCGGCTACGGCTTTTACGATCGCCAGACCAGTGCGCTCGGTAGCCGCTTCGACCAGGCAACCGCGGGTTTCGAGGCGCTCGGGCGCAATTGGGATTTCCGCGCGAATGCTTATGTGCCCTTCGGCAGCACGGCCAGCACCGTCGAGGGCGGCGGCGCGACTGGTAGTCCGACAGTGCAGCTCGCCAACAATGCGCTAGTCTTGACCCTCCCGGCCGGCGGCCGCGAAGAACGCGCGCTGCCGGGCTTCGACGCCGAAGTCGGCTGGCGCGTTCCGGTATTCGATACGGAGGCGGGGAAACAATTGCGCCTGTACGCGGGAGGCTATCGCTTCGAGCACGATGCGCTGCTGGTGACGGGACCGCGCGTGCGTGCCGAGTTCGTGATCGACCAGGTACCCGGCTTCTGGAAGGGCGCGCGCTTCAGCGCCGGCCTCGAATATCAGGATGACAATGTGCGCGGCAGCCAGAGCTACGCCGTGCTGCGCCTGCGCGTGCCTTTCGGCGGACGCGACGACGCACAGGTATTGACGGCGCAAGAGCGGCGCATGACCGCCCCCGTCGTCCGCGACATCGACATCGTCACGCAAACCAGGTCGTCCGGCTCGGGCAAGGCCACGACCGAAGCCGTCACCCAGACTGCGGACGGCAAGCCGCTCAAGGTGTTCACGGATGACGCCACGACCGGTGCCGCGTTGCCGGGTGCAGTCAGCGCCGCTGGCGCCAACAGCACGGTTCTGCTCTCGGGAACGTTCAACACTACGTCAACGATCACGCTCCAGGCCGGACAGACGCTGGTGGGCGCCGGTACGCTCTCCGTCAAAACCACGAGCGGCCAGGCAGTCAGCGTCACCAATCCCCATCGTGCAGCGATCAATGGAAATGCCATTCAGGTCATCGCAATGGCGAACGACACCATTGTGCGAGGCCTGACCATAACGCAGTCCAGTTCCGGCATTGCATCGGGAACCGGTCTTTACGCGTCGAACAATTCGAGATTGCTGGTCGAGAACAGCGTTATCACGGCTACAACGTCAAGCGGTACCGCCTCCGGCGTAAGCTTCTCTGGCGGATCTGATATCACCATTCGCAACAGCACCATTTCGGCAACTGCGACCAGCGCCGGTGGCAGCAGGGCGATCAGTGCCAACGGCGTCACCGATCTCCTCATTGCCGGCAACACGGTGAGCAATCAAGACTTCTATGGCGGCGGAGCAATAATCCTGAACAACACCGGAATCGCAACGGGCTCAGCCGGCAACTCCGGGACGTGCCAGACGTTTGGCACGGTGACCGGAACGATCAGCTTCACCGACGGATCGCACTGCCCATGAATGTCGTTCGCTGCTAATCCGGATTTCTTCTGAAGGATGGCAAAGGCGGCCAAATGGCCGCCTTTTATTTTGCAATTCCCGGCGCAATAGCGGTCTGCAGCTGGCCGCAGCGTCCACCTGCTAAGATGCCGGTCCGCCGGATCGAGGGATCCGGCGCGGTTACATCCCACGGATCATCCCATGAAAATCGCAGTCATCGGCAGCGGTGGCGTCGGCGGCTATTTCGGCGGCCGGCTCGCCGCGGCGGGCACGGACGTGACCTTCGTCGCCCGCGGCGCGCACCTGGAAGCCATGCAAAAGAACGGCCTTAAGGTCTTGAGCGCGCTCGGCGACCTCCACCTGCCCAAGGTCAAGTGCACGAACGACACCAAAACCATCGGGCCCGTCGACGTCGTCATGATAGCCGTCAAGCTCTGGGCGACGGAGGAAGCGGCTGCGGCTGCGAAGCCGCTGATCGGACCGAATACCGTGGCTGTGTCTTTCCAGAACGGCGTGATCGCCGTCGACACCTTGGTGCCCGTGCTCGGCAAGGCGCATGTGATGGGGGGCGTGTCGAACATTGCGGCTTTGATCGAGGAACCGGGTGTCATCCGCCACAACGGCAACATGGCCAATCTGTTTTTCGGCGAGCTCGACGGCAAGCCGAGCCCGAGATCGCAGGCGTTCTACGACACCTGCAAGAAGGCGAACATCAGCACGCATCTGGTCGAAGACGTCCATGCCGCGATCTGGGAAAAATTCGTGCGCCTGGTGACCTTGTCGGCGCTGACTTCGCTGACGCGCATGCCGATCGGCCCGATCCGCTCCGACCCGGACACGAAGGCACTGATGCAGCAGGTTATGGAGGAAGTCGTCGCCGTGGGCCGCGCGAAGGGCGCGAAGCTCGACCAGACCATCGTTGCAGACCAGATGTCGAAAGTGGAGACCTATCCGGCGGGAATGGTGGCATCCATGTGCGGCGACCTGCGGCGCGGCAACCGGCTCGAGCTGCCCTGGCTTTCCGGCATGGTGGTGAAGTTCGGCAAGGAGCTGGACATTCCCACGCCCGCGAACAAGTTCGTCTACGCGGCGCTGAAGCTGTACGCAAACGGACGGCCCGCCGAAGCGCAAATCTGAATTCATGAAAAGTCGAGGAGATCCGCAATGGCACTGACGATCAAGAATGTTCGCGCCCGCGCCGTACTGGTTCCGCTGAAGCGGCCGCCGCAGTCGGCGAGCGGCACCATCGGCGACGCGTCGCTGGTGCTGATCGACGTCGAGACCAGCGAAGGCATCATCGGTCGTTCCTATCTGTTCGCCTTCCAGAAGCCGATGCTCAAGCCGACGGTGCAGATGGTCGAAGCCGTCGGCGACATCATCAAGGGCGACCCCGTCGCGCCTTATGAGATCGAGGCGAAGATCCGCAAGCGCTACACGCTGCTCGATGCCTTCGGCTTGCTCGGCCAGGCCATCGCCGGCATCGACATGGCCGCGTGGGATGCGTATGCGCAGTCAGTGAAGCAGCCCCTCGCGCGAGTGCTGGGCGGCTCGGTGAAGCCGATCCGCGCGTACAACAGCTGCGGCTTGTGGATCAAGGATCCGGCGCTGCTGGCCGATGAGGCCGCCGAGCTGCTATCGGAAGGCAATTTCAGCGCCGTGAAGCTGCGCATCGGCCGGCCCGACTTCAAGCAGGACCTCGCGGCGGTGCGCAACATCAAGAAGCGCATCGGCGACGACAAACACCTGATGTCGGACTTCAACCAGAGCCAGACGGTCAACGAGGCGATCCGCCGCGGCCAGGCACTCGATGACGAAGGGTTGTACTGGATCGAGGAACCGATCCGCCACGACAACTATGCCGGCTGCGCGAAAATCGCCGCCGAAGTCATGACGCCGATCCAGATCGGCGAGAACCTGCTCAACACCGGCGAAATGCAAAAGGCCATCGACGCCGAGGCCGCCGAGTTCTACATGCCGGACGTCCAGCGCATCGGCGGCGTCAGCGGCTGGATGCGCGCCGCGGCCGTCGCGCAGGTCTACAACCTCGACATGTCCAGCCACTTGTTCCCGGAATTCAGCGCGCACCTGCTGGCCGTGACGCCGACCTGCCACTGGCTGGAGTACATGGATTGGGCCAACGCCCTGCTCGATCAGCCGTTCAAGGTCGAGAACGGCAATGTCCTGATCCCGGATGTCCCGGGGGTCGGGATTTCCTGGAACGAGGACGCGGTCAAAAAGTACCTGGTGGCGTAAACTGGCGTCATTGTGAGCACCCCCGGCATCGAGGGGTGCCTTCGAAGAGGATGAAGTCCATGAACCTGCCCGTAGAGAAACACCAGACGTCGATCGACGAGTTGCGTGCCCGTTTCGGCGACCGTCTTTCCACCAGCACAGGCGTGCGCGACCACCACAGCAAGGACGAATCCTGGCACCACCCGCATCGTCCGGACGCGGTCGTCTTTCCGAACACGACCGAGGAAGTCGCCGAGATCGTGCGCATCTGCGCCGCGCACCGCACGCCGGTGATCGCCTACGGGACCGGCACGTCGCTGGAAGGTAACGTGATTCCGCATGAAGGCGGCGTGGTCGTCGACCTCGCGAACATGAACCAGGTGTTGCGCGTGAGCGCGGAGGATCTCGACGTCACCGTGCAGGCGCGCGTGACCCGCAAGGAATTGAACGCGTTCATTCGCGACCAGGGCCTATTCTTCCCGATCGATCCCGGTGCAGACGCTTCGCTCGGCGGCATGGCGGCAACGCGCGCATCCGGGACCAACGCGGTGCGCTACGGCACGATGCGCGAAAACGTGCTCGCGCTGACGGTGGTGCTGGCCGATGGCCGCATCATCCGCACCTCGCGCCGCTCGCGTAAATCCGCCGCCGGCTACGACCTCACGCGTTTGTTCGTCGGCTCGGAAGGCACGCTGGGCATCATCACCGAAGTCACGCTGCGCCTGTACGGCATCCCGGAGGCCATGGCCGCGGCGGTGTGCTCGTTCGACTCGATCGAAGGTGCGGTCAACACGGTGATCCAGACCATCCAGCTCGGCGTTCCGGTCGCGCGCATCGAGTTGCTCGACGACGTGCAGATGGATTCGGTCAACAAGTTCTCGAAGCTCAGCTACCCGGTCAAGGACACGCTGTTCGTCGAATTCCACGGCACCGAGGCCGGCGTCAAGGAACAGGCGGAGATGGTGCAATCGATCGCCGGGGAAAACGGCGGCGGCGAATTCAAGTGGGCGACGAAGCCTGAAGACCGCAACGCGCTGTGGACCGCGCGCCATGACGTGACGTACGCGAACAAGGCGCTGCGTCCCGGTAGCGAAATCTGGGCGACCGACGTCTGCGTGCCGATCTCGAAGCTCGCGGAATGCATCATGGAAACGAAAAAGGACCTGAAGGGCAGCTTCCTGACCGCACCGCTGGTCGGACACGTCGGCGACGGCAATTTCCACCTCGGGTTTCTGATCATGCGCGACGACCCGAAGGAACTCGAGGAAGCCGAGCGCCTGAACGACCGGCTCGTGATGCGGGCGCTGGCCATGGACGGCACCTGCACCGGCGAACACGGCATCGGCCTGGGCAAGCAGAAATTCCTGGTGGCCGAGCACGGCGACGCAGTCGCCGTCATGCGCCAGGTCAAGAAGGCGCTGGATCCGCAGAACATCATGAACCCGGGAAAGATCTTTACGTTGTAAAGATCGGGAAGGGGGAATGCGTTAAAGCGTGAGGGGCACGAATTGCTTTTACCCCTTCCCCCTTCTCCCTTCCTTTCTCTCTGCAAAAATCGTGATCACGATTTTTGGCATCAAGAACTGCGACACAATGAAAAAGGCGTTCGCGTGGCTGGACGGCCATGACGTTCGCTACGCATTCCACGACTACAAGAAGTCGGGCATCGAGCCGGAAAAGCTGAAGGCCTGGGCCGCACAGGTCGGATGGGAAGTCCTGCTGAACACGCGAGGGACAACCTGGCGAAAGCTTTCACCGGCGCAGCAGGCGAATCTCGATGAAGCGAAAGCGCTGCGCTTGATGAGCCGGAATCCGAGCCTGATCAAGCGACCCGTCATTGAAAGTGGCACGAATGTATTGGTTGGCTTCGACGCAAATCGTTACACCGAGAGCTTTCGAAAATAAACCTGCCCGCGCTTGAGAACCCCGGGACGATCCCCACGTCCAAAATTGGCAGTGTCCACAATTCAATCGGGGCAAGAAAAAATGTTTGCTAACCAGCACGAACTGCGTTTTGGTGGAAACAGCCATCGCTTGCGCGCACCAAGATCGAGCGTCGCGAACCGGATAGTTGCCGCCGTGTCAGCGGCTGTCGTCGTGGCCGTGGCATTTACGCTCTCGATCGTGGTGCTCGCCACCGTCGCCGGCATCGGCGTCGTGGCCGGCGCTTATGTGTGGTGGAAAACGCGCGCGCTGCGCCGGCAGCTTCGTGAAAATCCGCCTGGCGGCCGCATCATCGAAGGCGAAGTGATTCGGGAATCCGCTCGACGCGACGACTGATCCGGCAAGCCGCCGGTTCATCCCTGCAATTCCATTCACTGCTTGACAAGCGCCTTCGCACGGCCCGATACTGAACCATATGGTTCAGTATACGGACGACGCGCTGGATGAGATTTTTTCGGCGCTGGCCGATCGCACCCGCCGCGGCATCATCGAGGCGCTGGACGGCGGCAGCCTTCCGGTCAGCGCGCTCGCCGCGCCGCATGGCATGTCGTTGACCGGTTTCATGAAGCACCTGCGGGTGCTCGAGGATGCCAGGCTGATCACGCGCAGCAAGGCGGGTCGCGTGGTGAACTGCACGCTGTCCATGGAGTCCATCAAGGAAGCCGCGGCATGGATGGCGCGCTATGAGAAATTCTGGAACCGGCGCCTGGACGCGCTGGGACGCTACCTGTACCAGCAAGAGGAGTTGACGCCTTGGCCAGCGAAATCAAAGACAAACCATCCCTCACCTTCACGCGCCACTATTCCGTCCCGCCCGAAAAAGTCTGGGACGCGTGGACGAACCCGCAAGCCCTGAAGCAATGGTTCGGTCCGGATGAGGGCAGGGTCGAGATAGCCGAAGTGGATGCCCGCGTCGGCGGCCGCTATCGCATCCTGTTCCATACGCAAGACGGCCAATCTCATGACGTGAGTGGCACGTATCGCGAAATCAGGCGACCGGCGAAGCTTTCATTCACGTGGGCGTGGAAAAGCACGCCGGAGCGCGAGTCGCTGGTCACCCTGACGTTCGAGCCGTCGGGTGGAGGCACCGAGTTCACCATGCTGCACTCACGGTTCTTCGACGACACCGCCCGCGACAACCATCAAAAGGGCTGGACCGGCGCGATCGCGAAGCTGGACCGCTATCTCGCGGCATAAGCACCGATTCCGGAGGTCAACGCAAGGGAGCCATTTGGAGAGGAGCAAGCCATGTTCGAAAATACCGATGCAGCAGCCAACATCGCGGTGAGCGATCTCGCCGCCGCGAGGAAATTCTACGAGGGCACGCTCGGCCTGAAAAAGGTTGACGAGGAAGGCGACGAGGTGGTCGTCTACAAGACCGGCAAGTCGCGCGTCATCGTCTATCGATCGCAATTCGCCGGCACCAACAAGGCGACCAACGTCACCTGGTCGGTCGGCAACGACGTCGAGGGGGTCGTGGACAAGCTGAAATCCAGGGGCGTCGCGTTCGAGCACTACGACCTGCCCGACACCAGGATCAAGGGCGATGTCCACGTCGGCGGGCGCATGAAAGTCGCATGGTTCAAGGACCCCGACGGCAACATCCTTTGCATCACCAACCACTGAAGTCCGGCGCCAACATATTTACGAAAGGAAATCGCAATGGGCAATCCCGTCGTGCATTGGGAACTGATGTCGAAGAATCCGGGCAAGATCGCCGCGTTCTACGAGAAGACCTTCGGCTGGAAGATCCAGCACATCCCGGAAATGGATTACCGCATGGTCGACACCGGCGGCGAAGGCATCAACGGCGGCATCCTCGACCCCAAGAAAGAGGGGCAGTGGCCAGGCAACATGGTTTTCTACATCGACGTCGATGATCTCGACGCCTATCGCAAGAAAGTCGTGGCGGCCGGCGGCAAGATCCAGGTCGAGCACCAGGAAGTGCCGGGCATGGGCGCCTTCTCGCTTTTCACGGACCCGGAGGGGCGCATGATGGGGTTGTGGAAGGCCGCCAGGAAATAATTGGCCCGCGATCCCGGCTGGACAAGACGGCGAGGCAAGGCTTGACAGGGAAATCGGCGCGCCTTATATTTAACGTAATAGTTAATTAACAAATGTGTAAATTACGGCATGACGCCTGACCGACTCAGCAGCACTTTCGCAGCCCTCGCCGATCCCACGCGGCGGGCCATCCTGGCGCGCCTGGCGTCGGGGGAGAAATCGGTCAACGAGCTGGCTGAGCCGTTCGAGATGAGCTTGCCGGCCGTGTCCCGGCACCTGAAGGTGCTGGAGACCGCCGGGTT
>DASZTG010000023.1:0-46937 GCA_035548375.1 Burkholderiales bacterium
TGCTTATCGATGACGAGGAGCCAGTCGGAGAATCCGGAGCCGTTGTTGCCTGGGGGGTTGAAGGCAGCAGTGCCGGAGTTGGCAAAGGTGCCGATGCTGGTGTAATTGCCGTTGGTGGGGTTGAACCAGCGTGCACGCGCGGTACCGCTCAGTGCGGTCATGTTGATGGTGATGCTGCCGCTGTGATCCGGGGGGACGTAGGCCACCAGCAAGGTGCCGTCCGGGGTGGCGGCGGCGGACACGTAGTCGGTGGACAGCGCATTGGAGCCGCCCGAGCTCACCAGCGTCTTCATGCCGCCCAGCCCGGAGGGCACGAGGTTGTACCAGGCGATGGAGCGCACGAAGGCATGCAGGCGCGCCATGTCCTGCGCGCCCTGGGTATTCAGGTGGCTCTGCCAGCCGGCCTTGAACGGCCAGACGTAGCCGTTACCCGAGATGTAGCCGCCGATGTTGGAGAGCACGCCCCACCACTGGAAGCGGCGCACCGGCTGGGTGGCATCGTCGTTGACGTTGTTCCCGTCGGGCCCCTCCTCGTCATAAGGCTCCTCGAGCAGGAAGGCGGGCATCGTGCCCAGCGTGTAGGCCCTGCGGCCCTGGTCGTTCACGTTGTAGGAATGCGCGTAGGTGCCGTTGAGGGTCATCTTCGAGCCGAAGTCCGCCTGGTCGGTGGCGATGGAATCGCGCGTCCACTCCGCGCTCATGTAGGCCGATTGCTGGTTGGCCACACTCTGCAAGCCCGCGATCAGCGCGCTCTCGGCGGCCTGCTGGCCCGAGTCGAACACCATCATGTCCCCGCCTGCCATCCACACGAGGTTCTTCTGGTCCTTGTACCGGGTGGCGATCCAGGTGCCGTAGGTGCGCATCCTCGTCGAGCCGTTGGCGCTCATTTCCTGCATCCAGCCCTGGTCGCCGCCGCCATAGCCCACGTAAGCCGGGAACATGAAGCACAGCACGCCCCTGGATTCGGCGTAGGCGAGCAGCGCGTCGATCCCGCTCCAGTAGGCCTCGTTGGGGGTGGTGAAGTCCGGCGTCTGCGACGTACTGGTATAGGCGGCCGAGCTGTTGAGCTGGGTCAGGAAGGGCCTGTTGCCGTTCCCATCGGAAGGCGGATGGTTACCGCGCGGATCGTGGTTGATGACGTGGAACTCGATCGCGTTGTAGCCCTTGGCGACCGAGTCGTCGATGAAGGTCTTGTAGTCCGCCACGGAAAGCGAGGTGAGGAACCACGCGGTTCGCCCCAGGATCGGGAACGGCGAACCGTTGCGATCCTGCAAGTAGCGCTTGTTCGGAGAAATCGAGACCGGAAACGCCGTTCCGATCGAAGCATTGACGATCGTTGAATCTACCGACACGTTCCCCGCGGCGTCCTTCGCCGCCACCGTGTAGGCGTAGGACGTCGCCGTCGCCAGGCCGGAGTCCGTATAGCTTGTCGTGGTGGATGTGCCGACCTGGATGCCGTTGCGCTTGACGAGGTAGCCGGTGACCCCGACGTTGTCCGTCGAGGCGCTCCAGCTCAGTCCGATGGACGATGCGCCGTTCGCGGCGGCGGTAAGCCCCAGAGGAACCGAAGGTGGCGTCACGTCCGCAGTCGTCACGCTGGCAACGGAAGAATCGAGGGATACATTCGCCGCGGCATCGCGCGCGGCGACTGTGTAGTTGTATGTCGTCGTCGATGCAAGTCCCGTATCCACGTACGACGGCGTGGCGGAAATGCCGACTTGCACGCCGTTTCGCTTGATGACGTACGCGGTGACGCCAACATTGTCCGTCGAAGCAATCCACGACAGGCTGATCGACGCCGCCCCTGCGACGGCCGTGGCGACCAGGCCGGAAGGAATGGAAGGCGCAACCGTATCGACTGTCGTTGCCGACACTGTTGCGGAAGTCGCCGAATTTCCTGCCGCATCGAGCGCGACGATGACGTAGCTGTATGTGGTTCCCGACGTCAGGCCGGTGTCCGGATAGCTGAGACTGCTGGTCGACGCGATTTGGGTGCCGTTGCGCTTCACCAGGTAACCGGTTACACCAACGTTATCCGTGGAAGCATTCCACGCCAGGTTAATCACCGTCGCCCCCGCCGGCGTTGCCGTCAATCCGGAAGGCGCCGTCGGCGCAGTGGTATCCGTCGTGGTGGCACTGACAACGGAGGATACCGCCGACACGTTGTTGGCTGCGTCGCGTGCGGCCACCGTATAGCTGTAAGGGGTGGCCGCCGACAAGCCGGTATCGAGAAAGCTCGTCGCGCTCGGCGCTCCGACCTGGCTGCCGTTACGTCGTACCACATAAGCGGTGACGCCCACGTTGTCCGTCGAGGCAACCCAGGAAAGGCTGATCGAGGTATCGCTCGCCGCGCTTGCCGTGAGGCCGGTGGGAACGGTCGGGGCGACCGTATCCACTGTCTGCGCGTCGATGCTCGCGGAGTCGGCGGATGTGTTCCCGGCCGCATCTCGCGCTGCCACCGTATAGGAGTGCGTCACGCCCGAAGGCAGGCCGGTATCGGCGTAACTGGTGGTTGCCGGCGTGGCGATGACGGCGCCGTTGCGCTTGACGACATAAGCGCTCACGCCAACGTTGTCCGTCGACGCATTCCAGGTCAGGTTGATGGCCGTGGCCCCGGCCGCGGATGCAACCAGTCCGCCGGGCACCGAAGGCGCAGTCGTATCAGGGATGCTCGCACTCGCGGAATTCGAGTTAAGGGAACTGTTGCCGGCGGCGTCACGGGCAACGACTACGTACACGTACGTCGTGCTCGCGGACAATCCCGAATCGGCAAAGCTCGTGGCTGAGGTGCTGCCGACTTGCACACCGTTGCGGCTGACGATGTATCCCGTTACGCCGACATTGTCGGTAGACGCCGTCCAACTTACGTTTATGGTTGACGGCCCGGTGACCGTCGCCGTGACACTCGTGGGAGCCGATGGCGCTGTGGTATCCGCGGCGCTGCTGGTCGTCGCGCTCGCACTCGTGGAATCCGGCGACTGGTTTCCCGCGCCGTCCCGCGCGGCGACCGCATAGGAATACGTTGTCGACGCGGCCAGTCCGCTGTCCGCAAAGCTGGTCGCGGTTGTCGTCGATCCCACCACGGTGCCGTTGCGCTTGACGACATAACCAGTCACGCCGACGTTGTCCGTCGACGCATTCCAGGTCAGGTTGACGGCCGCGGATCCCGCAGCTGTGGCGACCAGTCCGCCAGGAGTTGAAGGCTGCGTTGCATCCGGCGTCGAGATGCTGACGACCGACGAATTAGCCGACGTATTGTTCGCCGCGTCGCGCGCAAAAACCGTGTAGCTGTACGCCGTGGCATCAGCGAGGCCCGTGTCCAAATAGCTGGTGGCGACGGTATTGGCGATCGGGGCGCCATTGCGCATGACGGTGTAATTCGTCACGCCGACGTTGTCGGTCGAGGCGTTCCAGGTGAGGTTGACTTTCCCTGCCCCGGCATTCGTCGCCGCGAGCCCGGTCGGGATCGACGGTGCGATATTGTCGGTCGTACGGCCGTCCACGGCCGCCGAATCAGACGAGGTATTGCCTGCTGCATCCTGCGCCGCGACGGTGTAGGTATACGTCACGCCGGACGACAAACCGGTATCCGCAAAACTCGTCGTCGTCGGGGTACCCAGCGTTACTCCCATGCGCTTGACTACATAGCGCACGACGCCGACGTTGTCCGTTGCTGCGTTCCAGGTCAGATTGATGGTCGATGCCCCGCCGGCGGTGGCGGCGAGGCCCGTCGGCGCTGAAGGCGCGGTCGAATCGACGGTCGCGACGCCGACGACGGCGGACTGCGAAGAGACGTTGCCGGCTGCATCGCGAGCAGCCACGGTATAGCTATAAGTTGTGCCGCTGGCCAGGCCTGAGTCGCCAAAGCTCGTCGTGGTCGAAGTTCCGACCTGGACACCGTTTCGACGCACGACATATCCCGTCACGGCGACGTTGTCCGACGAGGCATTCCAGACAAGGCTCACGGTGGAAGCGCTGGTTGCCGTTGCCGTCAGACCGGTCGGAATCGAAGGCGCGATGGCATCCGTCGTCGTGACGCTGAAGTTGCCGCTGTATGTCGAAGTATTTCCCGTTGCGTCCTGGGCCGCTACGGCGTAGTTGTAGGTCACTGCGCTTGTCAGGCCGGTATCCGAGAAAGCCAGGTTGCTGGTCGTGTTGATCAGCAGGCCGTCGCGCCGAACCAGGTAGCGGGCCACGCCAACGTTGTCGCTGGATGCACTCCACGTCAGGTTGACGGATGTCGGACCGGTCGCCGTTGCCAGCAGTCCCGTCGGGACCGTCGGCGGAATCGAATCGAGCGTGCCGCCCGTGGCAACTGAGGAGGAGGCCGAGACGTTTCCTGCCGCGTCGCGCGCAAAAACCGTATAGCTATAGGTGCTGCCCGATTGCAGGCTGGTATCGAGGTAAAAGGTCGATGCTGCAGTCGTGGTTCCGATCTGTATGCCGTCGCGCTTGACGATATAGCCCGTCACGCCGACGTTGTCAGTGGAGGCGACCCAAGCGAGGTTGATCGCGCTGCCGCTTATCGCGGCGGTCGACAGGAATGACGGCGCACTCGGCGGCGTGGTATCCGCAGGCGCGCCCGTCGTCCCGGTCACGCTTGCCGAGGGCGCGGAATCGTTGCCGGCCGCATCTCGCGCCACGATGGTATAGCGATAAGTTGTGTTTGCCGCGAGCCCGCTGTCTGAATAGCTCGGCGTACTCGAAGTTCCGACCTGGTTGCCGTTGCGCGAGATCACGTACGTGGCAACGCCGCTATCGTCAGTCGAGGCATGCCACGTCAGGTCGAATCCGAGGACGCCCGCCGTAGCAAGGGTCAACGCCGTGGGAACGGAAGGCGAAACGGTATCGATGGTCGTCCCGGTGGCACTGGAGGAATCTGCGGAACGGTTGCCTGACGTGTCGAGCGCGGATACGGTGTATGCATATGCCGTGGCGGACGCAAGTCCGGAATCGGTGAATGCAAGCGATGACGTCGAGCCGATTTCCGTCCCGTTGCGCTTGACCGCATATCCGGCGACGGCGACGTTGTCCGTGGACGCATTCCAGGTCAGGGTGACTTGTGCCCTGCCCCCTGTTGCAATTAGCCCCGACGGAACGGACGGCGCGACGATGTCGCCGGCAGCGGGGGGAGCATTGTCAGGAATCGCGGTCTGGCTTGTGCCCGAGCCACCTCCACCACCGCAGCCGAACAGCGAGGCGGACAGCGCAAATGCAAGCAACGCGTTCTTTACCGGCGTTGCAAACTTGAAGCCTTGTTTCAGGCCTTTAAGGCCAAGCGCGGCGGTACAAAATCCAAGAGATCGCGCAAGGATCGGAAATGACCCGTCGCTCACCCCTGGACCGAATTTCCAGGGCGAGACGGACGACCGGAACGGGACCAGCGATCCCGATCGGAACATTTGGAGCTCCCTTGACTGCACTTTTGCGTGACTGCGTGTTTACAGTGATCCCCGTTGTCATCGGGAATCCTGGCGCTCGAACGGCGCATTTTTTGGACTGCTTATTGTTATGCCTGCGGGGTATTGCCGATCAATTTATCTGCTAGGGGCGGCGATTCTTGACGTTTCCTTATTGTTTGTCCAGTACGAGAACCCAATCATTGTCCCCGGCCGCATTGGCAGCAGGAAGAGAAAACGTGCCGCCCGGTAGTCCGCTGGCGCTTCTGAACGCACCGCTTGTAGGGTCGAACCAGCGCGCGCGATTTACATTACCCAGAGCGCTCATGTTGATTGCGATGGAGGCTGCCGAGTTGGCCGGCGGTATGTAGGCGACGAGGAGGGTTCCGTCCGCAGTGGCAGCGGCCGACACGTAGTCGCTGCCATTCAAGCTTCCTGCGCCGGAGGTGACGAGCGTTGCCATCCCCCCCAGCCCGGAGGGCACGAGGTGATACCAGGAAATTGACCTGACAAAGGCATTCAGATGCGCCATGTCTTGCGCACCTGGCGTATTCAGATGCAGCTTCCAGTTATCGGTCGTCGGTGGTGACACACCCGTTGAACGGAACGGCCAGACATAGCCATTCCCCGAGATATAACCGCCGATGTTGGAAAGCACGCCCCACCATTGGAAGCGCCTTACCGGTTGCGTGGCGTCCGGATTGACGTTATTTCCGTCCGCGCCTTCCTGGTCATAGGGCTCCTCCAGGAGGAACGCTGGCATCGTGCCGAGCGCGTACGCCCTGCGTCCCTGGTTGTTTATATCGGTTGAGTTGGCGTAGGTCCCGTTGAGCGTCATGAATGCACCGAAATCCGTCTGATCGGTCGCGATGGAACCACGCGTCCATTCCGCGCTCAAGTACATGGACTGCTGGTTGGCAACACTTCTCAGACCTGCGAGCAAGCCGTTTTCCGCTGCCTGCTCCGTAGAACTGAAAATCATCTGGTCGCCCCCGGCCATCCAGACAATGTTTCTCTGATTCTTGTAGCGCGTCGCGATCCAGGCACCGTAGGTTTGCATGTTCGTCGCGCCGTTGGCCGCCATTTCCTGCATCCACCCCTGGTTGCCGCCACCGAAGCCGGCATAGGCGGGGAACATGAAGCACAGCACGCCTTTCGATTCAGCGTAAGCCAGCAACGCGTCGACGCCGCTCCAGTATGCCTCGTTGGGCATCGTGAAATCGGGAACCTGGCTGGTGCTGGTGTAAGCGGCCGCGCTTCCCAATTGCCGGGCGAAAGGCGGGTTGCCGTTGCCGTCGGTCGGCGGATGATTGCCACGCGGATCGTGATTGATGACATGGAACTCGATCGCGTTGTAGCGCTTGGCGACCGTGTCGTCGATGAACATCCGGTAATCCGCTGCGCTGAGCGAGGTGATGAACCACGCCGTTCTACCAAGAATGGGAAACGGCTTGCCCGTCCGGTCCACCAGATATCGCGGATTACCGGATATTGCGACTGGAAATTGGGCAACTGCGGCAGCGCTGCTATCGCCGCCGCCTCCTCCGCCGCCACAAGAAGCAAGGCCGAGGAAAATTCCCACGGCGAGCATTGCCGCGACCGGAACGAGATAAAAATATCTCGTGCGGAGCATCTGCATCTCCCTTGACTGCGTGACCACCCCTGCATTCATTTTTTTGGAATCGATGGTTCCCGGGATCACGGGAACCTCGGCGCTCGGACGGCGCGGTGACTATCCTACCCCTATTTCAAAGGGGGAAAGCAGGGTCAGGCGCCTTTTCGCGGAGTCCAGAGGACCATCTTCTGGCCATTCACGAATTTCCAGAACGCAAGCAGGCAGGCTGCGTTCAGGACCACGAAATAGTACGGCGCAAGCAGGCGGGAGGCCCCGGCGCCTGATTTTCGAAGTACGTGCCCGAGCATTGCCAGGCCATAACCTGCGATTTGCAGCCCCATGAACCATGCATAGAAGGGATGCTGGCCTAGCGCCAGGACATTGAAGACAATGAGCCCGGCAATCGGTAGAAAGGCGAGATATCTCAATACCTTGTGCGATAGCAGCTGCCACGAAAACATGGGGTAACGGAAAGGATTCAGCAGGCCGCGCTTGTCATGGAGCGCCCATAGCGCGCGAAGGGAAACGCGGACGCGCATGCGGAATTCTTCCGTGGCGTTTGACAGCGCTGCTTCGTAAACCCGGGCATCCGGCTCATAGACGACCCTTTTCCCCTGTTCCACCACGCTCAGGGGCAGCACGAAATCCGGCAACTGATCCGCGCGCATCGGCACATAGTTTTCCCGGCGTATGGCATCCACGCCGCCATCGACACCGACCACGGAACCCAGGCGGGTCTCGAGCGAGCGAAGGACATTCTCATAGGACATGTAGGAACCGGAGCCCTCGCCGATCGCTGAATCGGCCGGGTTCGTGTAGACCATGTTTCCCGTGACGTATCCCACCGAGGGATCGGCGAAGTTTCGCGCCAGCATGCTGATGGCGCTGGGCGCGTAGATGGAATTGGCGTCCGAGAACACCACGATATCCGCCGAAACGCGCGACATCGCAAGATTGAGTGCCTGTGTCTTGCCCTGCCGTGGCTCCTGCCGGTGCAAGGTAACTCGCCCCGGGTTGCGCGCAGCCAGCCCCTGCACGATTTCATCGGTGCGATCGGTCGATCCGTCCGATATCACGATGATCTCGAGGCGATCCGCCGGATAGTCCTGCGCGAGCTTGTTTTCGATCGTATGCGCGATTTCGCGCTCTTCATTGAAAGCCGAGATGACGACGGCAATCCCGGGAGCGATTTGCGCCTTATGGACCTTTCGCCGCCAGATGATGGTGATGATGAAGACGCAAACCGGGTAGCCGGCGTAAATGTAGATCACCGATCCAAGGCAAATCCAGAATGCGACTTCTGCGAACATGATGGCGAGGTGGCGTCAGCGGGTGCGCGATGATTCGCGCGATTGCCTTGCGGCGAGTACTTCAGGAAAAGTGGTTGATCGACGGTCAGGCCGCGGCGGCCTGCCTGAGGCCGGGCAGCAGACCCATGTTTATCAGGCAATCCCTTGCCGTGCCGAAATCGAAATCCTGCAGCAATTGCCGAAGCCGGCCTTCGCATTTGTCGAGGTTCGTGTAATGGCGGAACGTCGACAGCCGGCTTGCGGACACGCGAGGTTGTCCCGGATCGATCTCCCACGGGTGCAGGTAAAAGATGAACGGTTGCCGTTCCTTGCTGTTGATCGACGCCAGGCCCCACTGGATCAACCGATAAGGCAGGAGCCTGAAGTATCCTCCTCCCGCAACCGGCAGCCTGAATCCCATCACGCCCGCCGTCGCCAAAGGCCACTCGACGATGCTTTGGCCCGTCGGGGTAGTCATGCGGTTGGGCTTGCGTTCCGCATCGGGGATGCCGTAGCGGTCGTGGTGTACCGGGAAAATGCTCGAGTCGTACGCGAATCCCAGTTCGGCAAGGATATCGGTAGCCCACAGCGACTCGCGAACGATTGAATAGCTTGCGGCGCGATAGCCGAGGACGGCCGATCCGGTAATGTCCTCCAGCAATTTCTTGGAGCGAATCGTTTCCTCGCGAAATTCGGCGGGAGACTGCTTGTAAACCAGTTGGTGCGAATAGCCGTGGCACGCCACTTCATGCCCGGCACCGGCAATGTCGCGTATCAGCTGGCGTTCCCGTTCCGCAACCCACCCAAGCACGAAAAAAGTCGCCTGAACGTCGAATTCCCGAAACAATTCGAGCAACACGCGCGTGTTGCGGACGACCCGCGACTCGCGCGAATCCCAGCTATCAGGATGAATGCTCGCGGCGAGCGCGGCAACGTGGAAGTAGTCCTCCACGTCCACCGTCAAGGCATTGGTGATCCTGCCGGTCGCGCGGTTCGAAATCCGGTTCGTTGCGATGGCTGCTCCCTGGAGGCGTTGCGATTCGATTGTGGCTTGCATGCAAAAAATTTGCCAAGCGGCCGAGTGCCCATGATGCTGCCTGCCATGGGTCGATGGCAAGCCACTCAATATGCCCTGCAACCGTGGCGGCGGCGGCTTTTGCCGTTTCCGCGGTATCCGGGGCGCGGGCTTGAGCACTCAGGTTGATTGCTGGGATAATGCCGCGCCTTTCATTGCTATCGACTTTTCTCGCTCGCGTCGAAATGGATGCCATGAGGCACGTGTCCGACGTTGCCGGGACGGCATCCGCCAATCACATCCGAAACTGACCACATCATGAAGGTTCTCGTAACAGGCGCCGCGGGATTTATCGGCGCGGCGCTGTCCCATCGGCTGCTCGATGCCGGCAACGACGTCGTCGGCGTGGACAATCTGAACGACTACTACGATGTGCGTCTCAAGCAGTCCCGGCTCGACAGGCTTTTGCCGAGAAAGGGGTTCCGGAACGTCCGCCTGGATATCGTCGACCGCGATCGGATGGCGGATCTGTTCGCTGAAGAGAAGTTCGACACTGTCGTGCACCTGGCCGCGCAGGCGGGTGTGCGCTATTCGCTGGAGAATCCGAACGCCTATATCGATTCGAATGTCGTCGGGTTCATGAACGTACTCGAGGGTTGCCGCCATTCAAAAACGGGACATCTCGTGTTCGCTTCGAGCAGTTCCGTCTACGGGGCGAATACCCGCCTGCCGTTTTCCGAGCATGACACGGTCGACCATCCGGTCTCGCTCTATGCCGCCACGAAGAAGGCGAACGAATTGATGGCCCACACGTATGCACATCTGTACGGATTGCCGTGCACGGGGCTGAGGTTTTTCACCGTGTACGGACCGTGGGGTCGCCCGGACATGGCGCTGTTCAAGTTCACGCAGGGAATTCTGGACGGCAAGCCGATCCAGGTTTTCAACCGTGGTGAGATGGTGCGGGACTTCACTTATGTAGACGACATCATCGAGGGCATGGTGCGCGTCGTCGCATCACCTGCAAGATCGAATCCCGGGTGGAACGGAGACCGGCCCGATCCGGCTACCAGCTATGCTCCCTGGCGCATTTTCAACATCGGCAATAACCAGCCGGTCAATCTGATGCGCTACATCGAGGTTCTCGAGGCAAGCATCGGCCGCAAGGCAACCATCGAGTTCAAGCCGATGCAACCCGGCGATGTGAAGGCAACCATGGCCGATACCGGCGATCTCGAACGCGCGGTGGGTTTCCGTCCCGGTACGTCGGTCGAGACGGGCATTGCCAGGTTCGTAGACTGGTACAGGGACTACTACCGGGTGGAAAGCACAGGCAGGCATCGCTAGCTTACCGCCTTTGGCCTGGAATTTGCGATAACACCCGCGCGAATCCGCCATCCAACCATCGCGTTACGATCACTCCGAGGATATATCAATGAATGTCAGCATCATAGGAACCGGCTATGTGGGCCTCGTTACCGGCGCCTGCTTTGCCGAAATGGGCAACAATGTCACCTGCCTCGACAAGGATGTCGCGAAAATCGACAGCCTGCGGCAAGGCCAGATACCCATCCATGAGCCTGGCCTCGATACCCTGGTCGAGAGCAACATCAAGGCGGGCCGGCTTCATTTCACCACGTCCTATGAAGAAGCCGTTGCTTTCGCGAATACGTACTTCATCGCGGTCGGCACGCCGCCCAACGAAGATGGCTCCGCCGACTTGCGACACGTGCTGG
This sequence comes from Burkholderiales bacterium, assembly GCA_035548375.1. Classification (GTDB taxonomy): domain Bacteria; phylum Pseudomonadota; class Gammaproteobacteria; order Burkholderiales; family JACQAP01; genus JACQAP01. The sequence goes on from DASZTG010000023.1 coordinate 11,055, forward strand.
CCGTGGCCAGCGAATTGGGTCGCCACGTCACCGAATATTCCGTCATCGTCGATAAATCGACCGTCCCCGTCGGTACCGCCGATTCCGTCAAAAAAGCCGTTCGCGCCGAGCTGGATCGCCGTGGTTTGAACAAGCTCGATGTCGACGTGGTCAGCAATCCCGAATTCCTCAAGGAAGGCGACGCGGTCAACGATTTCATGCGTCCGGAACGCGTGGTCATCGGTTCCGACAGCGATCGCGCGGCGGAAGTCATGCGCAAGCTGTATACGCCCTACACCCGCAATCACGAGCGCATGCTGTTCATGGGCATTCGCGATGCCGAAATGACAAAGTACGCCGCCAATTCGATGCTGGCGACGCGCATCTCGTTCATGAATGAAATTGCCAATTTGTGCGAGCGGCTCGGAGTCGACGTGGAAAGCGTGCGCAAGGGTATCGGCTCGGACGGACGCATCGGCTATTCCTTCCTCTATCCGGGGTGCGGTTACGGCGGCTCCTGCTTCCCCAAGGACGTGCGGGCGCTCATTCATACGGCGCGCGAAAATGGCATCGAGCCGATGATTCTCGCGGCCGTCGAGGCGCGCAATGACGCACAAAAGGAACGCATCTTTTCCCGTATCACCGCTCGATTCGGCAAGCGGCTGGACGGGCTGGTATTCGGGCTGTGGGGGCTCGCCTTCAAGCCTGGCACCGACGATATGCGCGAAGCGCCGTCGCTTGTGCTGCTCCAGCAATTGGTTGAGGCGGGCGCAAAGGTGAAGGCCTACGATCCCGTGGCCATGGAAGTTGCCCGCCGCACTTTTCCTTCCGACTGGCTCAAGAGCGGCAAAGTCACGCTGACCGAGCATCAATACGATGCGTTGGACGGCGTGGCCGCGCTGGCGCTCGTGACCGAATGGAAGCCCTTCCGCTTCCCGGATTTCGGCGTCGTCAAGAAGCGCATGCAAAACCCGGTAATTTTCGACGGACGCAATTTGTACGATCCCGCCGAAATGCGTACGCTCGGTTTTGAATACTTCGGTATCGGCCGCTAGTCGTTCCGCGAACCGAAGGCCGGTCGCACTTCCTGTGGAAGCGTCCGGCCTGTCTTTTTGGTTCGCGCCGCATTGCCTTTGCATGCGCAGGTAGCACAGAAACTGGCATCACGATCCGCTCGACAGAAAAGCCGTAACCGAGTGTAAACCGTATTCGATTTCCAACGATTGCATGGTAAAAATCCATGCGATCGTTGGATGTCTTTTCCGCAAGCTTGTCTTCCCACTTCGATTCGCGCCCGCGCTTTCCGGCGGCGCCTGTCGTCTGAATCAGGAGCCTTGATCGACCTCACGAAAACCTGTTCGCAAAACAAAAACAATAACAACCGGGACGCCAACGGAATGCTTTCCGGGGTGCGAGGGTAAAACAACTACCGGCGGAGCAGATGCGTTCGCCGGGGCCAGTGAGGGAATTTCAGTTCGATGATCCAGGCTCGACAGGCACGGTCATACCAAATTCAGGACGAGTTCCGGGGAGGTGAGGACGCCCTCGAAGACGCCTACCCGCTTTCGCCAATGCAGCAGGGCATGCTCTACAACGCCTTGCTCGACCCCGGCTCCGGTGTCGACATCGAGCAGATCGTGGTCGATTTGCCTGAAATGGTCGATATCACCTCGTTCCGATGTGCATGGCGGGATGCGATGCAACGGCATGCTGTACTGCGCACGGCGTTGCGCTGGGACAGGACAGCGCAGCCACTGCAGGAAGTATTCGCGCAGGTCGACCTTCCCTGGCAACTACTCGATTGGAGTGAAATTTCCGTCGATTGCGTCCAGGAGCGGACCGATCGTTTCCTGGTTGAAGATCGCAAGCGCGGATTCGATCTGACCCGTGCGCCACTCTTTCGACTGGCCCTGCTGCGCATCGATCGTTCCAGGTTTCGGCTGGTCTGGAGCGTCCACCACGCAATTCTCGACGGCCGGTCCTTCGGACTGCTTCTCGAAGACGTTTTCGAGAACTACGATGCGCGGCTACGCAAGCGAGAATACGTGTGGCCGGCAACCCGCCCCTATCGCGATTACATCGATTGGCTCCATAAGGACAAGCCGGCAGATGACGAATCGTTCTGGCGCGCCGCGCTGCAAGGCTTTCTCGCGCCCACTCCACTCGTCATCGATCGCGTACTCACGCCGATTGCGGATTCCGCTCGCAAGGCGACAGTGCAAGCGACGCTGACGAACGAAACAACCGAACGGTTGCGGCAGCTTGCGGATTCCGGCGGAATTTCCCTGAACATCGTTGTCCAGGGGGCTTGGGCGCTGCTGCTGCATCGCTATAGTGGAGAGGAAGACATCGTATTCGGGGCGGTTCGCGCCAATCGCGGATCATCGGTCGAGGGCGCAGAGGCAATGATCGGCCTCTTCGTCAACACCCTGCCGATGCGCGTGACGGTATCGCAGGGTGCCACGCTGGTTGCCTGGATGCAGGAGATCCATCGGCGCTGGATCGAAATGCGCCAGCACGGGCACGCGTCGCTTGCGACCATCCAGACATGGAGCGAGGTTCCTGCCGGCCTGCCGCTGTTCCACAGCACCGTCATGTTCGACCATCAGGACCTCGACGGACGCATGCGCCAGCAATCCGCTAGCCGCTGGTCGAATCGCCGGATCAGGACGTTTTCCCAGACCAATTATCTTCTTGATCTCGCCGCATACGGTGGGGATCGATTGCAACTGCAGATCGACTTCGATCGTGGACGGATCGATTGCTCGTCGGCAACGCGAATGCTGGGACATCTGCGCACGCTGCTCGAAGGCATGGCCGACAATCCTCGAGCATTGCTCGGAGAATTGCCGCTGCTCACGCAGGCCGAATATCGCCAGTTGGCGGTCGAGTGGAATGACACCACGGCCGACTACCCTGCCAACACGCTGCTGCACGAAATGTTCGAGCGCCAGTGCGAGCTCACGCCGGACGCGGTCGAGGTGATCTGCGGGGAAAGGCTATTGACCAACCGCGAACTCGAAGCGCGCAGCAACCAGCTCGCCCGCTTCCTGCAAGGTCGGGGCGTGGGGCCCGATGTGCTCGTCGCCATCTGCCTGGATCGCTCGCTGGAAATGGTCATCGGCATTCTCGCGATCCTGAAGGCGGGCGGTGCCTATGTTCCGCTCGATCCCGCACTGCCGGACGAACGGGTCGATCACATCCTTGCCGAGACGAAAGCGCCGGTCGTCCTTACGCAAGTCGCATTCAGGGGCCGTTTTCCCGCGGACGACGGGCGTGCGATATGCCTGGATTCCGACTGGCCGCTCATTTCCCGCGAAGACGCGCGACGTCCCTCCAGCGGGGCGGTAGCACAGAACCTTGCCTATGTGATCTACACCTCGGGTTCCACCGGGCGACCGAAGGGGGTCATGGTTTCCCATGCGGCGATCTGCAACCACATGCACTGGATGAAGCGCGCGCACGGCTTGCACGCCGATGACGTCGAACTGCAGAAGGCGCCTTTCGGCTTCGACGCGTCGGTTTGGGAGTTTTTCGCGCCCCTGATGTCGGATGCGCATCTCGTCATGGCTCGGCCGGAAGAAGGGCTCGACCCGGCCTGTCTCGCCGAGGCGATAGGCGCGCATCGGATTTCGACGCTGCAGGTCGTTCCATCGCAATTGCGCATGCTGCTCGACGAGCCCGAATTCCGGAAATTCGGAACCTCGCTGCGTCGCGTGTATTGCGGCGGAGAACAGCTGACGAGGGACCTTTGCGAAGCTTTCCGCGCGAATCTGCCGCAGGCCACGCTTTACAACATGTACGGTCCGACCGAAGGTGCAATCGATTCGACGTGCTGGACCTGCCCGCAGGGCGATATTCCCGACATCGTGCCGATCGGCAAGCCGATCGACAACGTGCGTGTCTATGTGGTCGATCCGCAAATGCAGTTGCTGCCGATCGGCATTCCCGGGGAGTTGCTGGTCGGCGGGGCCGGCCTTGCGCGCGGGTACCTGAATGATCCTGCATTGACTGCGCGGCGGTTCCTGCCGGATCCTTTCCGTCCGGGCGGCCGCGTGTACCGGACCGGCGATCGCGTGCGCTATCTGCCGGACGGCAACCTCGAGTTTCTCGGTCGCCTCGACCACCAAGTCAAGATTCGCGGATTCCGCATCGAACCCGGCGAAATCGAAGCGATCATTGCTGCCCATCCCGATGTCAAGGAGGCCGTTGTCGTCGCGCATGCGTTTGCGCCCGATGACGTGCGCTTGCTCGCTTATGCCGTGTCCGACAATCCGCCCGCGGACCTTGCCGAGCAACTGCGGTCGACTGTTTGCACGAAGATGCCGGACCACATGGTGCCTGCGCATTTCACCGTCCTCGCCGCAATGCCGTTGACGGCCACGGGAAAAGTAGACCGCAAAGCCCTTCCCGGTCCCCATCGATCGATGCTTGCGGAATCCCGATACGTCGCCCCTCGCACGCCAATGGAAGAAGCCCTGGCATCGACGTGGCGTGACGTGCTCCAACTCGAGCGCATTGGCATTCACGATGATTTTTTCGATCTCGGCGGGCATTCCCTGCTGCTGGCCAGGCTGGTGAGCAGGATAAACCTCGTGTATCGCGTCAAGCTGGGTGTGCCGGACCTGATCCAGAATCCGACGATCGAGCACCTGGCCAAGGAGATCGAAAGGCAGCGGCCGGAACGATCACGCCTGTCGAGTGTCGTTCCGATGCACGAAGGCGCCGGAGAAACTCCGGTCTATTTCATCTACGCCGGTCCCAGTGAATTCCGCATCGCGCGACAAATGGGTGGCGACCACCCGGTATTCGGCATCGAGGCACGCTGGCCGATCAGCTGGCGCAAGGCGCTTTCTGAAGGTCGAGTGGCTGAATTTCCGGACATGCGCGAAATGGTGGCTCCCTACGTTGCCGCTTTGCACGCCCATGCGGGATCGACCCCTTGTGCCCTCGCCGGATTGTCGTATGCCGGGCTCATCGCATTCGAGGCTGCCCGCCAGCTGAAGGAACTGGGTGGCAACGTCGAGGTTGTATTCCTGATCGACGCGCAGGCGAGGCCACCGAGCCCCTATCGGCTCGCCTGGCAGACGTGGCGACAGGATTGGAAACCCTCCGCGGCCGGAGTCCTTTCCCTGCTGGACATACGCGGTGCAGTCGATCGCGTGAAAAAATCATGGGACTCGACGCTGTGGATTTGCGGAAAGGTCAAGGGTCGGCTGCTGGCGTACTTCAAGCCCGCCGAGCCGGACCTCGAGACCTTGACCGGGGTGCTGGACGAATGTGGCATGCCGCTGCCTTGGGGATTGATGGACCGGCTCTATTCCGAAATCGACAAGACGTACCGGCCGTTGCCGCTCGATTGCAAGGGCGTCCTGTTGCGCACCGCCGAAATCGAAGGCCGCGAGATCGTCGCCGCCGATGATGCGCTGGGGTGGGAAAACGTATTCGCGCAGGGGCTGGAAATCGTGCCGCTTGCCGGCAACCACTACTCGATTTTCGGAGACCAGATTCCGACGATTGCGCGGGAGATGAATCGCGTCCTGAACCATGCGCAGTCGGAATGAAAGGGCTGATTCCCACTCTGAGCGGTGACATCGACGCTGGCCTCCTCCCGGTGTCGCCGGGCAAGTTGTATCTCTGGATCCTGCCGATGGATTGCGGTTCGGAGAGCCAGGCGCAGGCGTTGAGCTGCGTCCTTTCCAGCGACGAAAAGGACGAAGCCGCGTGCCGCGCCAACGATCACGACAGGAGGCAATTCGTCATATCCCGCGCGCTGACGAGGCTTGCCCTTTCGCGTCATTTCCCGGTGGCGCCGGAGGGATGGCGATTTGGTCGCGACGGCAACGCAAGACCGTTCGTGCGCTCGCCATCAATGTTGCCGCAAGCTCGATTCAGCGTTTCGCATACACACGGCATGGCCGCCTGCCTGGTCACACTGTCGAAAGACGCAGCAGTCGATGTCGAAAAAATTTCACATTTCCCGGATTTGAGAGCGGTGGCGGCGGAATTTCTTTCCCCGGCCGAGCTCGATCGCCTGAACGCCTGCGTCGATGGCGAGTGGACCGAGCGTTTCTACGCATACTGGACGCTCAAGGAGGCGTATGCCAAGGCCCGGGGTATGGGGCTGAAATTGCCGTTCAGCGACATCGAACTGCACTTTGACGGCACCCGGGATATAAAACTGCTATGCCCGGCTCGAATGGACGCCAACGGCGGAGCCTGGAAATTCTGGCGCTGCATGGAATTTCCCCCATTCGCCATTGCCGTTGCCGCCAAAGCGGGTGCGGTCGCCGACTTCGAGCTTGTTTGCAACGAGCTTCACACGAATGGAACGGAACTTGCGGTATCGTTGACCACGCACTGAGGTAGTCCGGCCAATGCCGGGAGGCAATCCTCAAGGCGCCGTGTTCAACGAAATCCCGATTCCGACCTTGAGAAAAAACATTCTCGTCACCGGCGGCACAGGCTATATCGGCTCCCACACAAGCGTGGAGTTGATGACGGCCGGCCATGACGTATTCATCATCGACAATCTGTGCAACAGCAAGCCGTCCGTTCTGGATCGTATCGAGCGGATTGCAGGAAAGCGGCCCGGCTTCGCGCAACTCGACATGCGCGATCGTGCGGGCTTGCAGCGGCTGTTCGCCTCGACCCGCTTCGATGCGGTGATACATTTTGCCGGACTCAAATCCGTCGGACAGTCGGTCACCAGGCCCCTGGAATATTTCGACAACAACGTTTCGGGCAGCGTCGTGCTGTTCGAATGCATGCAGGAAGCCGGCGTGAAGTCGCTGGTGTTTTCCTCTTCGGCGACGGTATACGGCGACCCTGCGCGCGTTCCCGTGCGCGAAGATTTCCCCTTGTCGGCAACGAACCCCTACGGGCGCACGAAGCTGATGATCGAGGACATCCTGCGCGACACGGTCACGGGCGATCCGTCCTGGCGGGTCGCGCTGTTGCGCTATTTCAATCCCGTCGGCGCCCACGTTTCCGGAACCATAGGCGAAGACCCCAATGGAATCCCGAACAACCTGATTCCCTTTGTCGCACAGGTTGCCGCGGGCAAGCTCAAGGAACTATCGGTATTCGGCAGCGACTATCCGACGCCGGACGGCACCGGTGTTCGCGACTATATTCACGTCGTCGATCTCGCCAAAGGTCATTTGGCTGCGCTGGGTGCCCTGAACGCAAGCCCGGGTGTCATGACGCTCAACCTGGGCACGGGGCGTGGTTTCAGCGTGCTCGAAATGGTCGCGGCTTTTTCCAGGGCATGTGGAAAGCCGGTGCCTTATCGGCTGGTCGCGCGCAGGCCGGGAGACATCGCGCAGTGCTACGCGGATCCGACCGCCGCACGAAAGATCCTGGGCTGGGAAGCCGAACTCGGAATCGACGCGATGTGCGCCGATACCTGGCGCTGGCAAAGCTGGGCCGCGCGGAACATCTAGAGATCGAGTGGAGGCGGGAGTCGGAATCGAACCGGCGTACACGGCTTTGCAGGCCGCTGCATGACCACTCTGCCATCCCGCCAGGCATGAATGCTCCAGAAGGAACCGCCACCGGTAACTCAGAAATGCAAAACGGTTAATCCAGCTTGCACTTCAAAGCCGCGATTAACCGTTTCAGTGGAGGCTAACCTCTACAGGTCATGCCGGCACCAAGACGCCTTCCGGCACTTTCCTTTTCGGGCATTCTGGAGCGGGAAAGGAGGCTCGAACTCCCGACCTCAACCTTGGCAAGGTTGCGCTCTACCAACTGAGCTATTCCCGCGTAAAAACAGAAGGGGCATTATAGGTCCGGAAGTCCTTTTGTCAAGGCAACCCGCTGAATGCCCTACTCTTCCCGCACCAGTTCCGGCCAGGCCATCTTCAGGTAGTACGCCATCGACCAGAGCGTCAGGATCGCCGCGACGTAGATCAGGAAATTGCCGATGACGTGGGCGTTCAACTCGAAATAGTAGTCGCGGAAATTCGACGCCAATATCCGGTCGTGGAAGAGCAGCAGGATGATCGCGGCCATTTGCGAAAATGTCTTCACCTTGCCGAGGAAGGACACGGCGACGCTCTTGCTGCGCCCGAGCTGGGCCATCCATTCGCGCAGCGCGGAGATCGCGATCTCGCGCCCGATGATGATGGCCGCGATATACCCTTCCACGCGCCCGAGCCACACCAGAAGGATCAGCGCGGTGGCGACCATGAGCTTGTCGGCGACCGGGTCGAGGAAGGCGCCGAACGGAGAAGTCTGGTTGAGGGTGCGCGCGAGATAGCCATCGAGCCAGTCGGTGATCGCGGCAAGGCTGAACACGATCATGGCGACCAGGTTCTTCTTGTGGTCCGCAATCCAGTCCTGCGGCGTGTAATAGACGCCGACGAGCAGCGGGATCATCAGGATCCGCAGCCAGGTCAGCAGGTTCGGCAGGTTGAGCGGCACGCGCATCAGTGTAGTTGCTGGTAGATTTTTTCGGCCAGTTCCCGGCTGATGCCTTCGACCTGCGTGAGTTCTTCGATGCTGGCGGACGCCACGCCTTTCAGGCCGCCAAAGCGGGACAGCAGCCGCTGCCGGCGCTTCGTGCCCACGCCGTCGATTTCCTCCAGCGTCGAACGATTGCGAACTTTCGCGCGGCGGTTGCGATGGCCGGAGATGGCGAACCGGTGCGCCTCGTCGCGGATCTGCTGGATGAGATGCAGGCCGGCATTATCGGCGGACAGCCGCAACGGCTCGTTCCTTTCCGGGAAGATCAGTTGCTCGAGGCCAGCCTTGCGTTCTTCGCCCTTCGCCACGCCGAGCATCGGCAGGTCGCTCAAGCCCAGTTCGCCGAGCACCTGGAACGCCGCGCCGACCTGGCCTTTGCCGCCGTCGATCAGGATCAGGTCGGGCAGCTTTCCCTCGCCTTCCACGATCTTGCGGTAGCGCCGGTCGAGTACCTGTCGCATGGCCGCGTAGTCATCCCCTGGCTCGATGCCCGTGATGTTGTAGCGCCGGTATTCGCTGGATTGCATGGCCGCGCGATCATAGACCACGCAGGACGCAACGGTGGCCTCGCCCATGGTGTGGCTGATGTCGAAACATTCGATACGCTGGATGTTGTCGCCCAGATTCAGCGCCTGTTGCAACGCTGTCAGGCGGGCTTCCTGCGTGGCATGGGCGGCGATGCGCTGGGCTATCGCCAGTTCGGCGTTCTTTTCCGCCATGCGCAGCCAAACCTTGCGCTCTCCGGATGGATTCATATTGAATTGCACGCCGGTGCCCGCCTGCTGCGAAAGCAGTTCCGCCAGGGCCTCGGTGTCGACCTCGCGGTTCACGATGATGGCGGGCGGTACCTCGCGGCCGACATAGTGCTGCTCGAGGAAGGCCTCCAGGGCCGACTGCTCGTCCTCGTCGCGCGCGTTCTGCGGGAAGAAGCTCTTGTCGCCGCGATGCAGGCCTCCGCGTACCACGACCAGGTTCACGCAGATGATTCCGCCGGCGCTTGCCAGTGCCACGATGTCGGCATCGACCCCGCGACTGCTGGAAACGAACTGCGTCTCCCTGACCCTCGAGAGCGAGCGAATCTGGTCGCGAAAGACTGCCGCCTGCTCGTAGTCCTGCCGCTCGGCCGCCATGCGCATGCGTTCCTCCAGGCGGCTGACGGCCTCATCCTCCCTGCCCTGCAGGAACAGTTCCGCGCTGCGCACGTCCTCTGAGTAGCTGCTTTCGTCGATCAATCCGGCGCAGGGTCCTGTACAACGCTTTATCTGGTACAGGAGGCAGGGGCGCGATCGATTGGCGAATACCGTGTCCTCGCAGGTTCTCAACCGGAACACCTTCTGCATCAGCCGAATGCTTTCGCGCACCGCACCCGCGTTCGAGAAAGGCCCGAAATAGCGATTGACCTTGTCCAAAGCACCGCGATGAAAGCCAAGGCGTGGGAACCGGTGCCCGGTCAGAACCAGGTAAGGATAGGATTTATCATCCCTATACAATATGTTATATCTAGGATTTAAACTCTTTATGAAGTTGTTTTCGAGTAGCAGGGCTTCTGCCTCGGACCTCGCCACCGTGGTTTCCAGGCCGCCTACCTGATCCACCATCAGGCGGATTCGTGGCGCAAGGGATCCGGTCTTCTGGAAATACGACGCGACCCGCTTCTTGAGGTCCCTGGCCTTGCCGACGTAGAGGACTTCACCGGCGGCATTGAGCATGCGATAGACGCCGGGCAAATGCGGAAGATTGGCGACGACTTCGGCCGGATCGAAGGCTTTGCGCCCGGGATCGCCTGCCGCCGGATCATGCTTCTTCATGGAGGCCTAGCCGGTGGCAGCGTTCAGGTGTCGTCGGATCCCGGCAAATACGTCTTCGAACATCGAGGCGGTCAGCCGCCGGGTCTGCGTATTGTATCGGCTGCAGTGGTAGCTATCGAATAACGCGCGGCCATCCTGCAGCGTGTGAACCGCTGCGTGCGCGAACTTGCAATTCGCAGCCTTGTTGCCGGTGGCGGTCAACACGGCCTTGTGCGCGATGCCGCCCAGCGCAAGCAGGACAGCGTTTGGCGGCAACGATGCGATTTCCGCGGCGAGATAGCCATTGCAACGGTTGACTTCGTCACCGGTCGGCTTGTTCTCCGGCGGCAGGCACTTCACCGCATTGGTGATGCGACAATCGACCAAGCGCAGGTCATCCTCCGCCGACGTCGATACCGGCCTGGAAGCGAAGCCGAATTTATGCAGGGTTTCGTAAAGCAGGATGCCGGCATAGTCGCCCGTGAACGGCCTGCCCGACCGGTTGGCGCCGTGCATGCCTGGCGCCAGGCCCACGATCAGCAGGCGGGCGCCAGGATCGCCAAAAGGCGGCACCGGCTTCGCGTGGTAGCCGGGATGCGTTGCACGTATCCCGTCCAAAAATCCAGCCAGCCGGCTGCATCGACGGCAATCGAGCGAAAATCCGCTCATCTTCTCAGTGATCGTGGTTGTGGCCATGGTGCGCGTGTCCGGCCGCGTGATCGTGACCTCCCGAATCGCGCTGCGGCACGAGCTTGACGATAGCGCGATAGCCCGCGTTGATGCCGCCTTCGGGCTCCGGCTGCAACGTAACGTGCGCAATGCCGTATCGGCTATGCAGCATCTGGCGCGCCGCTTCCAGCAACGCCGCCCAGTTGTCGAGATTTTGCAATTCGACGTGCGCGGAAAGGGCGACCTGGCCCGAGGAAATATTCCACACGTGCAGGTCGTGGACCGTGCGCACTCCCGCCAGGGTGCCGAGCGAGGCGCGGACGTCCGCGATGTCCAGGCCCGAAGGCACGCCCTCCATGAGCACGTGCAGCGCTTCGAGTATCAGCCGGACGGTAGATCCGAGGATCAGCAATGCAATCAGCACGGACAGCAAGGGATCGATCGGCTGCCATCCGGTGAAATAAATGACGGCGCCCGCCGTAATGGCGGCCACCGAGCCGATCAGGTCGCCGATGACATGCAGCAGAGCGGCGCGCGTGTTGAGCGTGCGTTCGCCGCGATTGATCAGGAAGGCGACCAGCAAATTGGCAAGCAGCCCGACGAAGGCGACTACGATCACGCCGAGCCCGCTGACCGGAGCCGGATCGAGCAGCCGGCCGACGGCTTCCACCGCGATCACCACCACTATCGCCAGCATGGCGATCCCGTTGACGAAGGCAGCGACGATTTCCGCGCGGGCAAACCCATAGGAATGCCGCGTGCCGGCCGGCCGGCGCGCCATCCACGCAGCAAACGCCGCGAGGCCGAGTGCCAACGCGTCCGAGAGCATGTGGCCCGCGTCGCTCATGAGCGCGAGCGAGTGGAATGCGGCGCCGGCGACGAACTCCACTACGCCATAGCCGAGCGTGATGACGAGCGCGAATACCAGCATGCGCCCGGATTCGGGTGCGTGCGAATGGCCGTGGTGGCCGTGCGTTTCAGCCACGCTCGCCAACCTGGGCGGAGCCTGCGAGCAGATCGCCGCTCGATGCACCGATCGATCCGATGGCATGCACCGCCCTGCTATAGGTTTCGGTTTCCCTCAATGCAACCAGGCCGGGGGCAGCGGGCCGTCCGTGCAAGCGGGCGAGCCGCGCGAGCGATGCCGGTGCCATCGAGCGGTCGAGATTTTCGAGCAACTCGTCGGCCGCGGCGGGACTATTGCACACGAGCACCATGTCGCAGCCTGCGTCCAGCGCGGCATTCGCCCGATCGACGATGCCGCCCGCGACACGCGCGCCTTCCATGCTCAGGTCGTCGCTGAAAATCATGCCGTCGAAATCCAGTTGCGTTCGCAGGACTTCCGAGAGCCAGATTTTCGAGAACCCCGCCGGCTTGTCGTCGACCTCCGGGTAAATCACGTGCGCGGGCATTACCGAAGACAAGCCACGCCCGATCAACTGGCGGAATGGAATGAGGTCGGCCGATTCGATGTCGGCGAAGCTGCGATCGTCGACCGGGACATCCGTGTGGGAATCCGCGGCAATGTAACCATGTCCGGGAAAGTGCTTCCCGCAGGAAGCCATGCCTGCGAGGCCCAGTCCTTCGATGAGCGCGCCGGCAAGCTCGATTACCGCCCGCGGATCCGAATGGAACGCGCGATCGCCGATGACGGCGCTGTTCCCGAAATCAAGGTCCAGCACCGGCGTGAAGCTCAGGTCGACGCCGTGCGCGCGCAATTCCGACGCGAGAACATAGCCCGCATCGCGCGCGAGATGCTTCGCCTGCCGGGGATGCTCGTCCCAGAGCCTGCCGAGTGCGCGCATCGGCGGCAGGCGCGTGAAGCCCTCGCGAAACCTTTGCACCCGGCCGCCTTCATGGTCGACCGCGATCAGCAGCGGCGGAACGCGCAGCTGCCGGATTTCCGACACGAGTTGCCCGAGCTGCCCGGGCGATTCGTAGTTGCGCGAAAACAGGATCACGCCGCCGGTGAGCGGATGGCAGAGGCGTCGACGGTCCGCATCGGTCAGCGACCTGGCTTCCAGGTCGACCATGACCATGCCCAGGGATGCGGGAATCTTCATCGCTTCATTGCTCCAGCACGACGACTGCGCATGCCATGCCCTTTTCGTGTGTCAATCCGAGATGATGGCCGGTAATGCCGCGTCCGGCGAGGTAATCGGCCAGCGGCCCGTGGAAACCGAATGCCGGCTTGCCCTGGGGATCGCTGTTCACGCTGATCGCATGCAAGGTCACCGGATAGCGCAACCCGGTGCCCAGCGCCTTCGACAGCGCCTCCTTCGCCGCGAAGCGGTTCGCAAGGAACCAGACCGGACGCGAGCTTTGTGAATACGCTTCACGCTCCGGCATCGCCAGTATCCTGCGCGCGAACTGCTCGCCATATGCATCCAGCAGGCGCTCGATGCGCCCGACATCGACGATGTCGACTCCCACGCCCGCTATCATGCCTGCTGCCCTGCGCGAATGGCGTCGAGATACATCTCGACGGCTCGCACCATGCCGAACTCCAGCGCGTCGGCGACCAGCGCATGGCCTATCGACACTTCCTGCACGCCAGCCACGCTGCGCAGAAACGCAGGCAGGTTTTTGCGATTGAGGTCGTGGCCGGCATTGACGCCAAGCCCGTTGTCGACGGCGGCCTGCGCGGCAAGGCGATAGCGATCGAGCGCCGTGCTTTGCGAGGCCGTACCGAACGCGCGCGCATACGGCTCGGTATAGAGCTCGACCCGATCGGCGCCCAGCTTTGCCGCCGCCACCATGGCCTGCGGTTGCGCATCCATGAACAGGCTGACGCGAATGCCCATCGATTTCAGCTCCCCGAGGACAGGCTGGAGGCGCGTTGCGTCGCGGGCAAGGTCCCAGCCGTGATCGGACGTCGACGCGCCGGGTTCGTCGGGCACCAGCGTGCACTGGTCGGGGCGCGCGTTGCGCACTACTTCCATGAACATGTGAAATGGATTGCCCTCGATGTTGAATTCGACGCCGCCGTCGCGCGCCATCTCGCGCAATGCGCCGACGTCGCTGCGGCGAATGTGGCGCTCGTCCGGTCGCGGATGCACGGTGATGCCGTGCGCACCCGCCGCGATCGCAAGGCCGGCGAGATGCCTGACGTCCGGAATGTCCAGCGGGCGTGAATTGCGCAGCAACGCCACCTTGTTGACGTTGACGCTCAGCCGGGTGGGCTGCGTGGGGCTCATATCTGCTGCAATTCGCGCAAAAGCTGGCGTGTATGCAGTTCCTGGCTGCCGATATGGTGGTTTACCAGGAAGCGCATGAGCAGCTTGCTCTGGGCAAGCGTATTGGCGTCTGAGTAGTCGTCGTTTTCCAGATCGATCAGCGTGCGCCCGGAAATTTCCACGGCCGCTTCGTTACCCCGCTCCAGCGGAACGGGACCGCGTTCGACCAGGTAAGTGTACCGCCTGCCGGCGTCGATCGGCTTGCCGGAATCCGCTTCGCGGTCGAGCACCAGCGCATAGCCAAGCTCCATCAGCAGGTATTTCTCGAAACGCCTCAATGCGATCGAAGGCTCGCCCGCCCCGGCCAGTGCCGTCACGGCTGCCTGATAATAATCGAACAACCTTTCATGGGGATCTTCCCGGGCGAGGAAGCGCAGCAAAAGCTCGTTCAGATAGAACCCGCACATCAGGCCCAGGCCGCGCAGCTGCGGAATGCCGCCTTGCCACTCGGCCTTGTGCAGCGTGCGCAATTCGGCCTTGCCTGCCCAGGACAGCAGCAGGGGCTGGAATGCCATCATCAAGCCGCGCAGCGCCGACTTCGGGCGGCGCGCGCCGCGCGCGACCATGCCCACCCTGCCGAAATTGCGCGTGAAGGTTTCCACGACCAGGCTGGTCTCGCGAAAAGGATAGGCGTGGAGCACGAAACCGGGCTGCGCATCGCGCTTCTGCCGGTCGTGGATCACGGGCGTGGCATTTGCACCCTGCGTTGGCATGTCAATCGTAGCCCAGGGTCTTGAGCGTCTTCAGGTTGTCGGCCCAGCCGCTGCGCACCTGCACCCAGAGCTCGAGGAATATTTTCCCGCCGAAGAGCTTTTCCATGTCGATGCGCGCCTGCGTGCCGATCTGCTTGAGCTTCTCCCCGCCTTTGCCGATGACCATCGCCTTGTGGTTGGGCTTGCCGACGACGATCGCCGCATGGATGTGGCGCACGTTCGCGCGCGCCTCGAACTTCTCGACGACGACGGTGGCGGCATAAGGCAGTTCCTCCCCCAGCAGCCGGAAGAGTTTCTCGCGCACGATCTCGGCCGCGAGGAATCGCTCGGAGCGGTCGGTGATCTCGTCCTCGTCATGGATCGCCGGCCCCTCGGGCAAATAGGCCTTGAGGACTTTTGCAAGATGGCCGACATGCGTTCCCTTTGCCGCGCTGACCGGGACGATTTCGGCGAAGTCGAATGCCTTACCCGTCTGCGCAAGGAAGGGCAGCAATGCTCCCTTGTCCTCCAGGCGATCGACCTTGTTGACGACCAGGATGACCGGAATGCCCGACGGCAGTAGCGGGAGCAACTTGCGATCCTCGGCACCGAATTTCAGTGCCTCGATGACGAACAGGATCGCATCGATGCCGTCGAGGCTGTCGGATACCGTGCGATTCATGATACGGTTCAGCTCGCCGCCGTGGGTTGTCTGGAACCCCGGCGTATCGACAAGCTCGATCTGCGCGTCGGCCTCGGTGACGTAGCCGTTCACGCGGTGGCGCGTGGTCTGCGGGCGATTCGAAGTGATGCTGATCTTGGCACCCACCATGCGGTTGAGCAGCGTCGATTTGCCCACGTTCGGGCGGCCGACGATGGCAATGCGTCCCGCCCGGTGCAGGTTTTCGCTCACTTTCTTGTGACCGCGAGATCGTAGGCAACGCGGGCCGCTTCCTGCTCCGCGGCGCGCCGGCTCGAGCCTTCTCCCTGCGACTGGATGGACAGTTCCGGAATCGCGCATTCGACGCGAAAGTGCTGTTCATGGGCCTCGCCGCCGATCGACAGGATCGAATACTGCGGCAGCGAGAATTTCTTGCCTTGCAGGTATTCCTGCAAGCGCGTCTTGGGGTCCTTCGCCGCCGCGGACGGGTCGATTTTCGCAACCAGGGGTTCGTACAGGCGCGCCAGGACGCCTTCGGCGGCGGCGAATCCGCCGTCGAGGCAAATCGCGCCGACGATGGCCTCGAATGCGTCGGCAAGGATGGAGGGCCGGCGGAAGCCGCCGCTCTTCAATTCGCCTTCGCCCAGGCGCAGGTGATTGCCGATGTCGAGTGCCGTCGCGATTTCCGATAGCGCCTGCTGGTTGACCAGCCCGGCGCGCAGCCGCGAGAGGTCTCCCTCGGGCAAGGACTTGAAGTGCTGGAACAGCATCCGCGCAACGACGAAATTCACCAGGCCGTCGCCAAGGAATTCGAGCCGCTCGTTATTCGGAACGCCGTGGCTGCGATGGGTCAGCGCCTGCTGCAGCAGCGCCGGATCGCTGAACACATAGCCCAGCCGGCGCTCGATCGGGCCCTCAGGCATGGCCCGGCGCGCCGGTGGCGCGCGTCAATTCCCGCTGCTGGCGGCGAAATCGATGCACGCGCTCAGGTTGCCGACCAGCTTGATCTTGGTGGAGTAGTTCGCGCGGATGACGACCTGGTCGCCGTCCTTGTCGACTTCGAGGTCCTCGGCCTTTACGGTCTCGATGCCGTCGATCTGCGCGTGCTTCCTGAAGCTGGTCTGGATGTCCTTCACGTTCCCGGAGCGGGCCTCCGGTGAGCGCGCGACGTCGCGCAGGATGTTCGTGACGGTGGCGAACTCGATGTACGCCGGCACCAGCTTCAGCCCGATGATGGCTGCCACGATGATCAGGGCCGCGATGAAAAGCATGCCGACGAAAGTCACCCCGCGCTGACGGTTCATGTCCACTCCCCGCTAGTTGATACGATTGCCGATGCGTTTCAGTTCGCTGAAATTCCACCAGACCAGGAAGGCCTTGCCGACGATGTTCTGCTCGGGCACGAATCCCCAGTAGCGGCTGTCCGAGCTGGAATCGCGGTTGTCTCCCATCATGAAATAGCTGCCGGCCGGCACCAGGCAGTTGAATTCCTGTTCATTGTAAACGCAGTTTTCGCGCTGCGGGAATTGCTTTACGCCCGCGAGCTGCAGCGCTGGCGCCTCCGGATTGATGATGATGGAATGGCGGTGGCCGCCCAGCGTTTCCTGGAACCGGATCGATTTCACGAAGCTCATGCCGCCGTCCAGGTACTGGTAGTCCTGGTCCTGGTCGACCTGGATCAGCTCGCCGTTGACCGTCAGGCGCTTGTTCTTGTACTCGACGCGGTCACCGGGCACGCCGACGATGCGCTTGATGTAGTCGAGCGTCGGGTTTTCCGGGTAGCGGAAAACCATGACTTCCCCGCGCTGCGGCTGGTTCACGTCCAGGACCTTCTTGTTCAGCACCGGCACGCGGATCCCGTAGGTGAATTTGTTGACGAGGATGAAGTCGCCCACGAGCAGCGTCGGGATCATGGAGCCGGACGGGATCTTGAAAGGCTCGACCAGGAAGGATCGCAGCAGGAAGACGATCAGAATGATGGGAAAGAAGCTCTTCGGATACTCCACCCACCACGGTTCCTTCGCGCCCTTGTTCCGGCGGCGTCGCAGCACCAGGCTGTCCAGGAGCCAGATCGCGCCGGTCACCAGCAGCAGGACCAGCATCAGCAGGGCGAAATTCATCGGTCATCCACCTCGTCGGCCGCCGCGGGCGGCCTATTTGTTGTCCACTTGCAGGATCGCCAGGAAGGCCTCCTGCGGAATTTCCACGGTGCCGATCTGCTTCATGCGCTTCTTGCCCGCCTTCTGTTTTTCCAGCAGCTTGCGCTTGCGGGTGATGTCGCCGCCGTAGCACTTCGCCAGCACGTTCTTGCGCAGCGCCTTGACCGTCTCGCGCGCGATGATGTGCGAGCCGATGGCGGCCTGCACTGCCACGTCGAACATCTGCCGCGGAATCAGCTCGCGCATGCGGCTGGCGAGCTCGCGGCCGCGGTAGGCGCTGTTCGAGCGGTGCACGATGAGCGACAACGCGTCGACCCGGTCGCCGTTGATCAGGATGTCGAGCTTCACCAGGTCGGCCGCGCGAAACTCCTTGAAATCGTAGTCGAGCGAGGCGTAGCCCCGGCTCACGGATTTGAGCTTGTCGAAGAAATCCATGACCACTTCGTTGAGCGGCAGTTCGTAGGTCAGCATCACCTGGCGGCCCATGTATTGCATGTTGCGCTGGGCGCCGCGCTTGTTGTTGCACAGGGTCATGACCGGACCCACGTACTCCTGCGGCATCAGGATGGTCGCGGTGATGATCGGTTCGCGGACTTCCTCGATCTTCGAAGCATCCGGCAGCTTCGAGGGATTCTCGATTTCGATCACGGAGCCGTCGCGCATCAGCAACTCGTACACCACCGTCGGTGCGGTGGTGATGAGGTCCATGTCGTACTCGCGCTCGAGGCGCTCCTGCACGATGTCCATGTGCAGCAAGCCGAGGAAGCCGCAGCGGAAGCCGAAGCCCAGCGCCTGCGAGGTTTCCGGCTCGTAGCGCAGCGACGAGTCGTTCAGGTGCAGCTTCTCGAGCGCGTCCCGCAACGCCTCGTACTGGTTGGCCTCGACGGGATACAGGCCGGCGAACACCTGCGGCTTGATTTCCTTGAATCCCGGCAACGGCTCCGTCGCCGGCACGTCGGCGAGCGTGATCGTGTCCCCGACCTGCGCCGCCTTGAGCTCCTTGATGCCGGCGATGACGAAGCCGACCTCACCCGCCAGCAGGGTTTCGCGCCCCATCGACTTCGGCGTGAAGACGCCGACCTGCTCGCACAGGTAGCTTGCCTTGGTCGACATCAGCAGGATGCGGTCCTTGGGCTTGAGCGATCCGTCGACGACGCGCACCAGCATCACGACGCCGACGTAGTTGTCGAACCACGAGTCGATGATCAGTGCCTTCAGCGGGCCGGCCGGATCGCCCTTCGGCGGCGGAATGCGGGTGATGACCGCCTCGAGGATGTCCTGCACGCCTTCGCCGGTCTTGGCGCTGGCGCGCACCGCGTCGTCGGCGGGAATGCCGATGATGTCCTCGATCTCGGCGATCACGCGATCGGGGTCCGCCGACGGCAGGTCGATCTTGTTGAGCACAGGCACGACTTCCACGCCCTGCTCGGTCGCCGTGTAGCAGTTGGCCACCGTCTGCGCCTCGACGCCTTGCGAGGCATCGACCACCAGCAGCGCGCCTTCGCAGGCCGCGAGCGAGCGGCTGACTTCATAGGACAAGTCGACGTGGCCCGGCGTGTCGATCAGGTTCAGGTTGTAGGTCTGCCCGTCGCGGGCCTTGTAGCGCAGCGCCGCCGTCTGCGCCTTGATGGTGATGCCGCGTTCGCGCTCGAGGTCCATCGAATCGAGCACCTGGTCTTCCATCTCGCGGTCGGACAAGCCGCCGCAGTACTGGATGAAGCGGTCCGCAAGTGTGGATTTGCCGTGGTCGATATGGGCAATGATCGAAAAATTGCGGATGAGCTGCATCAGAAAAAAGGGCACGGACGTGCCCTTTCGTGGATATTTCCAAAGCGCCGGATTGTAGCGGATTTTACCCCCCGGCGAGCGGCTTTCCGCGGTGCCCGCTTCAGTTGCCGTCCAGTCGCAACGGCACGTAAAGCGCGCCTTCGCCGCGCTTGATCAGGAGCGCCACGCTGCGCGACTTTTCGAACTGGCCGAGCAGCTGGTTCAACTGCTCGACCGACTTCACGTCCTGGTTGTTGATCGCCATCAGCACGTCGCCGCGCCGGATTCCGGCCTTTGCCGCCGCACCCTGTGCGTCCTCCACCAGCAGGCCGCCGCTGGCGCCGATTTCCTTGCGCTGGTCGGCGGTCAGTTCACTCAAGGTCAGCCCCAGCCTGGCGACGACGTTGCCCGGCTTGGTTTCCTTGCGCCCGGGGCGCTGCGCCACCTTGTCATCCGGCATCTCCCCGACTGTAACCGTCACATCGCGCATGGCCCCTTTGTGCCAGATCTGCACCGTCGCCTTCGATCCCGGACGCGTCTGCGCGACGATGCGGGGCAGGTCCTGGGACGAGCCCACGGCTTTGCCGTCGAATTTCAGGATGACATCCGACGCCTCGATGCCGGCCTTGTCCGCCGGCCCGCCCTTCTCCACCGAGTTGATCAACGCGCCGGCGGCCTTCGGCAAACCGAACGATTCCGCGAGTTCCTTGGTGACTTCCTGGATGACCACGCCGATGCGGCCGCGGCTGACCCGCCCGGTCGTGCGCAACTGGTCGGAAACATTCATGGCCACGTCGATCGGAATCGCGAAGGAAAGGCCCATGAAGCCGCCTGTGCGGCTGTAGATCTGCGAGTTGATGCCGACCACCTCGCCCTTCAGGTTGAACAGCGGCCCGCCCGAATTGCCCGGATTGATGGCGACATCGGTCTGGATGAAGGGCACGTAGTTTTCCTGCGGCAGCGAGCGGCCCTTCGCGCTGACGATACCCGCCGTGACCGTGTTCTCGAAGCCGAACGGCGAACCGATGGCGAGCACCCATTCGCCCACGCGCAGCTTTTCCGGCTCGCCGATCCTGACCGCGGGCAGGCCGGTCGCCTCGATCTTGATCAGCGCGACATCCGTGCGCTTGTCCGCGCCGATGACCTTGGCCTTGAATTCGCGCTTGTCCGTGAGCTTGACCGTGACGTCATCGGCCATGTCGACGACGTGAGCGTTGGTCAGGATGTAGCCGTCGGCACTGACGATGAAGCCGGAGCCCAGCGAGCGCGTCTCGTAGTCGCGCGGCTGCGGCGGGCCGAAGCGGCGAAAGAAATCATAGAACGGGTCGTCCTCGGGTACCGGCGATTGCGCGCCCGCGCGCGCGGTCGACGTCGTGCTGACGTTGACGACGGCCGGTCCCTGCTTGTCGACGAGGTCCGTGAAATCCGGCAGTCCGTGGACCTGGGCGAACCCCGGCAGCGGCGCAAAAACCAGCAATGAAAGCAACAAGGCTCTGAACATCAGCGAAATCCCTGGAAGCGAAGCGTCTGGTGGAAAAGGCATGATGCGGCAAAAAGGCTGCCGCGAAAACTACCTGGTACGCGGTGTGATGGAATTGGCGATCTGCATGACGGTTGTGGCCGGCGCCTCCCCGAGCACGGTCACCACCTGGTCGTCGATCGTCCGCGTGAAGATGTTGATGGCGCCCTGCTGCGACAATCCCTCGTTGACCCGGCTGCGGCTCGCCGCCGGCTCGATGAACACGGAGACGGCCGCCAGTCCGTCCGAGTACACCATGTGGGTCACGAGCACGGAATTGCCTTGCTTCGAGCGTCGCATTTCCAGGATCTTGTGGAAGCCGGCGGGGAAATTCCTGACCGTCCACCCCGAATCCGACTCGCTGATCGTGTTGTTGGCGAAACGGTCCAGGCGCCATTCCGGCGAGCGCACGTTGAACGACGGCTGCGCCATTTCCTTGGTCACGCCGCTGCCGATCACGACCTGCGTGAAGCTGAATTGCTCGACGACGTTGTGGCGCTCGCTCAGCATGCGCGCTTTCAGCAGCAGGCCGGATGCGCTATCGGCCCAGAACTTGTGCCCGTAACGCATGCCGTCCTTGGGTTCGAGCACCAGGGACTGCGAGTCGAGGCCGCCGATGCGCTCCGGCTCGCCCTTGCGGATCTCGTAGTATTCGGTCAGGGAAGAAAGCTGGTCGGGCAGCAGCGCCGGAAAGGTGCGGCGGGCGACGCGCTTGTCGCTGCGCACGATCTTGGCGTCCGGGTAGTAGCAGAGGATTTCCTCATTGTTGCGGATGACTTCCCGGCGCGGGCCATCGAGGGTCTCGAGCTTCTCGAGTTCGTTGCCGCCGTCGACGAAGTGCACGATGCGCGAGGTCTCGACCTGGTCGCCGTGCTGGTAGACGAACGTGCCCGCATAATTGAGCTCGCGGGCTGCATTCGCGATTTTTTGCAGCAGCGCAAGCGCGTCCGCCTGCTGGATGGTGTCGGCTGCCGCGACCTCGCCAGAAAGCCCCAGCGCGAGCAGCGCCGGCAGCCAAACCCCCCGACTTCCCATGTTCAGTGCTTTTCTTTCGCTTCCTGTTCGGATACGGTCTGCACGTAGTCGGGCACGCCCGCCACCGGGGTGCTCGACGAAACCTGGCGATGCGCCCACAGCAGGTCGTTCACCCGCTGATCACCCGCGACCTGCGTTCCCGCGGGGGCCGCTGCTGGTGCCTTGGCGACGTTTTCCTTCGGCGGGGCGAACGGGTTGTTGAACAACGCCACCCATGCGACCAGCGCCATGCCGCCGACCGCGGCAGCCATCGGCAGCGCCACCCGCCGGGCGGCCGTTTGCAGCGGATTCCGCGGCCGCGGCGCCAGCACCGTGGGCTCGGACGCGAGCCGGGCGCTGAATGTCTCGACGAAGCGGCCGGACATCTGGATTCGCTCGCCTCGCAACGTGTCGCCGATCAGATGGTAGGTTTCCCAGCCGGCACGCAGCCTGGATTCTTCCTTCAGGCGCGCGATCTGTCCGTTCGCTTCGGCCCCGTCAACTTCGCCATCCATGAAAGCAGAGATTTTTTCCATGTCTACCACCTCTTTTCCTTGCTGGTATCCAACAACGGGCGCAGCCGGTCCGCTATGGTTTCCCGCGCCCTGAAAATCCGTGACCGGACGGTGCCGATCGGGCAATTCATCACGGCGGCGATGTCCTCGTAGCTCATGCCCTCGATTTCCCGCAGGGTGATCGCCGTCCGCAATTCTTCAGGCAACTCTTCCATCGTCTGGTTCACCGTGGAGGCGATTTGCTTGGTCATCAGCTCCGCCTCGGGGGTGTTCAGGTCCCGAAGCTGGTCGCCATCCTCGAAATTCTCCGCTTCCTCGCTGTCGAACTCCGTCGTGGTCGGGGCCCGCCGCCCCATCGCCACCAGGTAGTTCTTGGCCGTATTGATGCCGATCCGGTACAGCCATGTGTAAAAGGCACTGTCTCCGCGAAACGAAGGCAATGCCCGGTACGCCTTGATGAATGCCTCCTGGGCCACGTCCTCCACCTCGGCGGAGTCGCGAATGAACCGTGAAAGCAAACGTCCAAGCTTGCGCTGGTACTTAGCTACTAACAGCTCGAAGGCCTGCTTGTCTCCGCGCTGCGCCCGCTCGACCAGCGCCTGGTCAACTTCACGGTCGCCCATCTAGCCACGTTTCCCGAATTGGTGATCGCACTGCGTTGCAAAAGGCGCCAAGTATACCCGCCGGGTCCTGTTCGGGAAAACGCATCGCAATCCGCATACACAGACATAGCGGTCCGGCATTAGTTCAGTCGCGCGCGCGGGCCGCGCCACAGACGCATTTCGGCATGGTGACGGATTGCGTCAGCGCCCTTCCTGTACACTGCCGCGCTCCGGATCATCCGAGAAAAACATGAAGCGTTTCGACGTGGCGATCGTCGGCAGCGGCTTGGCCGGTCTGACCGTCGCGCTGCACCTGGCCGATCATCGCCGGATTGGAATTTTTACAAAGCGCGAGTTCCTGGACGGCGCGTCGAACTGGGCCCAGGGCGGAATTGCCGCCGTGCTCGCCAAGGACGACAGCCCGGAAGACCACATCCGGGATACCGAAATCGCCGGCGCCGGCCTGTGCAATCCGCAAACGACGCGCTATGTCGTCGAGCACGGGCGCCAGGCGATCGAATGGCTGATCGGCCAGGGGGTGCCGTTCACGCGTGACGCCTCCACGGAGCTGGGCTACCACCTTACCCGCGAGGGCGGGCACAGCCATCGCCGCGTGATCCATGCCGCCGATGCCACCGGCCACGCGGTGCAGACTACGCTGGAGGCGAAGGTCCGCTCCCACCCGAACATCACGGTGCTCGAGCACGTCATGGCCGTGGACCTGATCACGGCCGGCAAGCTCGGCCTGCCCGACCGGCGCTGCCTGGGCGTCTATTGCCTGGACCAGAAAAGCGGCCACGTCGAAACCATCGCGGCGGACCAGGTCGTGCTCGCGACCGGCGGCGCCGGCAAGGTCTATCTCTATACGACGAACCCGGATACCGCCACGGGAGACGGTATTGCCATGGGATGGCGGGCCGGCTGCCGGGTGGCGAACATGGAATTCATCCAGTTCCACCCGACCTGCCTGTACCACCCGCACGCCAAGTCCTTCCTGATCACCGAAGCCGTTCGCGGCGAGGGCGGTATCCTGCGGCTGCCCGACGGCACGCGCTTCATGCCCTCCCACGACGAGCGTGCCGAGCTCGCCCCGCGTGACGTGGTGGCGCGCGCGATCGACTTCGAAATGAAGAAGCGCGGCCTCGATTGCGTCTATCTCGACATCTCGCACAAGCCGGTCGAATTCCTCAAGGAGCATTTCCCCAACATATTCGCGCGCTGCCTGGAACTGGGCATCGACATGTCGCGCCAACCGATCCCGGTGGTGCCGGCGGCGCACTACACTTGCGGCGGCCTGCAGGTCGACCTCGAGGGGCGCACCGACCTGGCGGGCCTATATTGCGTCGGCGAAACCGCCCATACCGGCCTGCACGGCGCCAACCGCCTGGCCAGCAACTCCCTGCTCGAATGCCTGGTGTTCGGCAAGGCCGCCGCGACGCATATCCTGCGTCAACCGAAACTGCCGACGCCGGACCTGCCGCAGTGGGACGAAAGCCGGGTCACGGATGCGGACGAGGAAATCGTCATTTCCCACAACTGGCACGAGCTGCGCCGTTTCATGTGGGACTACGTCGGCATCGTGCGGACCAACAAGCGCCTCGAGCGCGCACGCCACCGCATCCACCTGCTGCACGAGGAAATCCAGGAGTTTTATTCGAATTTCCGCGTGACGCCCGACCTGCTGGACTTGCGCAACCTGGTGACCACCGCCGACCTGATTGTTCGCAGCGCCCTGCTCCGGCACGAAAGCCGCGGCCTGCATTTCAGCCGCGACTATCCCGGGATGCTGGCCGAGGCGCGCGATACGGTGCTAGAACGGCTCTGAAGCCGGCGCTGCCATGCCGGCGCGGTGCCGGAGCCAGACACGCAGAGCACGTACCTCCTCCGCGGCGGCGCTTCCGGGCATGAGCACGACGGACCGGCCCGATCGCATGCCGTCAATGCTCACGTTCAACACGATCAGCAGCGGCGAAACGAACGTCGACGGCGCCAGCCGGCCGGCAACGATGCGGCCGTCGCGCAAAACCAGTTCGCAACGATTGCCCTCCTTCACGGTGATTTCGATCACGGCGTCCGGCGATACCAGCAGGGCGTGCCGTCGCAGGCTGAATGCCAGGCTGGCCATGACGCCCGCGGCAAGCGGCAGGCCGAGCCATCCGGGCAGGAATGCGATCGCACAGACGCAGGCCGCGGCATGCATGAAGGCGAGCATGGCGGCCATGGCCATCGAAGGGGTAATTCGCAGCCGCAAAGCCGGGCTACGCACGCTGGACCTCGCTTTATAATTCCGTCGAGGACGGACGGGCACATCATGGGCAATCTCACCGAATGGAGCAATGTCGAACAGGCGGCGGGCGCGCCCCTGCTCCATTTCGCCGATCCGCAAGCCGAATTCGAGGCAGTGCGTTCCGGCGCTGTCGTGACGCCGGCCATGCAATACCGGTTCCTTTGGATTCACGGTGACGACGCCGTCGCCTTCCTGCAGGGGCAACTGACGTGCGACGTCGAGCGCGTGGGTACGGCGCAGGCGCAATGGGGCGGCTACTGCACGCCGAAAGGACGCCTGATCGCGAATTTCCTGCTGCTGGCCGTTCCCCAGGGCTTCCTGGTGTGGCTGCCTGCGGACGTCGCGGCCAGCTTCGCCGAGCGCCTGCGCAAATTCATCCTGCGCTCCAAGGTCAGGATCGAACTCGAAAGCGGCTGGCGCTCGATCGGCGTCGCCGGCCCGCAGGCTTGCGCAGTCCTCGAGCGAAAATTCCCAGCCGTGCCGTCCACGTCCCTCGCAGTCGTTCGACACGCCAATGTCCAGGTCGTGCGCCTGCGCGGGAATGCGTCCCTGGTGCTGGCGCCGGCGGAGGAAATCGGCGCGGCTTGGACCGCCCTGGCGGAACTGGCGACGCCTGCCGGCGATGCGTGCTGGAACTGGGAGCAAATCCATTCCGGCACGCCCTGGGTCACCGCCGCAACCCAGGACCAGTTCCTGCCCCAGATGATCGGCCTGGACGAAATCGACGGGGTTGCGTTCGACAAGGGTTGCTACGCCGGACAGGAAATCGTTGCGCGCGCGCGCTATCTCGGCGACGTCAAGCGCAGGCTTCGCCATGGCTTTGCCGCGGGCAGCGTGCGTGCAGGAGAGGCACTCTCGTCTTCCGCCGGCCCCGGCGGTGGTGTCGTGCTGAATGCCGTCGGACTGCCGGACGGCCGCTCGGAATTCCTCGCGGTCGTAATGGACGAGGCAGCCGACAAGCCGCTGCGGTCGCCTGGCGGTTTGGCGGTGACGCTGTCCCCGCCCTCGACCATTGCCGGCTGAGTTGGCTTTTTCCTACTACATCTACTATCGCGTGGCGAACGCGGATCTCGCGAAGGCAATCGTCGCGACCATGCAGGCATCGGTGCAGCGCGCCACCGGGATCGCAGGCCGGGTGCTGCTCAAGCGCGACGATCCGTCGACCTGGATGGAAGTCTACGAACGCGTCGGCGATCCCGAGGCGTTCGAACGCTGCCTGGCCGAGGCCGTTCTCGCGCATGGATTCGGCAAGCTGCTGCAGCCGGGCAGCCGGCGCCATGTGGAATGCTTCGAGGAAGCATGTGCCTGATCCTGGTGGCGTATCTCACCGATCCGCGCTATCGCCTCGTTGTCGCGGCCAACCGGGACGAATTCTTCAGCCGTCCGACCGCCGCTGCGGATTACTGGAAAGACGCTCCCGGCGTTTTGGGCGGGCGCGACCTCGAAAAAGGCGGCACCTGGATGGGCGTCACGACGCAGGGCCGTTGGGCGGCGGTCACCAATTACCGTGACGGCAGCGCGCCCGGCCCCGGCAGCCGCTCCCGCGGAGACCTGGTCGCCCGCTACCTGTGCGGCACCACGCCGGCGAGCGATTACGTGGCTGCCACATCGGCGCGCGCCGGCGAGTATCACGGCTTCAACCTCCTCGCCGGCGACGTTCATGGCTTGCACTACCTGTCGAATCACGACGGCGGCGCCATCAAGCTGGCGCCGGGCATCTACGGTCTGAGCAACCGCTTGCTCGATACGCCGTGGCCGAAGGTCGAACGCGGAAAAAGCGGATTGCGCGACGCGCTTGCCGGCAACGTCGGCGCGGACCGCCTCACGGAAGACCTGCTGGCGATGCTGGCGGACCGGCGTGTCGCCGACGAGGCGCAATTGCCCAGCACGGGAATCAGCCGTGATTGGGAGAAGCGGCTTTCGGCCCCGTTCATCGTCGCACCGGGATATGGCACGCGCGCCTCGAGCGTGCTGCTCATGGATCAGGAAGGCGAAATCAGCTTCCGCGAACGCTCGTTCGGCGAAGGTGGCGTGCTTCTGGAGGACAGGCGCTACCGATTCGCGGCAAAGCCGGAAACCGCGCGAGCAACCGGCTAGAGATTGCGCCACATGCTCCGGTGCGCAATGCCGGCGTCCATGAACTCGTCGCCTTGCGCGACGAAACCGAAGCGCGCATAGAATCCCGACGCGCGCGTCTGCGCATTCAGCTCGACGCGTCGCATGCCGGAGGCTCTCGCCTCTTCCATGAGCGCCAGCAGCATCGCGCTTCCGACCCCGCGCCCGCGCCAGTCGCGCAATACCGCCATGCGGCCTATGTGCCCGTCCGGAAGCAGCCTGCCCGTGCCCACGGCGACGCCGTCCACCGATGCCAGCACGTGGCGCGAAACCGCGTCGAATTCGTCCCATTCGAGTTCGACGGGCACGGCCTGCTCGCGCACGAACACCTCTTCGCGAACGGACCTGAGGAGATCCCGCTCCGTCGTCCAGTCGGCGGCTCGCACCAGGATTCCCGACGCGGTCGCCATGATGGTCCCGGGTTCGACCGCTAGACCGTCATGCCGCCGCTGACCTCGATGACGGCGCCGTTGATGTAGCTGGCTTCGTCGGAGGCGAGGAAGGCGTAGGTATTGGCGATTTCCTCCGGCCGCGCCAGCCGTCCCAGCGGCACGCGCTCGACCATGGACTGCATGACCTTCTCGGGAATCGACTTGAGTATCGTGGTTTCGACGAAGCCCGGGCAGACTGCGTTCGCGCGGATGCCCTTGCGGCCGAGCTCGCGCGCCCAGGTCTTGGCCAGGCCGATGACGCCGAACTTGCTTGCCGCGTAGTTCGACTGTCCGAAATTGCCGTAGACGCCGACGACCGACGACGCGTTCAGGATGACGCCGCCGTTCTGGGCAATCATGATGTCCACGACGGCACGCGCACAGTTGTACGTACCCTTGAGATTGATGTCGACGACGCGCTCGAACTGCTCGTCGGTCATCTTGCGAAACAGCGCGTCATCGACGATTCCGGCGTTATTGACCAGGATGTCGATGCGGCCGAAGCGATCCATCGCGCCGCGCACCATGGCTTCGATGCTCGCCTTGTCGGTGACGTTGACGCCGAAGCCGATGGCCTTGCCGCCCGCGGCCTGGATTTGGGCGACGACTTCGTCGACTCCGCCCACATCGAGGTCGCATACGACGACCTTCGCGCCTTCGTGCGCGAACTTCAGCGCCGTCGCGTGGCCGATGCCGCGCGCCGAACCCGTGATGATTGCCACCTTGTCGAGCAACCGCATCGCGATGGTCTCCTTGACTTGTGCGTTTGATGCCCCGGGCGGGGCGGCGGCACTCTAACCCACCGCATTGCGGCGCACAACCTCGGCCGGCTCAGAGCGGCCCTTCGATGATCTCGACGGGCGTGCCGGCCTCGATCGCATCGAACAGCTCGATGACGTCGCGGTTGTGCATGCGTATGCAGCCGATCGACCCGGGTTCGCCCATCGTGCGGGAGTCCGGGCTGCCGTGGATGTAGATGTAGCGGCGCATGGTATCGACTTCGCCGAGACGGTTGAACCCGCGCTCGCACCCCGACAACCAAAGCAGGCGCGTGAGCATCCAGTCGCGTCCGGGGCTGGAGGCATCGAGCTCGGGGCTGAAGATTTCACCCGTGGGGCGCCGCCTCACGAACACCGTGTTTTCCGGCGCGCCGCGGCCGATTTTCGCGCGCACGATATGCCTGCCGCGCGGCGTGCGGAAGCTGCCGTTGCGCTCGCCCGCACCGTTCTTCGCGGTGGAGACCCGGTAGCGCTTGAGCGTGCGGCCTGCTTCGCGCAATTCGAGCGCCTGGTCCGCGATGCTGATGCGGATGGATTTCACTGCGCGGCCGTCCTGCGGCTGCGGAAGAACCCGCTGAGCAGCGCGCCGCATTCCGCCGCCATCAGCCCGCCTTCGACTTGCGTGTGATGGTTGAGCCTGTCTTCCGCAAACAGGTTCACGACGCTGCCGCAGGCTCCGGTTTTCGGATCCGGTGCGCCGTAGACCAGGCGCTCGACCCGTGCATGCATGATCGCGCCCGCGCACATGGCGCATGGTTCCAGCGTGACGTAAAGCGCGCAACCTGTCAGGCGATAGTTCCCGAGCGCTTGCGCGGCTTCGCGCAACGCGCGGATTTCCGCATGGGCCGACGGATCGTGCAGGCCGATCGGGGCGTTGCTACCCCTGCCGACGATGACGCCATCGCGCACGACCACCGCGCCGACCGGCACTTCCCCGGCTTCGGCCGCCGTCGCCGCGAGACGAATGGCCTCGCCCATGAAAATCGGATTCGACATGCCTGCATTCATAGGAACACGGGCCGCATTGTATGTCCAATCCGGGAACCCGCAGGCCGGATCCAGGGGTTTGACCGGCCGCACCCGGGTTCTTTAGCATGCGTGCCGGATACAACAAACAAAGCGACCGCGGCGTTGCGGACGCTTCCCTCCTGAATGTCCGAAAGCAGGTTCCCGCTCCTTGCGTTGCTCGCGTCCCATCCCGCGTTTCGCAAATACATCGGCATCCGCGCCGCCGAGGAACTGGCCTCGCAGATGCTCAACGTCGCGATCGGCTGGTACGTCTACTCCGCCACGCATGATCCAATGAGCCTGGCGTATGTCGGGTTGGTGCTGTTCCTGCCGAACATCGCCCTCGTGCTGGTCGCCGGGCAGGCCGCCGACCGGTTCGATCGCGGCAGGATCATTGCGCTGTCACTGGTCGCGCAGACGCTGAGCGTGGCGACCCTGGGCGTGCTGGCAACGACCACGCAGTTCTCCGTCG
The DNA here is from genome assembly GCA_035548375.1 of Burkholderiales bacterium. Taxonomy (GTDB): domain Bacteria; phylum Pseudomonadota; class Gammaproteobacteria; order Burkholderiales; family JACQAP01; genus JACQAP01. The sequence goes on from DASZTG010000023.1 coordinate 41,216, forward strand.
GTCCGGTGTACGCGGTGCTGCTCGTCATCGGATCGGCGCGGGCGTTCGCGTTTCCGGCGATGTCCGCGTTGCTGCCGCGCATCGTCGACCGCGATACGTTTCCGCGCGCCGTTGCCAGCGCGTCCTCCGTGTTCCAGGTCTGCGCGATCGCCGGCCCGGCCGTCGGCGGCCTGGTATATGGGTTCAGCGATACCGCGATGTTCGTTCTCGCCACCGGCCTGTATGTTTTCTCGGTGGCGCAGGCATTCCTGCTGCCGCGTACGACGGGCGCAACCGTTGTACGGGATGGCGGCACGGACCGCGGCCTGCTCGGCGGCATCCGCTACATATTCTCGAACCGGCTGCTGCTCGCTCTGATCTCGCTGGACCTGTTCGCCGTGCTGCTGGGCGGGGTCACCGCGCTTCTGCCGATTTTCGCCAAGGACATCCTCGAGGTCGGCCCCTTCGGGCTCGGCTGGCTGCGATGCGCGCCCGGCATCGGCGCGACCGTGGTCGGCTTGTTTCTCGCGCATCGGACCATCAAGCGCAATGCGGGGAAGCTGATGCTCGGGTGCGTCGCGGGATTCGGCGCTTGCACGGTCGCCTTCGCCTTGTCGACGAACCTGTGGTTGTCGCTCACCGCGCTGGCCGCCCTGGGCGGCTTCGACATGGTCAGCATGGTCATCCGCCAGACCCTCGTGCAGTTGTCCACGCCGGATGCAATGCGCGGGCGCGTCAGCGCCGTGAACTGGGTTTTCATCGGCGCGTCGAACGAACTGGGTGAATTCGAGTCGGGCCTGACCGCCGCGTTGTTCGGCACCGTTCCCGCGGCACTGCTCGGCGGGCTCGGCACGCTCGCGGTCGTGCTGCTATGGAGCGGCCTGTTCCCCGAACTGCGCCGCGCGGACCGCCTCGTTGCGCACGACGGCGCCAGAACGGAATCCAGCAGCCAGGAGCGCTAGTTGCCGGCGACCACGACGCGGTTTCGCCCCTGATTCTTGGCGTCGTAAAGCGCGCGGTCGGCGCGACGCATGACCTGGTCGATGTCCTTGTCAGCCGGCTCGACGGCTGCCACCCCCGCGCTGAAGGTGAACCAGATTTCCCTGTCGCCGGCTTTCACCGCCTTCAATTCGATGCGCCTGCGGATGCGCTCGAGGATGGTCACGGCGGTTTCAGTCTGGCAACGGTCGAAGATCACGGCGAATTCCTCCCCGCCCATCCTGACCACGAGGTCGACGTCGCGCGTGTGCGCTTTCACGCTCTCGGTGAATGCCACCAGCACCTTGTCGCCGGCGTTGTGCCCGTAGGTGTCGTTGAGATCCTTGAACTTGTCGAGGTCCAGGCAGGCGATGACGAAGGGCAGCTTCGAGCGCTGCCACTGGCTCCAGTGAAAAGCCGCGCGCTCGACGAAGGCACGCCGGTTGGCCGCGCCGGTCAGCTGGTCCGTGGAGGCCAGGCGCTGGGCGGTGTCGATCTGCAAGTGCAGGTGAAGGTGCAGGGATACCCAGTCGGCGATGCACTGCAGTCGCACGGCGTGCTCGGCGTCGTACGCATCGCGCGAGCGGTGGCCGACGTTGAGCGTTCCGATCGGGTTGCCGAACATGAGCAGGGGCGCATCCATGCAGCTGTTGATGCCGCCCGCCGCCAGCATCTTGCAATCGGCTTCCGCCGAGCTCGCGAGGTCGCCGCAGATCATCAGCTTGCCGGTCCGGTACACGCGCCCGACCATCGTGCCCTCGATCGGGAGCGGCCGGTCCTGAGGAATCGCGGCGTTGCCCTGCAACGCGAATATCTTCAGCAACTCATCGTCGCCGCCCATCGTGATGCTGCAGCGATCCGCCGGGATCATCGACGCCGTCCAGTAGGCGACGATGTCGAGGATGCCCTGCATGGTGGTCGCCCGGCTGATTTCGTGCACGAACGGGATGGGAAATCCGATCGTCGACGTGCTTGCGCCGGTGCCGGTCAGCGAATCCGGATCGTAGATTCGATCCCCGCTCATGCGCGCGCGTCTCCTCGCCCGTCGCCCGCAAGGCCTGCCACGACGGTGCCGATTTGCGCGAGCGGCAGGACGCGCTCGGCTGCATCCAGCAGCACCGCCTCGCGCGGCATGCCGTAGACCACGCAACTGGCTTCGTCCTGCGCGATCGTCAGCCCGCCCGCGCGCCGGATCTGCAACAGCCCGGCCGCGCCGTCGCGTCCCATGCCCGTCAACAGGCAGGCCGCCGCGGCGGAACGGTATTCCAGCGCCACGGATTCGAACAGCACGTCGATGGAGGGCCGGCAGGAGTGCCGCTCCGGCGCGTCCGAGAAGCGCAGCTTGCCGTGCTCGACGACGAGGTGGCGGCCGGCGGGCGCGAGCGTGACGCCGGACATGCTCAGGACCGCGCCTTCGCGGGCGACCCTCACCACGTGCGGGCTCTGGTCGTTCAGCCACTCCGCCAGCGCGGCGGCGAACGGTTCGCTGACGTGCATGACGAGCAGGATCGGCAGGGTGAACCCGGCCGGAATGGCCCGCAGCACTTCCACGACCGCGCCCGGTCCGCCGGTCGAGGCGCCGATCGCGACCACGCGGTAACGCCGCGGCGCCGGCGTTTCGGTACGCATGCGCGGGCGCGGATGCGTGATGACCTTGATCTTCGACAGCAGGCGCACCGCGGAAACGAGGCGCAATTCCCAGTCGTCGTCGGCTTCGTCGCCCAGCGGCTTTTCCATGGCGTCGAGCGCGCCCGCGGCCAGCGCATCGTAGGTCTTGTACAGCTCGCCGCGATTGGTGGACGCGGAAACGATGAGGATGGGCGTCGGGCAATGCGCCATGATGTACTCGGTCGCCGCGAGCCCGCTCATCACCGGCATGACCATGTCCAGCGTCATCACGTCCGGGCGCAGCGCGGTGCACTGCTCGATGGCCTGCGCGCCGTCCATGGCCTCGCCGACGACCTCGATGTCGGCGGCCGCGGAAAGCACGGCGCACAGGCGCTCGCGAACCGTGATCGAATCCTCGACGACGAGGACGCGGATGCGCTTCATCGGTTGGCCAGCTGCGCGACGCGCGCCAGGAAATGGCCCTGGTCGAACTCGCCTTTGACGATGTAGCCGTTCGCGCCGGCCTCCTCGGCACGGCGATGGTCCGCAGGCGAGTTGCGCGAAGTCACCAGCATGCAGGGCACCTCGCGCAGGCGCGGGTCGGCGCGCGAGCGCTCGACGAAAGCGAATCCGTCCATTCCCGGCATCTCGACGTCACACAGGATCAGGGCATAGTCGTTCCTGTGCGCCATTTCCATTCCCTCCTCCGCGGAGGTGGCCAGTTCCACTGTGTAGCCCGCGGATTCGAGGATGCTCTGCTCCAGCATGCGCGTGGTGAGGGAATCGTCGATCACCAGGACGGGCTTGCGCGGTGCCGGCGCGGCTTCCGTTCGCGGCGAGCCTCGCCTCGCCAGGTCGGCCAGCACTTCCGGCGCGAGCACAGCGCGCGGGTTGCCATCGGCATCCAGGCATAGCCCGGCGACGATGGGCGCGATCGGGGCAAGGTCGGGCACCGGGCGGTAGAGCACCGCCTCGACGCCCGCGAGCCGATCGACCGCGACTGCGACCGATCGCTCACCGGAGTTGAGCAGGATTACCGTGAATGCGCCGGCGTCGCGCCTCCCCGCGGGCGCGCGCTCGTGCGCTGAAATTCCGAGGTGGCTCGAGAGCCGCAGCAACGGGACCAGCTCGTCGCGATGCACGATGGCCTCGCTCTCGGCCGCGATCGCCAGCTCGTCGCGGTTCGCGCGCCGTACTCCGATGACTGCCTCCAGCGGCAGCGCGGCACTCGCACCCGATGCTTCCACGATGAGCGCCTCGAACGACGCCAGTGACAGCGGTACGCTCAGGGCGATGGTGGTGCCTTTTCCCGCCTCGGTATCGATCGTCAGCTCGCCACGCAGCCGTTCCGCTGCCTCGCGCACCACGTCCAGGCCGATCCCGCGGCCGGACAAATCCGTGACTGAGGTCGCCGTCGACACGCCACCCTTGAGCAAGAGGCGAAGCAATTGCGCCGAATCCGGCCGCGGCGAACCGGCCGGCAAGACACCGCGCAGGCGCAAGGCACGCTCGAGGGCGTCGAAGTTCACCCCACCCCCGTCGTCGCGGCAGTGGAACACTGCGCGCTGACCCTTGCGCGCCACTTCCAGTGTCACGCGTCCCGCAGGCGGTTTCTGCGCGGCGCGGCGCTCAGCCTCGGGTTCGATGCCGTGCGCGATGGCGTTGCGCACCATCTGCATGAGCGCCGGCTGCACGATGTCCAGTACATGTCCGTCCAGGCGTACTTCGCCGCCGCGGCCTTCGAACTCCACGGCCCTGCCCGTGGCACGCGCGCTGTCCCGTGCCAGGCGCTCGAGGCCGTTGAACAGCGCGCCCGCCGGAATCAGGCGCAGGCGCTCCGTGAGGGCACGCAGTTCGCCGAGTTCGCGTTCGGCGCGGTCCACGCTGGCGGCGACGTCGCGTTCCCAGGTGCCCATCATGCGCTCGAGATCGATGCCGCCGGACTTGTCTGCGATTCCCTGGCACATCTGGCCGAGCTCGGCGATGGCGGCACGAATCGAAGTGATTTCGCCGCTCACCTCGGAGAAACCCTGCAGCAACAGGTCCACGTCGCCTACGTCGGTGCGGACCGTGCGCGCGACCTCGGGAACGATGGTCGTAACGTTGCCGGTTGCGCCCGATGAATCCGCCGGCGCGCCGGCAGGTGTTTCCGTTTTGGCTTTCTTCTCGGGAACCGGCCTTTCAGCGGCCTTCTCCTGCATCGCCTCGCTGGAAGGTATTTGCGCGAGCAGGTCGCCCATCTCGTCGATGAGCTTCAACGCGGCATCTATGGTTTCGCGTGGCACGGTCCGGCCGTCGCGGCAGGGCGCCAGCGCATCTTCGATGGCGTGGGCACGATCGGCCATCTCGCCCTGCTTCACGACGCGCGCGGCCCCCTTCATCGTGTGTGCCAGGCGCAGCAGGCGTGCCAGCGAATCGGCCGGCGCTCCCCCGGCCTCGAGGTCGAGCGCAGCCTTGCCGAGCTGCTCCAGCAACTCGCGCGCCTCGATGCGGAAGAACTTGTAGGGGTCGCGCTGCATCAGGGCTTCAGGCCGTGGCCTCTTTCGGGCGGATCAGGCGCATCAGGTCGCGCGAGAGCGTCGCCAACTGCGAGGCCGTCTGCAGCGTCTGCCCCGTGCTCGCCTCCGTCTCATGCGTTGCCTGCGCCACCTGCGAGACCGCGGTGCGCACCTGCTCGGCCGCCGTGGTCTGCTGCTTGGTCGACAACTCGATCTGCCGCGCCGCATCCGTGGTGGTGCCCACCAGCCCCGAAATCTGCTTGAACGCCACCGCCACTTCCGAGAACTGCCGCGCCCCGCTTTCCACCGCCTTGGCCGTGGACTCCGTCGACATCACCGTCGTGTTCACCGCCGCACGCACATCGTCGATCAGGTTGCGGATCTCCTTCGTCGAATTGGCCACCCGGTCGGCCAGCTTGCGGATCTCGTCGGCCACCACCGCAAAGCGCCGCCCCGCCTCGCCCGCCCCGCTCGCCTCGATGGTGGCGTTGATCGCCAGGATGTTGGTCTGCTCCGCCAGCTCCGAGACGATCTCGAGCACCGAGCCGATCTGCTGCGACTTCTTGCCCAGGTCGAGCATGTGCGTCACCACCTGGTCCACCTGGCGCCGGATGCCGGCGATGGACTCCTGGCCGCTGCCCACCGTGCCTTCGCCCTCG
>DASZTG010000024.1:0-9727 GCA_035548375.1 Burkholderiales bacterium
CTATCGCGGCGCGCCATTGCAATCCCCTGCGTCGGGCATTTACTGCGGTTCGTTCGGATAGACGATGTCGGCCCGACGATTCTTGGCCCAGCTGTCTTCGTCCTGGCCGAATGCGACCGGCTTCTCGGCGCCGAAGCTCACGGTCTCGATCTGCTTCTCGCCCACGCCCAGCAGGACCATCGCCCGCTTCACGCTGTCGGCACGGCGCTGGCCGAGCGCGAGGTTGTATTCGCGGCTGCCGCGATCGTCGCAGTTGCCCTGCACGGCGATCTTGAGGTCGTTGTGCTCCATCAGGAATTTGGAGTGCGCCTCGACGACGGGCACGTATTGTTCCTTGATGTCGTACTTGTTGTACTCGTAGTAGACGCTGCGCTTGGAAAGCGCGCTGGCCGGATCCTTCAGCTGCGACCAGGCATCGCCTTTCAGTTGCGTGCCGCCCACGCCCGCGCCGGGCAGCGGCTTGACGATCGCCTGGTCGCCCTGGCCGGCCTGCTGGCGACGCTGCTGCTCGTCGAGCTGGCGCTTGAGCTCTTCCTGCTCCTTGGCGATCTTGGCCTGCCTGTCGGCGTCCTGCTGCTTCGCCGCGGCCTGGCGTTGCGCCGCCTGCTGGTCGAAGAGGTCGCGCTGCTCGATGTCCGCGCTTTTTTGTCCCTGGCTTGCGCATGCGGCGAGCAGGCCCACCAGCGACAATGCAAATACTGTTCTTGTCATCACTACTCCTTTCGGCGATTGATCGAAAGCGGTCCCCACGCAGGTTCTCGTATGTCGCCTGACTGCGCGGTAATTCTCTGCTTGATCCGCCCATCGCTCGACACCGCGGCTAATATACCACGCCCCTTCACCTCGGAAGCGTAGAGCACCATCTTGCCGTTGGGCGCGAACGTCGGCGATTGATCCAGGCTGCCCGATGTCAGGATCTGCATCTGCGGCGACCCGATTTCCTGCAGCGCGACGTTGAACGTGCCCTCGCTGCGATGGATGAAGATGAAGGACTTCCCGTCGGGGCTGTAGCGCGGCGTCACGTTGTAGTTGCCTTCGAAGGTCAGGCGCTGGGGCTCGCCCTGTCCGTCGGCGCGCATGCGATAAATCTGCGGGCTGCCGGCGCGGTCGGACGTGAACAGGATGTACTTCCCGTCCGGCGAAAAGCTGGGCTCCGTGTCGATCGACTGGTTGTTCGTGATCCGGCTCACGCCCGAGCCGTCGGCGTTGATCATGTACAGGTTCGACGTGCCGTCCTTGGTCAGCACCACCGCGAGCTTCTTGCCGTCCGGCGCCCACGACGGCGCCGAATTCGAGCCCTCGAAGTTGGCCAGCACGGTGCGCGTGCCGTCGAGCAGGTTATGCACGAAGACGATCGGCTTGCGCCGCTCGAACGACACGTAGGCGATGCGCGTGCCGTCCGGGGACCACTGCGGCGAGATGATCGGTTCCCTGTGCGCGAGGATGAAATCGGAGTTGAAGCCGTCGGCATCGGACACCTGCAGCTCGAAGCGATTGTCGCCCTTGGTCACGTAGCAGATCTTGGTCGCGAACACGCCGGCGTCGCCGGTCAGCTTCTCGTAGATCTGGTCGGCGATCTTGTGTGCCGTCGTGCGCAGCTGCGGCACGCTGACGCTGTATGAAAATCCCAGCAGCTGCGATTGCTTGCCGACGTCCATCAGGCGGAACTGCACCTCGACCTTGCCATCGCCTTTTTCGACGATGTTGCCGATCACCATCGTGTCGGTGCCCTCGCCCTTCCAGTACTTGAAGTCGATCTGCTTGGGCTCGACGGGCAGCGGCCGCACGTTGCCGATTGCGCCGATCTTGAACAGCCCGCTGCGCTGCAGGTCGGCCGCGACGATCTGGCTGACGCGTTCCTTGAACCGGTCCTCGTTGCCCAGGGGAACGACCGTGATCGGAATCTGGTTGGCGCCGCCGCCGATGATCTCTATCGCCAGCGGGGCCGCAATGACTCGTCCGCAGAACGCCAGGGCAAGCAGCAGCACAACCGCAAACCAGCTTGCCGGGCGGAAACGCACGTTGGGATTGGCCATGAAGAATGGATGAGAAGTTGAGGGGGTTTGGGTCATTGCTCAGTCTTTAGGTCGGAAAACAAGGGTGAGTTCCCGGAAGTTCTCCTGGAACAGGTCGGTATCCGTCGGCACGGGCAACGGCGATGCGCGATTGATGGCGCGCTCCACCGCCGCGTCGTAGGCCGGATTGCCGCTGGATTTCTTCAATGTCGCGCTCAGGACCTCGCCGCCGGGCAGCAACACGACCTCGAATCTCGCCTCCGGGTTGCCCTCGATATTGGGCGGCAGCACCACCCGGCTCTTGACCGCGTTCTGGATGCGCGCCCGCCAGTCGTTGATCAGTTTCTGCTGCGCCGCGCGCGCCGCGGCCTCCGCCCTGGCCTTCGCCTCGGCCTCGGCCTTGCGCTTTGCTTCTGCCTCCTGCTTTTGGCGCTCTGCTGCCTCGGCCGCCGCCTTTTGCTTGCGCTCCTCTTCTTTCTTGGCTTCCTCGACCTTGCGCTGCTCCTCGGCGACGCGGCGTTCCTCGGCCTTGCGCGCATCCTCTTCCTTGCGCAGCTTTTCCTGCTCGGCGCGCTTCTCCTCGGCTTCCTGGCGCTTGCGCTCGGCCTCGGCCTTTTTTTCTTCCTCAGCTTGCCGGCGCTTCTCGAGCTCGGCTTTTTTCTGCTCTTCCTTGCGCTCGGCTTCCTCCTGCTTGCGCTGCGCTTCTTCTTCCTTGCGCTGCGCTTCCAGGCGCTTCTGCTCCTCGCGCTTGGCTTCTTCCTCTTCCTTTTTCTTCTTCAGCTTTTCCTTGAGCTCGATCTCGGCGGCGGAGGGCTGCTTCGGTGTCTCCACCTTCGGCTCCGGCGGCGGGGGCGGCGGCTTCACCTCGACCGCCGGCTTCGGCGGGGGCGGCAGCGGCTTGACTACCGGCTTCGGCGGCTCCGGAGGCGGCGGCGCCTTCTTCGACGGCTCGGGCAGGTCCTGCCACAAGTCCACCACGATCGGGCTGGCCACCTTCTTCTGCCAGCTGATGCCGATCACCAGCATGCCCAGGAAAATCACGTGCACCAGTACGGCGAGCGCACCGGAGGCGAGGCGGCCGGGTTCGTGTGCCGTGCGCGAACTCATCCCGATCGCGGTTTCGCGAGCAGGCCGACGCGCTTGACCTGGTTCTGCTGCAGCAGGTCCATGACCTTGATGACCGCTTCGTACTTCACGTCCTTGTCCGCGGAGATCACCACCGGCTGGTCGGGCTTCTTCGCCTGCTTGCTGCGGATCAGCTTGATCAGCTCGTCCTGGCTGACCGGGCGTTCCGCGCCCGAGATGTCGCGGTCGGTCAGCGACATCGCGCCGCCGGCGCGAATGGAAATCTCGATCGGCGCCGCGGGCGGCTGCGCGCTCTTGCCGATGCTGGGCAGGTCGATGACGCCGGGGTTCATCAGCGGCGCCGTCACCATGAAGATCACGAGCAGCACCAGCATCACGTCGATGTAGGGCACGACGTTGATCTGGTTCATCAGGCGCGGATGCCGCCGCCGGTTGACCGTGGCCATGGCGGATCAGCCCGCGTTCACGGCGTGCGGCGCGGGCTGGCTGCCGGCCGGCGCCGTGTTCGCCTGCCGCTGCAGGATGTTCGAGAACTCCTCCATGAAGCTGTCGAAGCGGGTGGACAGGCGCTCGATGTGGCGCACGAAGTGATTGAAGGCGATGACCGCCGGGATCGCGGCGAACAGACCCATCGCGGTGGCGACCAGCGCCTCGGCAATGCCCGGCGCCACGTGCGCCAATGTGGCCTGACCCACGTTGGCCAGCCCGCGGAAGGCATTCATGATCCCCCACACCGTGCCGAACAGGCCGACGTAGGGGCTGACCGAGCCGACCGTCGCGAGGAAGGACAGGTGCGCCTCGAGGTGATCGAGCTCGCGCTGGTAGGTCGCGCGCATGGCGCGGCGCGTGCCGTCCATGATCATGTTCAGGCTGGTGGCGCTTTGCTTGCGCAGCTTCACGAACTCGCGGAAGCCGGATTCGAAGATGCGTTCCATGCTGCCGGCGTTGTGCCTCGCGCTGGCCGCGGCCTGGTAGAGGGTGCCAAGGTCGGCGCCGCTCCAGAAGGAGCGCTCGAACTGGTCGGTGCGCCGCATCGCGTCGCGCACGACGAAGGTCTTGCGAAAGATGAACCACCACGAAATCAGCGATACGGCCAGCAGCAGCAGGAGCACGAGCTGCACCAGCACGCTGGCGTTGCCGATCAGGCTGATGAACGAAAGGTCTTGGGTTGTGCTCATGGTTGTGGTTTGTCGTTTAAACGCGGTTCAGTTGCCCGCGGGGTTGAACGGACCGGCGCGTTGCTTCGGGCGCCGGCGATTCGCCTTCCAGCAGTACCCGGATCGATTCCGGAAAAGGCGCCGGCTTGAGGCTGTCCGACGCGACGCAGGCGACGTTGACCGACGCCTTCACTAATGCCTCCTCCCCGCGCCACACTTCCTGCAGGAAGGTCAACTGCGCGCGCCCCATTTTCTGCACCTGCGCGCTGACCGTCACCAGATCATCCAGCACGGCCGGCTTCATGTAGGCGATCTCCAGTTGCCGGACGATGAATACGAGCCCGAATCGGCTGGCGAGTTCCCGCGCGTCGAAACCGCGGGCGCGCATCCACTCCATGCGCGCGCGCTCGAGGAAATGCAGGTAGGTCGCATGAAAGACGACACCGCCGGCGTCGGTGTCCTGGTAGTACACGCGCACCTGGATCTCGATGTCAGCTCTCCCGCCAAAGCTCGCCGCTGGCCGAGGACGAAGGCGCGGCGAGACCGAAATGCCGGTAGGTCGACGCGGTGGCCATGCGCCCGCGCGGCGTGCGTTGCAGGTAACCCTGCTGGATCAGGAAGGGCTCGAGCACGTCCTCGATGGTGTCGCGCTCCTCGCCGATGGCTGCCGCCAGGTTGTCGATGCCGACCGGCCCGCCGCCGAATTTCTCGAGCACCGCCAGCAGCAGCTTGCGGTCCATGACGTCGAGGCCGATGACGTCCACGTCCAGCATTTTCAGTGCCGCGTCGGCAATGTCGCGGTCCACCTTGCCCTGGCCCTTCACTTCGGCGAAATCGCGCACGCGGCGCAACAGCCGGTTCGAGATGCGCGGCGTGCCGCGCGATCGCGACGCGATCTCGAAGGCGCCTTCAGGCGAGGTGTGCACGTTCAGCAAGCCCGCCGAGCGCTGCACGATGCGCGTGAGCTCGGCCGCCGAGTAGAACTCCAGCCGCGACACGATGCCGAAGCGGTCGCGCAGCGGATTGGTCAGCATGCCGGCGCGCGTGGTCGCGCCGACCAGCGTGAACGGCGGCAGGTCGAGCTTGACCGAGCGCGCCGCCGGACCTTCGCCGATCATGATGTCGAGCTGGAAATCCTCCAGCGCGGGGTACAGGATCTCCTCGACGACCGGCGACAGCCGATGGATCTCGTCGATGAACAGCACGTCGTTGGGTTCGAGGTTGGTGAGCAGCGCCGCCAAATCGCCCGGGCGCTCCAGCACCGGGCCGGAAGTCTGGCGCAGGTTCACGCCCATTTCCCTGGCGATGATGTGCGCGAGCGTGGTCTTGCCCAGGCCGGGCGGCCCGAACAGCAGCACGTGGTCCAGCGCTTCGGCGCGGTTGCGCGCGGCTTCGATGAAGATTTGCAACTGGCCGCGGATCTTCTCCTGGCCGACGTACTCGTCGAGTTGCTTGGGGCGCAGGGCCCTCTCGAGCGCTTCTTCCTGCGTCGACTGCGGGGCGGGCGTGATCAGACGGTCGGTTTCGATCATCCTTTGTCGCCGCGGCGAAGATGCGCTTCTGGCATCAGCCGCGGCTGCTCTTGAACTCCTGCAGGATAGGGCGGACTTCGCCGGCGCGTGCCTCCACGTCCTTCGGCAAGGTCGCGGCAAGCTCGTCGATCCGGCGGCTGATGATGCCCGTCAGCTTCAGGATCGCGGTAACGAAATATTTCTTGCCCAGCGCCGAGTAGGCGAATCGCTGGCCGTCGCTGTTGGTCGCATCCTGGATGGAAAAGCGCATCTCGGCGTCTTCCTTGTTCCAGACGGATTGCATGCGGCTGCGCTCGTCCTGCACGCCGGGAATGTCCTTGAGCTTGCCGGAAAACGCCAGCGTGGTGATGACATGCGTCGATACCGTGTGGTCGACGATCTTCGCCTGCTTGCGGCCGACGTCCGAATGGAAATGCGCGAGCAGCACGTCCAGTTCCTCGCCGCTGAATTCCTGCGCGTCGAGCGCTTCCCACTGCGGGCGTAACCACTCAAGGCTGGAGAAATCGGCCGCGATCTTCGCTTGAAGAGGCTTCAGCAGCGCCGCTTCCGCGCGATTCCAGTATTCGTTTCCGGGTTTCCAGTCGGGGCCGAGCTTTTCTTCCCGTCCGAGGCGGGCGAGCAAGCCGCGGATCGCGACCAGGCCTTCCTGCTTGAGGTAGTACTCGCCGATCGAAACGGAAGTCGCGAGATTGTGCAGGCCGATGAGCTGCTCGATCTGCTGCTGCTTGTCGGCCTTGTCCTCGGCGGCGGCAGTGGCGCCCGCCGAAAAAACCAGCGCGGCAAAAGCCACCAACGCTCCCCGAACCGCAGCCATCATCCGCCGACTTCTCCTGTCTGCCGGGTCCGGCGCAGCCGGCCCGAAAATTTGCCGGGGATTATAGCCCAGCACTGCGGGAAAACGTCTCGCGCGCGACAGATAGTTTGTCGCCCTCGAACGACATGAACGCGCAAGGCGTCGTCCGGTTGATCAGGTCTTCGATAAAAGCTTGAGTGCCTGGCGGATCGCTTCCTGCACCGGCGCGTCGGGCGCGACCTTGCCGAGCGCCTGGGAGGCTTCCTTGTCGCTGTAGCCCAGCGCAAGCAAGGCATTCATCGCGTCGCTGCGGGTTTGGGTGCCGCCGCCCGCGGCGGCAACCGCCGCGCCCGCACCGAGCTTGTCGCGCAATTCGAGCAGCAGGCGCTCCGCGGTCTTCTTGCCGATGCCGGGGATTTTCGTCAGCCGCGCGCCATCGTGCGTGGTAACGGCGTGGTAAAGCTCCGACACCGACATGCCGGAGAGCACCGAGAGCGCGGTGCGCGCGCCCACACCGCTGATCTTGAGCAACTGGCGGAACACCTGGCGCTCCTGCTCGGTAGCGAAGCCGAACAGCAGGTGCGCGTCTTCGCGCACGATCAGGTGGGTCTGCAAGGTCACCGTCGAACCGGTGGCAGGCAATTGGAAGAAAGTGCTCATGGGGACGTCGACTTCATAGCCCACGCCCTGGACTTCCAGCACCACCGTGGGCGGGCGCTTCTCAAGCAGCAGCCCGGTAAGGCGACCGATCACACCAGCCTCCCGCGCTTGACGCGCAACCCGCGCGTCTGCAACGCGCCGAGTCCCTGGCCGCCGTGCGCATGGCAGATCGCGCAGGCCAACGCGTCGGCCGCATCGGCGCTCGGATCGCCGGGAAGCTTCAGCAGGCGGCGGACCATTTCCTGGACCTGCTCCTTGCGCGCATGGCCGTTGCCCACGACCGCCTGCTTGACCTGCAACGCGGTGTATTCCGAAACCGGAAGCGCGCCGATCACGGCCGCGCAAATCGCGGCACCGCGGGCCTGGCCAAGCAACAAAGTCGATTGCGGATTGACGTTCACGAAGACTTTCTCCACCGCGACCTGCTGCGGCTTCAGTTCCGCGATGATCTGCGACAGGCCCTCGAGGATGGTGCGAATGCGGTCGGGCAATTCGCCTTCGTTGCCGGTACGGATGCAGCCGCTGGTGACGTAGGTCAGCTTCTGGCCGGATTTCTCGAGAATGCCAAATCCCGTCACCCTGAGGCCGGGATCAATTCCGAGAATTCGCAATGAAGCCGATGCAGTCATTGGACCCAGCGGTGTCGGGTTTGAGTGCAGGCCAATGCCAGCGAAGCCGGCGTTATGCCGGAGCTAAAGCCTGTGACGCGAAGCCCAGGGTCGATTCCCAGAATCCTGATTACGGCTGTCGAAGGCATCGATCCAGTATCAATGACGTCTCGAGCCGAGGCAATTCCCGCTCCGGCCTCCTGCCTCAACCGACGTTCCCCGAGATCATCCGTCCATCACCGCGCTGGTATAGACCTCTTGCACGTCGTCCAGGGACTCGAGCGCGTCCATGAGTTTCTGCATTTTCGCGGCGTCTTCCCCCGCGAGGACCGTTTCGGTCGTCGGCTTCATGGTGACTTCCGCGAGCTCGGCCTTGAGCCCCGCCTTTTCCAGCTTGTCCTTGACCGCGAGGAAATCGTTCGGCGCCGTGATGACTTCGATACTGCCGTCGTCGTTGGCGACGACATCGTCCGCCCCCGCGTCCAACGCCGCTTCCATGACCTTGTCTTCGCTGGTGCCCGGGGCAAACAGCAACTGCCCGACATGCTTGAACATGAACGCGACCGAGCCTTCGCTTCCCATGTTGCCGCCGTGCTTGGCAAAGGCGTGGCGCACCTCCGCGACCGTGCGCACGCGATTGTCGGTCATGCAGTCGACGACGACGGCCGCGCCGCCGATGCCGTAGCCCTCATAGCGGATTTCCTCGTAGCTGACGCCTTCTAGCTCGCCGCTTCCGCGCTTGGTGGCACGCTCGATGGTGTCCTTCGGCATGTTGTTCGCGTATGCCTTGTCCATGGCCAGGCGCAGCCGCGGGTTGCTGCCGGCGTCGGAACCGCCGAGTCGCGCGGCAACCGTGATTTCCTTGATGAGTCGCGTAAAGATCTTGCCGCGCTTGGCATCCTGGCGCCCCTTGCGGTGCTGGATGTTCGCCCATTTGCTGTGACCTGCCATCGTCGTCCTTTGCGTGAACCCGCCTGCCTGTTTGCACCGGGGCAAACGCGTCGATCCCCGATAGGCGGCTGATATAATTGTCAAAAAATCTTACCATAGGGCTCGCGACCTACAGCGGGCTTCGACATGATCGAACCACTGCCAATCGCAAAATCCTCGCGCGAACTCGTCCTGCTCCCCGCGCTCGCGAACCGCCACGGGCTGATCACCGGCGCCACCGGCACCGGCAAGACCGTCACCTTGCAAACCATGGCGGAAGCATTCAGCTCGATCGGGGTTCCGGTGTTCATGGCGGACGTCAAGGGCGACCTCGCCGGCCTGTCGCAGCCGGGCACGATGAACCCCAGGCTCAAGGAACGCATCGACAAGCTGGCACTGGGCAACTTCCCATTCGCCGGATGTCCCGCCGTGTTCTGGGACGTCTATGGCGCGCTCGGCCATCCGGTTCGCGCGACGGTTTCCGAGATGGGCCCGCTGCTGCTCTCGCGATTGCTGAACCTGAACGACACCCAGGCCGGCGTGCTCATGCTGGTCTTCAAGATCGCGGACGCCAAGGGCCTGCTGCTGCTGGACCTGAAAGACCTGCGCGCCATGGTGCAGCACGTCGGCGACAACGCGAAAGAGTTCACCACGGAGTACGGCAACATCTCGGCGGCCAGCATCGGCGCGATCCAGCGCGGCCTGATCGCCATCGACGAGCAAGGCGGCGACCATTTCTTCGGCGAGCCCGCGCTGAACATCGACGACCTGCTGCAGACCGACGAGAAGGGCCGCGGGATCATCAACATTCTCGCCGCCGACAAGCTCATGAACGCACCGAAGGCCTACGCCACGCTGCTGCTGTGGCTGCTGTCGGAACTGTTCGAGCACATGCCGGAAGTCGGCGATCCCGAGAAGCCGAAGCTCGTGTTCTTCTTCGACGAGG
>DASZTG010000025.1:0-19587 GCA_035548375.1 Burkholderiales bacterium
CCTGTCTTCGAGCGGATTGACCGGCCGGTCGTCACCCTTGCCGAGGCGTTTGACCGAGGAATCCGAATTCAGTGCCACCACGAGGTTGGCTCCCGTCACGCGGGACGCCTCGAGATAGGTGACATGGCCGCGATGCAGCACGTCGAAAACGCCGTTGGTGAAAACCAGCGGGCGTTGCAGCGACGCGAGGCGGCGTTGCAAATCCTCCGGCGGGACGACCTTGGATTCGAAAGCTGGGGATGAAGACATGCTGGCAACCATGATACATGCAGACCGCGCAGGGTCGTGACGTTCGAAAACCCGGCGCGTTGCCCTGCCGCGGCTAAAATCGGACTGAGGTTGTCCAGAGAAACGAGAGTCCCCGGTGAAAGAGCAGAGGAACGCCCACGATCCCGAAAAGAATCACGGCGCGGCGCTGGTTTGGTTCCGACGCGATCTGCGTACCCATGACCACGCGGCGCTCTATCACGCGCTCAAGCACGCGGCGAGCGTGCATTGCGTGTTCGTCTTCGACACCGAAATACTTGACCGGCTGGCCGATCGCGAAGATCGTCGCGTCGAGTTCATCCTGGCTAGCCTGGAGGAACTGGCGCGCGGGCTGGAAAAAATGGGCGGCGGACTTCTGGTCCGGATCGGCCGGGCGCGCGAACTCATCCCGGCGCTGGCGAGCGAGCTCGGCGTGTCGGCGGTCTATGCCAACCATGACTACGAACCTCTGGCGAGGCAGAGGGATGCCGATGTCCAGGCTGCCCTTGCGCGATCGGGATGCGAGTTCCTGGCGTTCAAGGACCAGGCCATTTTCGACAAGGACGAAATTCTCACGCAGGCCGGCCGCCCCTTCACCGTTTTTACGCCCTACAAGAATGCCTGGCGGGTAAAGCTGGCGCCCTTTTTCATCAAGGCCTATCCCGTCGGGAAATACCGCGCAGCATTCTCCCGCAATCGTTCCGGGTTGCCGACGCTGGCGGAGCTGGGATTTCGCTCGACGAATCTCAAGCAGATGAAATTGCCGACCGGCATGTCCGGCGCGCTGCACTTGCTCGATGAGTTCCTGGGACGGATCGACGATTACCGCGAACGCAGGAACTATCCGGGAATCCGCGGCGTGTCCTACTTGTCCGTGCATCTGCGATTCGGCACGATTTCCATTCGCGAATTGGTGCGAGCGGCGGTCGCGCGCGGCGGCGAGGGCGCGCAAACCTGGCTTTCCGAACTCGTCTGGCGGGATTTCTATTTCAGCATCCTGTATCACTTTCCGCATGTGGCCGGGCATGCGTTCAAGCCTGCATTCGACAATCTCCAATTTTCGAATTCGACGGCGCATTTCGAAGCCTGGTGCGAGGGGCGCACCGGCTACCCGCTGGTGGACGCGGCCATGCGCCAGCTGAACCAGTCCGGTTACATGCACAACCGGCTGCGGATGGTGGCGGCTTCATTCCTGGTGAAGGACCTGCACGTCGACTGGAGATGGGGCGAAGATTATTTCGCAGACAAGCTGAACGACTTCGACCTTGCCGCCAACAATGGCGGATGGCAATGGTCGGCCTCGACGGGATGCGACGCCCAACCGTGGTTTCGCATCTTCAATCCGGTGACGCAATCGCGTACCTTCGATGCGCAAGGGCGCTTCATCCGGCTGTATGTTCCGGAACTTGCCCGCGTCGATGCGCAATTCATCCATGAACCATGGACGATGCCGCTCGACCGGCAGCGCGCGGCCGGCGTCGAAATCGGCAGGGACTATCCCCGACCGATCGTGGACCATGCGGCGGCCCGGCTGAAGACGCTGGAGATCTACGGCAAGACAGGCAAAAGCTGAGCGCAAAAAACAAGGGCCGCGAAAGCCCTTGTCGTCACTACAACCTGCCGGCCCGGATCAGTCGATGTATTCGAACACCTTGACCACGCGTTGCGCGCCGCTCGTGGTGGCCGCGGTTTGCGCGGCGGCTTCGGCTTCGGGGTGGGTTACCAGCCCCATCAGGAACACCGTGCCGGCCTCGGAAACGACCTTCACGTGATTGGCGCCGACATTCTTGTCCTGCGTGAGCCTTCCCTTGACGCGGCTGGTCAGCAAGCTGTCGCTGGCACGGGATGTCGTCGAGCTTATGCCTCCGACCACGATCTCGTTCTGGATGTTGCGCACGCTCGGAACCTCGAGCACCAGCACCGCGATGTCGAGCTTGATCTCCTCGGTCGGCGCCTGGCCGCTGAGCAGGATGAAGCGGTTGTAGCTGGTCACGCTGACGTTGACCTGGTCGTTGTATTTTTCAGTGATGCGATTGCGGGCCTTGATCTCGATGGTCTGGTCCTCGAGCAACGTGCCGCTGGTGCGCCTGTCGTCGGCCACGGCCACGCCGGCGCCAACGCCCGCGCCTATCAGCAGCGGAACGCAGGACTGCAGCAGCGGTACGAGGCAGACGATCAGGGCAACGAGACGAATTTTCGATTTCATTCATTCCACTCCTAGCAAGAGAGTATCGATGGCATCGCACATGCAATGCAGGCACAGCAGATGCACTTCCTGGATGCGCGCCGTCCGGTCCGCCGGCACGCAGATATGGACGTCCTGGGGACCCAGCATGCCGGCGATCTTGCCGCCGTTCCTTCCGGTGAGCGCGACCACGCTCATTTGCCGGTCGTGCGCCGCGCGAATGGCCTCCATGACGTTGGGCGAATTGCCGCTCGTGGATATCGCCAGCAGCACGTCATCGGGCTGGCCGAGCGCGCGAATCTGCTTGGAAAAAACGTCTTCGTAACGATAGTCGTTGGCGATCGACGTCAACGTCGAGGTATCGGTGCTCAACGCCATTGCCGCCAGCGGCGGGCGTTCCTTTTCGAAGCGATTCAGGAGTTCGGCGGAAAAATGCTGGGCATCCGCCGCGGATCCGCCGTTGCCGCATGACAGGATCTTGCCCTCCTTCATGAGGCACTCGACCATGCGCTCCGAGGCGCTCGCGAGCGGGCGCGCAAGCACCTCCATGGCCCGCAGCTTGAGCTGGGCGCTGTCGGTGAAGTGCTGGTTGATCCTGTCCAGTAAATCCATGGATTACGTTCCTTTCAAGGCGCAGCGATTATTGCATAAAGGGGGTGGAAGATTGCCTATTCCCCAAACGCGTTTTCCACCCATTCGAGGTTTTGCGTGTCGCCGTCGAGCAACACGGCGTCGAAGCGGCATGCAGGAAACTGTCCGAGGGACGCCATGTAGTGGCGCGCCGCCCGCAGAAGCCTGGTGCGCTTCGAACCCGTGATGCTTTCGACCGCGCCCCCGAAGGATTTGTTGCGCCGGTATCGCACTTCGACGAAGACGAGCGCGCGCCCGTCGCTCATGATCAGATCGATTTCGCCGAAGCGGCAGCGATAATTTCGCTCGACGAGCTTCAGCCCGCGCTGCGCGAGGAAGTCCGCTGCGATTTCCTCGGCCCGCGCGCCGCGAAGACTCATTGAGCCAGGGGGCCTTCCAGGAGCCGGGCGCTTCCCTGCGTGAACTGGGCGGGAAGCAGGGTGCGGACGAACTGGTGGGAATTGTTGAGCGTGATGGTCCCGGTCACCCCGTCCAGCGTCTCCATCTTTTCGTAGGGGCGCAGCAATTCCTGCACCAGCCGGTATGCATCGATGCCGAGCGCGAAGAACCGTTCCTGGTCGAGCGCGGCGCGCTGGGAGTCGGTGCGCGCATAGCTGATGACGGCAGGGTGGTCGGGCTGCAGCAGCCATGGCATGTCGAGGAATCGCACGCCGTCGAGGTCGTAGTTCGCCAGGGTGTCGGTATTGGAGGTGAACACCATCGACGTCGCATAGACGGTCGTGAACGAACCGACATAGGAGCGCATGAACCGCGCCCGCGTCGCGTCGAGGGACATGAACACGAGATCGGCCCGCGAATTGACGATCTGCTCGCGCAGTTTCGCGAGCGATGCGGAGTCCGTAGTATAGCTGAACTGTCCCGTTACCTCGGCGCCGAGCTTTTTCCACTCCTCGGTGAATGCCTGTGCGACGCGGCCGCCAAGCGCGCTGTCGCCGGCGATGACGAAGGCCTTGGTACCGCCATGGCGGAAGGCGTATTGGGCGATCTGCCGGGTCTCGACTTCGATCTGCAGGCCGTAAACGTACAGGTCGCGCGGAAGCGAGACGTCGCCTTCCGGTATGTTCAGCGCAAGCGTGGGTACGGTGACAAGGTTGCTCTGGGCCAGCGAAGTCACGCCGTTGCGCGTCAACGGGCCGATCACGGCGCGCGCGCCCAGCGCGGTCGCGCGCTGGTATGCCGCAAGAACCTGCTGGGGATCCTCGTTCGTCGCGTAGACCCTTACCTTGAGGCTGCCTGACTGGCTGTTGCCGGCGGCGTTCAATATGCCGAGGCGAACGGAGTCCGCATGCTTGCCGAAGGAGGTGGATTGCAGGGGCAGGATCACCGCCACGTGCGGCTCGACGCTGGGAACCGTGGCGGCGTTTTCGTCGGCGGCGAGGCAGGCGTTGGCCAAGGCCAGCAGCGCCCAGTATAGTAGCGCCCACATCGAAACCGAAAAGGCCGGGCGAAGTTGCACAGCGAAGGCGCGAAAGTGCATGGCGAGAGCGCGGGAGCGGTCGAAGCCGCATTATATGTTGTGGCCACGCCGATCGGTAACCTCGGGGACATCACGTTGCGGGCGCTCGATACGCTCAAGTCGGTGGATGTGATCGCCGCCGAGGACACGCGCGTATCCCGAAAACTGCTCGGGCATTTTGGAATCCAGGCGGAATTGCTGCCGGCACACGAGCACAACGAGCGCGATTCCGCGCGCAAGCTCGTCGCGCTGCTGGCGAGCGGGAAATCGGTCGCCTTCGTGTCCGATGCCGGCACGCCGGCCGTCAGCGATCCCGGCGCGATACTGGTCGAGGAGGCGAGGGCGGCCGGATTTCGCGTCGTGCCGATCCCCGGCGCGAGCGCGGTCATGGCTGCGCTTGCGGCGTCCGGCTTGTCCGCCGTTCCCTTCTGTTTCCACGGCTTCCTGCCGGCGCGAAAACCGGATCGCGTGAAACTGCTATCCGGCCTGAAGGATCGGCCGGAGTTCCAGATTTTTTTTGAAGCGCCGCATCGCATCCTCGAAAGCATCGAAAGCATCCTGGCAGCGATGGGCGGCGAGCGCCGTGTCGCGATCGCGCGTGAATTGACCAAGCTCTTCGAGCAGGTGCACGTCTGCCGGCTCGACGAGGCGGGTCCCTGGCTGCTGGCAGACGAAAACCGGCAACGCGGGGAATTCGTATTGCTGGTGGAAGGTTGCGTGCAACGCGAGGCGGCGGCGGAATCCGGTTCCCGCCGCACGCTGGAAATCCTGTTGAATGAGCTGCCGCTCAAGCAGGCGGTCGGCCTGGCGGCCGCAATTACGGGTGAAAAAAAGAATGCGCTGTACGCCGCGGCACTCGAGATGAAAAAGCAGATGGATGATTCGTAGCATGCATTGCAAGAACAATTTTTCCGAAAAGCGCGAGATTCCATGGATCGCCTGACATTGACGATGCCGGACGACTGGCACCTGCACCTGCGCGACGGCGAAGCCCTCAAGGCAGTGGTGGCCGATACCGCGAAGCGATTCGCGCGCGCGATCGTCATGCCGAACCTGAAGCCGCCGGTGACGACGGTGGCGGCGGCGAAGACCTATCGCGAACGCATACTTTCCGCGCTGCCGACGGGAAGCGGATTCGAGCCGCTGATGACGCTGTATCTCACCGACAATACGCGGCCGGAAGAAATCCGGGCTGCCGTCTCGAGCGGATTCTTGAAGGCCGTCAAATACTATCCCGCCGGTGCCACCACGAATTCGGACGCCGGCGTTACCGACATTAGTAAATGCTCCGTCGTGCTGGAGGAGATGGCCAGGTCGGGCTTGCCGCTATTGGTGCATGGCGAGACGACCGATCCGGAGGTGGACGTATTCGATCGGGAGAAGATCTTCATCGAGCGCACGCTGGCACCGCTCGCACAGAAGCATCCGGACCTGAAGATCGTGATGGAACACATCACGACGGCAGATGCCGTCGAATTCGTGCAAGGCGCGGGCGCCAACATTGCGGCGACGATAACGGCGCACCACCTGCTGATGAATCGCAGCGACATCTTCCGCGGCGGGATCCGCCCCCATCTTTATTGCCTGCCGATCCTCAAGCGCGAAGAGCACAGGCGTGCGCTCGTGAGTGCGGCAACTTCCGGCGACAAGAAATTTTTTCTCGGCACGGACAGCGCGCCCCACGCCCGCCACACGAAGGAAAACGAATGCGGCTGCGCGGGAATCTACACTGCGCACGCGGGCCTCGAGCTCTATGCGGAAGCCTTCGATGCCGTCGGTCGTCTCGACAGGCTGGAAGGATTCGCGAGCTTTCATGGCGCAGATTTTTACGGCATGCCGAGAAACACCCGCAGCATCGCGCTCGTCAGGCGCGCGTGGCAGGTAGTGGAGGAAATGCCGTTCGGCCGCGACACGCTGGTGCCGCTGAGGGCCGGTTCGCAGATTTCCTGGTCGCTGGAATAACCAGCAATCACCAGGGAATATCGCCGCGAGCGCGTGCACGCAGCCCGGAGTTTATCGATGTCCGCAGGAGCGCCATGCTGCAACGCGTTGCAAATGGAATGTCGATTGTATTCGCGGTGATAGTGTCGGGTCCGGAATCTTCGGTTGAACTGCCGGGTTGCAAGGCGATGTGACGGCATGCAATGCGCGCGAAATTTTCTCGCGATTGTGCTTTGGGCCGGCCGGACATGTGATGGATAATCGACGCGCAACGGAAAACATCAGGGGACGCGCGCAATTGCGGCACGGCGACAGCCGTAAACCACGAGTCAGGCATGCGACTCGTGCCGTCTTGCGCGGAATCGAGGCAACTGGCCTGACCGTGTTGCCGAACATTCAGATGACAGGGGGAGAAATGAACAAGGCAGAGCTTGTCGAAGCCATTGCGAGAAAGGCGGGCGGAAGCAAGGCCATGGCGGACGTCATGATTGACGCGTTTATCGATGCCGTGACTGGATCCCTGAAGAAAGGCGAAAACGTAACATTGGTCGGATTTGGAACGTTTTCGCAAGGCAAGCGCGCAGCTCGCTCGGGACGCAATCCGCAAACCGGGGCGCCAATAAAAATTCCGGCCGCGAGGACGGCGAAATTCGCGGCGGGCGCGAAGCTCAAGGCGGCCGTCAACGGCAGGAAGTAGCCTGCGGCCGGTAGTGTCAGTGAGGGGCGCATCGCCCCTCTTTCATTTTCCTGCTTGCGTGATCCGTTGCGCCTACCAGGCTGCCTCGGATAGAAGCTGGCCGGGAAGTCGCTGCGCAATTCGCTTGCGCAGAGGCGGCATGGCCGCAATGCAGGCTCATCCTTTAGCCGCGCCAGCGGATCAAGGTGATGCCGCAACTAAAGTCCGGGGCACCGCCGCATCTATAAAAACCCGGCCCGATGCGCCGATGCGCGATAATCTGAATGGAAGCTGGCCGGGCAGTCGCTGTGCAATTCGCTTGCGCAGAGGCGGCATGGCCGCAGTGCAGGCTCACCCTTAGCCGCATCAGCGGATCAGGGTGACGCCGCAACTAAAGTCCGGGGCACCCGGCTTTCCGATGCGCCGATGCGCGATAATCTGGATGGAAGCTGGCCGGGCAGTCGCTGTGCAATTCGCTTGCGCAGAGGAAAGTCCGGGCTCCACAGAGCAGGATGCCGGTTAACGACCGGACGCCGCGAGGCGATGGAAAGTGCCACAGAGAACAGACTGCCTAAGTCCTGGCAACGGGAACGGCGATGGTGAAACGGTGGGGTAAGAGCCCACCGCGCTCCTGGTAACAGGAGTGGCACGGCAAACCCCATCCGGAGCAAGACCAAATAGGGGAACCATAGCGCGGCTCGCGCTGTTCCCGGGTAGGTTGCTCGAGCCGGCAGGCAACTGCCGGCCCAGATGAATGACTGTCAGGCGTCGCGAGACGCATCACAGAACCCGGCTTACAGGCCAGCTTCTCTTCCCCCTCTGTTTTTGTCGGCAAGCGCCTGGGCGCTTCGCCCATCCATCTCATTTTCTCTATTTGACTTTAATAATTGTATTTAACCATATAAAAATTAAAGACATTTAAATTTAACCGCCAGCCGCTTGTAGACCTTTTCCTAAGTCTTTGTCCTGACTGAATAAAACGTCGACATTGCTTGACCTTGAATTTTTTTTCTACTAGAGTGGGGAAAAGTAGGTTTTAGTGGGAAAATCTGGAAATTCCACGACTTCCGACTCTAAAAAATGTTTCAGGGAGCAACATCACTCAATCTCGATGCGAAGGGCCGCCTGGCGGTCCCTACCCGGCATCGCGACGAGCTTCAGTCTGGGACGGGTGGTAAGCAGGTACTCACTGCTCATCCCCATCGCTGCTTGCTTCTTTATCCGGCTCCTGCGTGGGAGCCCATTCGCGCCCGCATCATGAGTTTCTCCAGCTTCGATCCTCAAGCCAGCTTGTGGAAACGCCTGCTGGTGGGCTTCGCGGAGGAAATCGAACTCGATGGCGCCGGGCGGCTGCTCGTCTCGCCCGAGCTACGCAAATTCGCCGGCCTGGACAAGTCCGCAATGATGGTCGGCCAGGGCAGCCATTTCGAAATCTGGTCCCAGGACGCCTGGGAAAAACAACTCGACCAATTGGCGACCAACCCGGACAAGCTGCCCGCGGGAATGGAGAACTTTGCGCTTTGAGATTCATCGGCGCGTGTCGTGAGCCCGCACCAGACGGTATTGCTCGAGGAGGCGGTCGACGCGCTGCGAATCAGGCCGGAAGGGATTTACGTGGATGCGACATTCGGTCGTGGAGGCCATAGCCGCGCGATTCTGCGGCGGCTGGGCGAGAACGGAAAACTGATCGCGCTCGATCGCGACAGGCAAGCCGTCGCGCACGCCGAATCGATCGTCGATCCGCGTTTCGTCATCGTGCACGCCGGATTCGGCGGACTGAAGGATGTGTTGAAGGGGCAGGCCATCGGGCTGGTGAGCGGCGTGCTGTTCGACCTCGGCGTTTCGTCGCCGCAGATCGACGAGGCCGAACGCGGATTCAGCTTTCGCCTCGACGGCCCGCTCGACATGCGCATGGATACGAGCCGCGGCGAAACCGCGGCGCAGTGGCTCGCGGCGGCATCCGAACTGGAGATCGGGGAGGTCATCGGACGTTATGGCGAAGAACGGTTTGCTAAACAGATTGCAAGAGCGATTGTTGCGGCTCGATCGGGAGGGCCTCTCCACCGCACACGGCAACTTGCCCAGGTCGTGGCAAAAGCCGTTCCCACGCGCGAACCACATCAGGACCCGGCGACGCGCACCTTCCAAGCTCTACGGATTCACGTCAATCAGGAGCTTGAAGAGTTGGAGATAGCGCTGTCCGGCAGCGTCGAGATCCTCGATGCCGGCGCCAGGCTCGTCGTCATCAGTTTCCATTCGCTGGAGGATCGCATCGTCAAGCAATTCATGCGCGCACAGTCGCAGCCGGGTCACTTGCCCGCGCGGCTTCCGGTGCGCGCCGCCGAGCTGCCGAAGCCGCGCATGCGCCTTGTCGGCAAACCGATCAGGCCGACGGCCGAAGAAGTACAGGCGAATCCTCGCTCGCGCAGCGCGGTCATGCGGGTAGCCGAAAAGTTGGCGGCATGATCAAGGTCAACGCCATCCTCGCGGCGATTCTTGTCGTATGCGCGCTGGTCCTGGTGACGTCGCAGCACAAGGCAAGGAAGCTGTTCGTCGAGCTGCAGAAGCAGCAGGACCAGGCGAGGCAGCTCGAAGTCGAATACGGCCAGTTGCAACTCGAACAAAGTACCTGGGCCATGCATTCCCGGGTGGAGAAGATCGCCGCAAACAGCCTGCAAATGCGTGTTCCACCGGTCGCGCGGGTGCACCTCGTTCCTCCCCTTCCCGCGTCGTCCAGGCCATGAATCCATCCCTTAGCCCGGCACTTTCGGTGCGCCTGCCCGTGTGGCGGGCGCGCCTGCTTTTGCTGCTGGTGTTTTTCGGGTTCATGGTATTGGCGGCGCGGGCTCTTTACCTGCAGGGCCTGCGCAACGACTTCCTGCAGCAGAAGGGCGAGACGCGCTATGCCCGCACGCTCGAGATTTCCGCGCATCGCGGCATGGTCACGGATCGCAACGGCGAGCCGCTGGCGCTGAGCACGCCCGTCGAGTCCGTGTGGGCCGCGCCGGTGGACGCGGAGCTGAATTCCGATCAGCGCGCCAGGCTCGGCAAGGTGCTGGGCATGGATGCGCTCGAGCTCAAGCGGAAATTGTCGGAGACGGATCGCGATTTCGTCTATCTGAAAAGACAGCTTCCGCCGGAACAGGCGGCGAAGGTCGTGCAACTGAACCTGCCCGGCGTGTTCCTGCAGCGGGAATATCGCCGCTACTATCCGGCCGCCGAGGTCACCGCGCACGTGGTCGGCGTGAACGGGGTCGACGACAACGGCCAGGAAGGCATCGAGCTCGCGTACCAGGACTGGCTGCGCGGAAAGCCCGGCAGTCGTCGCGTAATCAAGGACAGGCTGGGGCGTGTCGTCGAGGACGTGGAAAGCATCCGTGCGCCGCAGGAAGGCCGCGATCTCGCGCTCTCCATCGACCAGCGCATCCAGTACCTCGCGTACCGTGAACTCAAAAGCGCGATCGCGCTGAACGAAGCCAAGGCGGGAAGCCTGGTCGTGCTCGACGTGACCAGCGGCGAAGTGCTGGCACTCGCCAACTGGCCGACCTACAACCCCAACAATCGCGACACCCTGAAGGTGGGGCGTTCGCGCAATCGCGCCGTCGTCGACCTGTTCGAGCCCGGCTCCACCTTGAAGCCCTTCACGGTTGCGGCCGCGCTCGAATCCGGGCTCGTGAGCCCCGGCAGCATGATCGACACCGAAGGCGGCCGCTACATGGTCGGCAACCGGACGATCCACGACGCGCATCCGGAAGGCATCCTGACCGTGGCGCAAGTCATCCAGAAGTCGTCGAACGTCGGCTCGGCGAAGATGGCGCTGGCAATGGCGCCGCAGAAGTTGTGGACCATGCTGTCGGATGTCGGATTCGGCGTGCAGACCAAGGTCGGCTTCCCGGGTGAAGCGAGTGGGCATTTGCGCGCCTACCAGACCTGGAAGCCGATCGAGCAGGCAACGATGTCGTACGGACACGGCATCTCGGTCAGCCTGTTGCAGCTTGCGCGCGCGTACTCGGTCTTCGCCACCGACGGCGAACTGAAGCCGCTCACGCTGGTCAGGCGCGACCAGCCAGTCGAGGGCAAGTCGGTCATTTCGGCGCGCACCGCGGCGTCGGTGCGCAAGATGCTAGAGATGGTGACGCAGCCGGGAGGAACCGCGACACGCGCGCAGGTCGCCGGCTATCGCGTGGCCGGCAAGACAGGGACGGCGCACAAGCTTATCGGCGCGTCGTATGCCTCCGATCGCTACGTATCTTCTTTCGTGGGCTTTGCGCCGGCTTCCAATCCGCGGCTCGTGATCGCTGTCATGCTGGACGAGCCCGGCGGCAAGTCCTACTACGGTGGCGAAGTCGCGGCACCGGTTTTCAGCACCGTCATGGCGGGCGCGTTGCGATTGCTGGGAATCGAGCCGGACGCGAGCCCGGACAACGTGATCTCGCCCGATTCCACGCCGGTCGTGAGGGAAGAAGTATGAGCGCCGGCGACGCGACGGCGCACAAGTTCGATGCAGCCGCTATCGACGCGCTGGGTGTGCGCATTGCCGGACTCGCCATCGACAGCCGGAAAGTCAAACGCGGAGAACTCTTCCTCGCCTACCCGGGACAACGATCGGATGGCCGCGCGCACATCGCGCAGGCGATCGCAGCGGGTGCCAGCGCGGTCGCTTGGGAAAGTACGAATTTCAAATGGAACCCCTCGTGGCAGGTGCCCAACATCGGCGTTGTGGAGCTGCGCTCGCATCTGGGCGAGATTGCGAGCCGCCATTTCGGCCATCCGTCGCACGACATGTGGCTGGCCGGCGTCACCGGCACCAACGGCAAGACGTCCTGCTCGCACTGGATCGCGCAATCGCTGACGAGCCTGGGACGCAGGACGGCGGTGATGGGCACCCTGGGCAGCGGGTTTCCAGGCGACCTGGATGCGACCGTCAATACGACGCCGGACGCGATTTCGGTGCAGGCAAGGCTTGCGGACTTGCGCGCGGCCGGTGCCTTCGGCTGCGCGATGGAAGTCTCGTCGCATGGCATCGACCAGGGGCGGGTCAACTGCGTCGAGTATGACGTCGCGCTGTTCACGAACCTGTCGCGGGACCACCTCGACTACCACGGCACGATGGAGGAATACGGCGCAATGAAGGCCAGGCTTTTCCGCTGGCCGCACCTGAAGCACGCCGTCGTCAACGTCGACGATCCTTTCGGCCGCGAGCTCGCGCGTTCGCTGGACCGGTCGCAGGTGGACGTGCTCGGCTACGGCATGGGCAAGGGCGAAATCGCCGGCCATCGCCTGGATCTCTCCACGCGCGGGCTGAAGCTCGAGATCAGCACCCCGTGGGGAGCCGCGCAATTGAAGAGCCGGCTCATCGGCGAATTCAACGCGACGAACCTGCTGGGCGTGCTCGGCGTGCTGATGACGGCGGACGTATCGCTCAAGGACGCCGTCGAGGCGCTGGCGAATGTCGAGGCCGTCCCGGGCCGGCTGCAGATGATCCGGCTCTCCGGCGCGCCGCTGGCGGTGGTGGATTACGCGCACACGCCCGATGCGCTGGAAAAAGTCCTGTTGTCCCTGCGGCAGATCCTGTCGCACGAGGCGAGGCTGCACTGCGTATTCGGCTGCGGGGGCGACCGCGATCCCGGCAAGCGCCCGGTCATGGGCGAGATCGCGACCCGCCTGGCGCACAGGGTGATCGTTACCAGCGACAACCCGCGTTCGGAAGATCCGCGCACGATCATCGAGCAGATCGTGGCCAATGCGCATGCGAACTACGAAATCGAGGTCGACCGCCGGCGCGCCATCTTGGCGGCATTGCAATCCGCCGCGCCGGACGACGTGGTGCTGATCGCGGGCAAGGGTCACGAAACCTACCAGGAAATCGGCCTGCAACGCCTGCCGTTCGACGACGCCGAGGTCGCGCGCGAGGGAATGCGCCGGCGCGCGCCGGGGGCCACCCATGCTTGACCTCGCAACGGCGGCAAAAGCCATCGGCGCAAGGCATACCGGTGACAACGTGGTGTTCAACCGCGTCACCACGGACAGCCGCGACCTGCGCGCCGGCGACCTCTTCGTCGGCATTCGCGGCGAGCGCTTCGACGGCCAGGCGTTCGCGGACCAGGCGTTGGCGGCGGGCGCGGCCGGCGTGATGGTTGCGCAGGACGCGAAGCTATCGACGCCGCGCGCGCGCGTCCTGCAAGTCGACGACACCAGGCTGGCACTCGGGAGGCTCGCGGCCTACTGGCGCAGCCGCTTCGATATTCCGCTGGTCGCGATCACCGGCAGCAACGGCAAGACCACCGTCAAGGAGATGCTCGCCTCTATCCTGCGTCAGATCGCCGGCGAGGCGGGCGTGCTCGCGACCGCGGGAAATTTCAACAACGACATCGGCATGCCCCTCACGCTGCTGCGCCTGACTCCCGCGCACAAGTACGCGGTGATCGAGATGGGCATGAACCACCTGGGCGAGATCGCCTACCTGTCCGCCATCGCCAAGCCCGACGTGGCCATGATCAACAACGTCGGCAGCGCGCACCTGGGTGAACTGGGTTCGGTGGAGGCGATCGCGCGGGCAAAGTCGGAAATTTTCGAGGGCCTCGCCGAGTCGGGCATCGCCGTCATCAACAACGACGATCGCTTCGCGGACAAGTGGCGCACGCAGATCGGCGCCAGGCGCATCGTCGATTTCGGCGTCGAAAGGAAGGCCGCGGTGGCGGCGCGCTATGAGCTTGCGCCGTTCGCGAGCCTCGTGACCTTCCGCACGCCCGACGAAGAGTTCGTGGCCACGCTCGGGATTCCCGGCCTGCACAACATCAAGAACGCGCTGGCAGCAGTGGCTTGCGCCTATGCACTACGGGTTCCCTCCGCCGCCATCGCAGCCGGGCTCGGCGCCTATGTCGGCGTCAAGGGCCGCCTGCAGCGCAAGCGCCACGCCTCCGGTGCGCTCGTGATCGACGACACCTACAACGCCAATCCCGAATCCATGCAGGCGGCGATTTCCGTGCTCGCCGCATATGCCGGCAAGAAGTTCTTCGTCATGGGCGACATGGGCGAGCTTGGTGCGGGGGCGGAAGCGATGCACGCCTCCATCGGCGAATTCGCGCGGCGCTCGGGCATCAACGTGCTTTACGCGCTCGGCGACATGACCAGGGAAGCCGTTCGCAGCTTCGGTGCCGGTGCCAGGCACTTCTCGTCGGTCGATGAGCTCGTCGGCGAGCTGTCGGGCCAGCTCGAGCATGCGTCGACCGGGCTGGTCAAGGGATCGCGCTTCATGCGCATGGAGCGCGTCGTCGAAGCGCTTGGCGTGGCCAACGGCGAATCCGCGATAAAGGGAGCCGCCTGATGCTGCTGATCCTGACGCAGTGGCTGGCGGAAGACGCGCGCATCCGCGCCTTCAACGTCTTCAACTACATCACGTTGCGCGCGGTGCTCGCGACGCTGACCGCGCTGCTGATCTCTTTCGTCGTCGGGCCGGTGATGATCCGCAAGCTGACCGCCTACAAGATCGGCCAGTCGGTGCGCGACGACGGCCCCAAGAGCCACCTCTCCAAGGCCGGCACGCCGACCATGGGCGGGGCGCTGATCCTGATTTCAATCGCGATCACCACCGTATTGTGGGCAGACCTGCGCAACCGCTTCGTGTGGGTCGTGCTGATCGTGACGCTGGGTTTCGGGCTGATCGGCTGGATCGATGACTATCGCAAGGTTGTGCATCGGAATCCCAAGGGCCTGTCGGCGCGCGCCAAGTTCTTCTGGCAGTCGGTCATCGGCCTGGCTGCCGCGATCTACCTGGCCACCTCCGCGACGCTGCCCGCCCAGACCGAGCTGATCGTCCCGTTCTTCAAGCAGGTTTCCTATCCGCTCGGAATCGTCGGCTTCGTTCTGATGAGTTATTTCGTCATCGTCGGCACCAGCAACGCGGTCAACCTGACCGACGGCCTCGATGGCCTCGCGATCCTGCCGACCGTCATGGTGGGCAGCGCACTGGGGGTGTTCGCCTACGTGGCGGGCAACGCCATTTACTCGCGCTATCTGGGATTCCCGTTGATCGCCGGCGCCGGCGAATTGACCGTCATCTGCGCCGCGCTCGCCGGCGCGGGACTGGCCTTCCTGTGGTTCAACGCCTACCCGGCGGAAGTCTTCATGGGCGACGTCGGCGCACTGGCGCTCGGTGGCGCGCTGGGCACGATCGCCGTCGTGGTCAGGCAGGAGATCGTGCTTTTCATCATGGGAGGCGTGTTCGTCGTCGAGACGCTGTCCGTGGTGCTGCAGGTCGCCTCCTTCAAGCTGACGGGAAAGCGCATCTTCCGCATGGCGCCGCTGCACCACCACTACGAGTTGAAGGGCTGGAAGGAAACGCAGGTCGTCGTCCGCTTCTGGATCATCACCATGATGCTGGTGCTGGTCGGCCTGTCGACCTTGAAGTTGCGTTAGCCGCTGGCGGTAACGAAGAAGCCTGCTTCGCTGGCCGAAGCAGCATCGCGTTGGATGAGGGTGTTTTTGGGGAAAGGCAATCATGACCAGTCGTTTGCATTTCGAGTTGTTCATGCAGCAGTTGCGAATCCGGGCGGCGGAAGACGCGCCCAGGCAACTGGTGCTGGAAGGCATGCGCCCCGAAGAGCAGGAGGATGTCGGTTCGGTGCGCCTGTCCAGGATCGAGGCCGCCATGAAGGAGGCGCGTGCCGGTCGCGCTGAAGAATAGGCGGGTACTGGTGCTCGGCCTCGGCGCAACCGGATTGTCGATGGCCCGCTGGCTCAGCGCCCGCGGCGCATCCGTGCGCGTGGCGGATAGCCGTGACGCGCCGCCGTTCGCGGCGAGGCTCAGGGAAGAGGTCCCCTCCGCGACGCTGCATACGGGGGAATTTCGCCC
The DNA here is from genome assembly GCA_035548375.1 of Burkholderiales bacterium. Taxonomy (GTDB): domain Bacteria; phylum Pseudomonadota; class Gammaproteobacteria; order Burkholderiales; family JACQAP01; genus JACQAP01. Next base: position 16,010 of record DASZTG010000025.1, read on the forward strand.
GGAAAGCTTCGCGAACGTGGATGCGATTGCCATCAGCCCTGGCGTGCCGATGGCGCAGCCGCTGGTGCGCGTCGCGATAGAGCGCGGCGTCGAGGTCGTCGGCGACATCGAGCTGTTCGCGAGGATTCGCGACGAGTTCCCTGGCAATCGCGTCATTGCGATCACCGGCTCGAACGGCAAGAGCACGGTCACCGAAATGGCGGGCGCGATGGTCCGCGCCGCCAAGATCAGGACATTGATCGCGGGCAACATCGGCCTGCCCATCCTGGATGCCCTGATGGAAATCGAGGCCGGGAAGCGCCGCCGCCCGGATGTGTTCGTCCTCGAACTTTCCAGTTTCCAGCTCGAGTCGACGCAAAGCCTCCATCCCGACGCGGCCGCGGTGCTGAACCTGAGCGAGGACCACCTTGACCGCTATCCGGGCATGCAGGACTACGCCGACGCCAAGGCGCGGATCTTTGCCGGCGAAGGCGTCCAGGTCGTCAACAGGCAGGACGCTCGTTCGGCTGCGATGGCGCGTCCCGGGCGCAAGGTATTTACCTTCGGCCTGGACGAGCCGTGGAAGGACAACGATTGGGGCCTGCGCGAAATCGAGGGTGAGACCTGGCTCGCCGAAGGCCGCGCGAACCTGATGAAGGTTTCCGAGCTCAAGGTCGCCGGCCTGCATAACGCGGCGAATGCGCTGGCAGCGCTGGCCCTGTGCCGCGCGATCCGCCTTCCCTACGAGCCGCTGCTGGACGCGCTGTTTGCATTCGAGGGACTGCCCCACCGCGTCCAGAAAATCGCGCAGATCGACGGCGTCACCTTCTACGACGATTCGAAGGGAACCAATGTCGGTGCGACGCAGGCCGCGCTGCTCGGCATGTCGGGAAAGGTGATCTTGATAGCGGGAGGCGAGGGCAAGGGACAGGATTTTTCTCCGCTCTGCGACGCCGTGGCGAAGAAGGCAAAAGGCGTCGTGCTGATCGGACGCGATGGCGACAAGATCGGCGAAGCCATCCGGCCATCCGGCGTTGCCGCGGTTCGCGCAGCGGACATGAAAGCGGCAGTGCAGGAGGCATTCAAGCTCGCGCAACCCGGCGATGCCGTCCTGCTTTCGCCGGCGTGCGCCAGCTTCGACATGTTCCGCGACTACCAGCATCGCGCCGAAGTTTTCGCTTCCGAAGTTACAGCGCTGGGGAAAAGCCGGTGAGCGGCGCGCTCGATATCGGCTTGTCGGGAAGGACGGTTCCGATTTCGGAATTCGACTACGGAGTCGTTACCATTGCCGGGCTGTTGCTGGCGCTCGGATTGATCATGGTGTACTCGTCATCGATCGCGATCGCGGAGGGCGGGCGCTTCACCGGATACCAGCCTGCCTACTATCTCGTCCGCCACGGCATTTTCCTGTTCCTCGGATTGATGGCGGGCTTCATCTGCTTCCAGTTCCCGATGCGTTTCTGGGAGCAGGCGGCGCCGTATCTCTTCTGCCTGGGCGTGCTGCTCCTGGTTGTGGTGCTGATTCCCCATATCGGCAGGGAGGTCAACGGCAGCAAGCGTTGGCTGTCGCTCGGCCTTTTCAACCTGCAGCCGTCAGAGCTGATGAAATTGTTCGCGGTGCTCTACGCCGCAGACTACACGGTGCGCAAGGCGGCACTCATGCACAGCTTCCGCAAGGGCTTCCTGCCGATGCTGATGGTGATGCTGTTGACCGGCGGCCTGTTGTTGCGCGAACCGGATTTCGGCGCCTTCGCGGTCATCACCGCCATCGCGATGGGAATTCTCTTCCTGGGCGGCATGAACTGGAAGCTGTTTGCGTCGCTGATCGTCATGCTGCTGCTCGGATTCGTCCTGCTGATCTGGACCTCGCCGTATCGCCTGCAGCGCGTGATCGGGTTCATGGATCCATGGTCCGACCCGTTCGGCAAGGGCTACCAGCTTTCCCACGCGCTCATCGCGTTCGGCCGGGGCGAGTGGTTCGGCGTGGGACTGGGTGCCAGCGTGGAAAAACTCTTCTACCTGCCCGAGGCGCATACGGACTTCCTGCTCGCGGTGATCGCCGAGGAGCTGGGATTTTTCGGCGTGCTGGCCGTCATTGCGCTGTTCGGCGGCCTGATCTGGCGGGCGTTCGCGATCGGCAACCAGGCGGCTCGCATGGAGCGGATCTTTTCCGCGCTGGTCGCGCAAGGCATCGCGATCTGGCTGGGCGCGCAGGCCTTCATCAACATGGGCGTGAACATGGGCGTCCTGCCGACGAAGGGGCTGACGCTCCCGCTGTTGTCCTTCGGCGGCAGCGGCATCGTCGCCAACTGCTGCGCGCTGGCGATCCTGCTGCGCGTGGACTACGAGAACCGCCAGATGATGAAGGGCTACTCGCTATGAGGACGATTCTGATCATGGCAGGAGGTACGGGCGGGCACATCTTTCCGGCGCTGGCGGTCGCGGAGGAGCTTCGCGACGACGGCTGGACCATCGTCTGGCTCGGCTCGAAGGCCGGCATGGAAAGCAAGCTGGTGCCGCCCATGGGTTACCGCATCGAGTGGGTTCGGTTCTCGGGTCTGCGCGGCAAGGGATTGCTGCGCGCGGTTCTGCTTCCGCTGAATCTGCTAGTTGCATTCTGGCAAAGCGCGAGCGCGATTTTCCGTGTGCGGCCCGATGTCATCCTGGGCATGGGTGGCTACATTTCGTTTCCGGGCGGGATGATGGCGGCCCTGCTTTCGCGCCCGCTGGTGCTGCACGAGCAGAATTCGATCGCGGGGCTCGCGAACAAGGTGCTCGCGCGAATAGCCGACACCGTGCTCGTCGCATTTCCCGGCGCGCTGCGCAAAGCGGAGTGGACGGGCAATCCGATTCGCCGCGACATCACGCATGTGCCCGGGCCCGACCAGAGATTCAAGGATCGCTCGGGCAATCTCAGGCTCCTCGTTGTCGGCGGAAGCCTGGGCGCGCAGGCGCTCAACGAAACAGTGCCGCGCGCGCTGGCGCTGATTCCGGAATCGCAGAGGCCCGAAGTCACGCATCAGGCCGGCGAGAAGCATCTCGCGCAGCTCGAAGGCGAATATCGCCGGGCCGGCGTTCGCGCGACTACGCTCGCATTCATCGGCGACATGGCGACCGCTTACGCAAACGCGGATATGGTTATCTGCCGTGCCGGGGCCTTGACCGTGTCAGAACTCGCCGCCGTCGGCGTGGCAAGCGTGCTGGTGCCTTTTCCGTTCGCGGTCGACGACCACCAGACCACGAACGCGCGCTATCTGTCGGATCGCGACGCGGCGATATTGATTCCTCAGGCAGAACTCACGCCGCAGCGGCTGGCGGATCTTGTACTCGGTTTTACCAGGGGCAAGCTGCTGGAAATGGCGAATCGCGCACGCGCGTTGGGCAAACCCGAGGCGGCACGCATCGTTGCCGATCGCTGCATGGCGGCGGCTGCATGAAGCACAAGGTCAAACGCGTGCACTTCGTTGGAAGAGGCGGAGTCGACATGAGCAGGAAGCAGGGGCCCGTCGCAGCGGTTGCGACGGGATGCGACCGTCCGCGATTGGCGCATTCCGCCGAGATGCGGCGTCGGATAGGGGTCCGATGAAGCACAAGGTCAA
>DASZTG010000026.1:0-15626 GCA_035548375.1 Burkholderiales bacterium
CACCACCGACGTGACGGGGGCGGTGGAGTTGCCGGCGGGGACGGAGATGGTGATGCCCGGGGACAACATCGGGATCACGGTGCAGCTGATCCAGCCCATTGCGATGGAAGAGGGCCTGCGCTTTGCGATCCGCGAGGGCGGACGCACCGTGGGTGCCGGCGTCGTCGCCAAAATCATCGAGTAGGGAAAATAAAAGCGGGGGCGGTTTGCGCGCCCCCATCGAATGGAATTAGGCCAGTAGCTCAATTGGCAGAGCGTCGGTCTCCAAAACCGAAGGCTGGGGGTTCGAGACCCTCCTGGCCTGCCACCACAAGAACCCGCAACCGGAAGTAAGAACGTCAGGTTGCGGGTTGGTATTTGATGGGTGGCAAAAAGGACGTATTGATGGCAGACAAGATCAAGCTGGTATTGGCGGTATTGCTGGTGATCGCAGGCATTGCGGGCTTCTATTTCCTGAAGGATGCCGCGACGATCCTGCGCGTTGCCTCGGTGCTGGCCGGCCTTATCGCGGCGGCGCTGGTGGCGTGGACCACTGCGCCGGGCCGCGTGTTCTTCGCGTTCGCCCAGGAATCCGTCGTCGAGACCAAGAAGGTCGTCTGGCCCTCCCGCAAGGAGACCGTGCAGACCACCGGGTTGGTGCTGGCTTTCGTGCTGGTCATGGCCATCTTCCTGTGGATCGTCGATGCGTTGCTCGTGTGGGGCGTGAAGTTCTTCATGGGGCCGGGGGCATGATGTCCAAGAAATGGTATGTGGTGCATGCCTATTCGGGGTTCGAGAAGAGCGTCCAGCGGGCATTGGTCGAGCGTATCTCGCGTGCCGGCATGGAAGACAAGTTCGGCCAGATCCTGGTGCCGGTCGAAGAAGTGGTCGAGATGAAAAGCGGCCAGAAGAACATCAGCGAGCGCAAATTCTTCCCCGGTTACGTCCTCGTCGAGATGGAGATGTCCGACGAGACCTGGCACCTCGTGAAGAACACCGCGAAGGTCACGGGTTTCGTGGGCGGGGCGCCGGGGCGCCGTCCGCCGCCCATCAGCGAGAAGGAAGTGCAGGCCATCCTGCACCAGATCCAGGAAGGCGTGGAAAAGCCCAAGCCCAAGGTGCTGTTCGAGGTCGGCGAGGCGGTCCGGGTCAAGGAAGGCCCGTTCACGGATTTCCACGGTTCCGTCGAGGAAGTGAACTACGACAAGAACAAGCTGCGTGTATCGGTATCCATCTTCGGGCGTGCCACGCCCGTGGAACTGGACTTCAGCCAGGTCGAGAAGGCCTGAGCTGCTTTTAACGGGGAGCGTGCCTTGAAAAGGCATGCGCCAGCACCCACTCTCTAGAGGAGTTTTTCGTGGCCAAGAAAATCGTAGGTTTCATCAAGCTGCAGGTTCCTGCAGGCAAGGCGAACCCGAGCCCGCCGATCGGTCCGGCTCTGGGCCAGCGCGGCCTGAACATCATGGAATTCTGCAAGGCGTTCAACGCGCAGACCCAGGGGGTCGAGCCCGGCCTGCCGCTGCCGGTGGTAATCACGGCGTTCGCGGACAAGAGCTTCACGTTCATCATCAAGACGCCGCCGACCTCGGTGCTGATCCGCAAGGCGGCCAAGATCGAAAAGGGCAGTTCCAAGCCGAACGCCGACAAGGTCGGCAGGCTGACGCGAGCCCAGGTCGAGCAGATCGCCAAGCAAAAGACGCCCGACCTGACGGCGGCGGATCTCGAGGCCGCGATGCGCACCGTCGCCGGCAGTGCCCGCAGCATGGGCGTCGAAGTGGAGGGCTTCTGAAATGGCAAACGTATCCAAGCGCACCAAGAACCTGCGCACGAAAGTCGATCGCGACAAGGTCTACCCGATCGGCGATGCGCTGAAGCTCGTCAAGGACGGCGCCAGCGCGAAGTTCAACGAATCCATCGACGTGGCGATCAACCTCGGCATCGACGCGAAAAAGTCGGACCAGGTTGTCCGCGGCGCCATCGTGCTGCCGAAGGGCACCGGCAAGTCGGTGCGGGTTGCCGTGTTTGCACAAGGTGACAAGGCGCAGGCCGCCAAGGACGCAGGCGCAGACATCGTCGGTTTCGACGATCTCGCGGCGACGGTCAAGGAAGGCAAGATCGATTTCGACGTCGCGATCGCGACCCCGGATGCAATGCGGGTCGTCGGCCAGCTGGGCCAGGTGCTCGGTCCTCGCGGTCTGATGCCGAACCCGAAAGTCGGCACCGTGACGCCGAACGTTGCGGAAGCGGTCAAGAACGCGAAGGCAGGCCAGGTGCAATACCGCGCCGACAAGGCGGGTATTGTCCAGTGCACCATCGGTCGCGCCTCGTTCACCGAAGACGCGCTGAAGGAAAATTTCATGGCGCTGATCGATGCGTTGAACAAATCGCGTCCGGCGACCACTAAGGGCATCTACTTAAAGAAGGTCTCGGTTTCCAGCACGATGGGACCGGGCGTCAAGGTCGACCAGGGCAGCCTGGGCGCCCAGCAAGCGCAATAAGGATTCGAGGCGGACCGGATTTTCCGGTTCGCCTGGCAAGAACTTTGGGACCCTGCGACCGGGTGGTATTCCGGAGGCAGGGGCCGTCAAAGACCGTAGGAGTCCGCAAGGACTTAATCGTTGCAGACCAGCGCGGCGTCCTACGCAGATGGCGTATCCAAGATGAAGGTATCGGGCAGATTGATGTTGAATGTGTCGGCTCCTGAATCGAAGGTCGCTATGTCTGAAGGAGGGGATCATGCGAAGGCATGGGACCCGGTTTTCAACTTTAGGAGGGTAGACCTTTGAGTCTCAACCTAGACGACAAGAAAGCAGCGGTGGCGGAGATCAGTGCGAAGGTTGCGGGAGCGCAATCGATCGTGCTGGCCGAGTACCGTGGCCTCGAAGTCGGCGACATGACCGTGCTTCGCGCGAAGGCGCGCGGTGCGGGCGTGTACCTCCGCGTTCTCAAGAACACCCTGGCACGCCGCGCCGTCACGGGCACGCCGTTCGAGGGTCTGGCCGAACACATGGTCGGGCCTCTCGCCTACGGCATTTCCACCGACCCGGTGGCGGCAGCAAAGGTGCTGAACGACTTTGCCAAGGCGAACGAAAAGTTCGTCATCAAGGCTGGCGCGATGGCCGGCCAGGTGATGACACCGAAGCAGGTGTCGACCCTAGCCACCATGCCCAGCCGCGAGGAATTGCTGGCGAAGCTCATGGGCACCATGCAGGCCCCGGCGACCAAGTTTGTCCAGACGCTCAACGAAGTGCCTGGCAAGTTTGTGCGCACGCTGGCAGCGCTCAGGGACCAAAAAGAGAAGCAGGCTGCGTAATCGATACCGCAACTCAACTCAATCACGATTTCAGGAGATACAAATGGCTGTAGCCAAAGCTGACATTCTCGACGCAATTGCCGGTCTGACCGTGCTGGAGCTGTCCCAGCTGATCAAGGACATGGAAGAAAAATTCGGCGTTTCCGCGGCTGCCGCGGTCGCCGTTGCAGCGCCTGCCGCCGGTGGTGGCGCGGGCGCCGCCGCTGCCGAGGAAAAGACGGAGTTCAACGTCATCCTCAACGCCGCCGGCGACAACAAGGTCAACGTCATCAAGGTAGTCCGTGCCGTCACCGGCCTGGGCCTGAAGGAAGCGAAGGACCTGGTCGACGGTGCGCCGAAGCCGGTCAAGGAAGGCATACCGAAGAAGGACGCTGACGACATCAAGAAGCAACTGGAAGACGCCGGCGCCAAGGCGGAAATCAAGTAATAGACGCAACGAAGGCCGGCAACTCCGGTTGCCGGCCTTCGCCTTTTCCCGCGACGAGCGGGGAGTGGGCAAAGAAAAGCCAACGGGTCACGCCGGGCGGCTTTTCTTTGTCTTCTGAAGCGACTGCAGGAGACAGGTTTGGTCGGGTGAACGGCATCCTCGTTCACCGTCCGCCAGCGGTTGGTAGAGGCCAACCACCACGCCAAACACCAGTCGATGAACGCAGCAGGCGGCCACCCCGCGCGCTGCCGTGAATCGGAGATGTCATGGCTTATTCCTTCACCGAGAAGAAACGCATCCGCAAGAGCTTCGCAAAGCGCGCGAGCGTCCTGCCCGTGCCCTATCTGCTGGCGACGCAGATCAACTCCTACGCGCAGTTCCTGCAGGCCGATGCCGATCCCGACAAGCGGGGCAACCAGGGGTTGCAGGCCGCCTTCCAGTCGATCTTCCCGATCAGCAGCCATTCTGGAAACGCGCGCCTGGACTTCGTCAGCTACCAGCTCGGGATCCCGCCATTCGACGTCAAGGAGTGCCAGCAACGCGGCCTCACCTTCGCTGCGCCGCTGCGCGCGAAAGTGCGCCTTACGATCATGGACAAGGAAGCCGCCAAGCCCACGATCAAGGAAGTGAAGGAACAGGAAGTCTACATGGGCGAAATCCCGCTCATGACCACGACCGGCTCCTTCGTCATCAACGGCACCGAGCGCGTCATCGTCTCCCAGTTGCACCGCTCGCCCGGCGTGTTCTTCGAGCACGACCGCGGCAAGACGCACTCGTCCGGCAAGCTGCTGTTCTCGGCGCGGATCATTCCCTACCGCGGCTCCTGGCTGGATTTCGAGTTCGATCCGAAGGACTACCTCTACTTCCGCGTCGACCGCCGCCGCAAGATGCCGGCGACCATCCTGCTGAAGGCGATCGGCTACACGCCGGAGCAGATCCTGGCGGGCTTCTTCATGATGGACACCTTCCACCTGTCCAAGAAGGGCATCCAGTTCGAGCTGAAGCCCGATCGCCTGCGCGGCGAGACGGCACGCTTCGACATCATCACGAAGCAGGGCAAGCTCATCGTCCAGAAGGACAAGCGCATTACCGTCAAGCACGTGCGCGAGATGGAGCAGGCGGGCTTGAGCAAGGTCGCCGTCGCCGAGGATTTCCTGATCGGCCGAGCGCTCGGGCGCGGCCTGGTCAACAAGGAGACCGGCGAAATCGTGGCGAATGCCAACGACGAGGTCACCGAGGACCTGCTGAAGAAGATCATCGAGGCTGGCGTCGACACAATCGAAACCATCTACACGAACGACCTCGACCAGGGGCCGTACATTTCCTCGACCCTGCGCGCGGACGAAACCACGGACCAGCTTGCCGCGCAGGTGGCGATCTACCGCATGATGCGCCCCGGCGAGCCGCCGACCGAGGACGCCGTTCGCACGCTGTTCAACGGGCTGTTCTACGCCGAGGAGCGCTACGATCTTTCGGCCGTGGGCCGCATGAAGTTCAACCGCCGCGTCGGCCGCGACGAGCTGACCGGCCCGGGAACGCTGTCCAACGAGGACATCATTTCCGTCATCCAGATCCTGATCGACTTGCGCAACGGCCGCGGCGAAATCGACGACATCGATCACCTCGGCAACCGCCGCGTGCGTTCGGTGGGCGAGCTGGCGGAGAACCAGTTCCGCGCCGGCCTCGTGCGCGTCGAGCGCGCCGTCAAGGAAAGGCTGTCGCAGGCGGAATCCGAAAACCTGATGCCGCACGACCTGATCAATGCCAAGCCGGTGTCGGCCGCGGTGCGCGAATTCTTCGGCTCGAGCCAGCTTTCGCAGTTCATGGACCAGACCAACCCGCTGTCCGAGATCACGCACAAGCGCCGCGTCTCCGCGCTGGGACCGGGCGGCCTGACGCGCGAGCGCGCGGGCTTCGAAGTCCGCGACGTGCATCCGACGCACTACGGACGGGTCTGCCCGATCGAGACGCCGGAAGGCCCGAACATCGGCCTGATCAATTCGCTCGCGCTTTATGCGCGCACGAACGAGTACGGCTTCCTCGAGACGCCGTATCGCAAGGTCAACGGCGGCCGCGTGACGGACGACATCGAGTTCCTGTCGGCCATCGAGGAAGGCAAGTACATCATCGCCCAGGCGAACGCGCCGATCGACAAGAAGGGCAAGCTGCTCGACGAGCTGGTGTCCTGCCGCTTCCAGAACGAATTCATGCTGGCGACCGGTGACCGCGTCGAATACATGGACGTCGCGCCCTCGCAGATCGTCTCCGTGGCGGCGTCGCTGATCCCGTTCCTGGAGCATGACGACGCGAACCGCGCGCTGATGGGGTCGAACATGCAACGCCAGGCGGTTCCCTGCCTGCGCGCCGAGAAGCCGCTGGTCGGCACCGGCATCGAGCGCACCGTCGCGGTCGACTCGGGCACGGCCGTGCAGGCGCTGCGCGGCGGCGTGGTCGACTACGTCGATGCGTCCAGGATCGTGATCCGCGTGAACGACGACGAAACCTCCGCGGGCGAGGTCGGCGTCGACATCTACAACCTGGTGAAGTACACGCGCTCGAACCAGAACACGAACATCAACCAGCGTCCGATCGTCAAGGTCGGCGACAACATCGCCAGGGGCGACGTGGTTGCCGACGGCGCTTCCACCGACGTCGGCGAGCTGGCACTCGGCCAGAACCTGCTGGTCGCGTTCATGCCCTGGAACGGCTACAACTTCGAGGATTCGATCCTGATCTCGGAGCGGGTCGTGGCGGAGGATCGTTTCACCTCGATCCACATCGAGGAGCTGTCCGTCGTGGCGCGCGACACCAAGCTCGGGCCGGAAGAAATCACGCGCGACATCTCCAACCTGTCGGAAGGCATGCTCGCTCGCCTCGACGAGTCGGGCATCGTCGCGATCGGCGCGGAAGTCGAAGCCGGTGACGTGCTGGTCGGCAAGGTCACGCCCAAGGGCGAAACCCAGCTCACGCCGGAAGAGAAGCTGCTGCGTGCGATCTTCGGCGAGAAGGCGTCCGACGTTAAGGACACCAGCCTGCGCGTGCCCTCCGGCATGTCCGGCACGGTGATCGATGTGCAGGTCTTCACCCGCGAAGGCATCGAGCGCGACAAGCGCGCGGCGCAGATCATCGACGACGAGCTCAAGCGCTACAAGAAAGACCTGGCGGACCAGCTGCGCATCGTCGAGGACGACGCCTTCGGCCGGATCGAGCGCCTGCTGACCGGCAAGACCGCGAACGGCGGCCCGAAGAAGCTGGCCAAGGGCACGAAGATCACCAAGGCCTACCTGATGGAGAACGACCGCTATCACTGGTTCGACATTCGCCTCGCGAATGAAGAATCGGCGCAGCAGCTCGAGCAGTTGCAGGAGGGCCTGGAGCAGACCCGCAAGTCGTTCGACGCCGCCTTCGAGGAGAAGAAGCGCAAGCTCACCAGCGGCGACGAGTTGCCGCCCGGCGTGCAGAAGATGGTCAAGGTCTATCTCGCGGTCAAGCGCAGGCTGCAACCCGGCGACAAGATGGCCGGACGCCACGGCAACAAGGGCGTCATTTCCAAGATCACGCCGCTCGAGGACATGCCGCACATGGCCGACGGAACGCCTGTGGACATCGTGCTGAATCCGCTGGGCGTGCCTTCGCGCATGAACGTCGGCCAGATCCTGGAGACGCACCTCGGCTGGGCCGCAAAGGGCCTGGGCAAGCGCATCGGCGAATTGCTGAAGGCGCAAGCCAAGATCGCCGACCTGCGCAAGGCGCTGACCCTGATCTATAACTCCAGCGGCAAGGCCGAAGACCTGAGCATGCTGTCCGACCAGGAAGTCATCGACCTCGCGTCCAACCTGCAGTCGGGCGTTCCGTTCGCCACGCCGGTGTTCGACGGCGCGACCGAAGAGGAAATCAAGACGATGCTCGAGCTCGCGGGCCTGCCCAAGTCGGGCCAGGTGACCTTGTACGACGGGCGCACCGGCGAAGGTTTCGACCGGTCCGTCACCGTGGGCTACATGCACATCCTGAAACTCCACCACCTGGTCGACGACAAGATGCACGCGCGCTCGACCGGCCCGTACTCGCTCGTGACCCAGCAGCCGCTGGGCGGCAAGGCGCAGTTCGGCGGGCAGCGCTTCGGCGAAATGGAAGTGTGGGCGCTGGAGGCCTACGGCGCGGCGTACACGCTGCAGGAAATGCTCACCGTCAAGTCCGACGACGTCGGCGGCCGCACCAAGGTGTACGAAAACATCGTCAAGGGCGAACACAAGATCGACGCCGGCATGCCGGAATCCTTCAACGTGCTGGTGAAGGAAATCCGCTCGCTCGCGATCGACATCGACCTGGACCGTTATTGAAATCCGGCAGTAGCCCAACCCACTGCTAAGGAGTCGTGAATGAAAGCATTACTGGATTTGTTCAAGCAGGTCACGCAGGAAGAAGAGTTCGACGCCATCAAGATCGGCCTGGCGTCGCCCGAGAAGATCCGTTCCTGGTCCTACGGCGAGGTCAAGAAGCCCGAGACCATCAACTACCGGACCTTCAAGCCGGAGCGTGACGGCCTGTTCTGCGCCAAGATCTTCGGGCCGGTGAAGGACTACGAGTGCCTGTGCGGCAAGTACAAGCGCCTGAAGCACCGCGGCGTGATCTGCGAGAAGTGCGGCGTCGAGGTGACGCTTTCGAAGGTGCGTCGCGAGCGCATGGGCCACATCGAGCTCGCCTCGCCGGTTGCGCACATCTGGTTCCTGAAGAGCCTGCCCAGCCGCCTGGGCATGGTGCTCGACATGACCCTGCGCGACATCGAACGCGTCCTCTACTTCGAGGCGTTCGTGGTCACGAATCCCGGCATGACGCCGATGAAGCGCGGCGACCTGCTGTCGGAAGAGTCCTACCTCGAAAAAGTCGAGGAATTCGGGGACGAGTTCCAGGCCGCGATGGGCGCCGAGGGCGTGCGCGAGCTGTTGCGCCACCTCGACCTCAACAAGGAAATCGACATCCTGCGCAAGGAACTCGAGGGCACGGATTCCGAAACCAAGATCAAGAAGATCGCCAAGCGCCTGAAGGTCATGGAAGGCTTCCAGAAGTCCGGCATCAAGGCCGACTGGATGGTGATGGAGGTGTTGCCGGTGCTGCCGCCGGAACTGCGCCCGCTGGTGCCGCTCGATGGCGGCCGCTTCGCGACCTCGGACCTGAACGACCTGTACCGCCGCGTCATCAACCGCAACAACCGGTTGAAGCGCCTGCTCGAGCTCAAGGCGCCGGAAATCATCGTGCGCAACGAGAAGCGCATGCTGCAGGAAGCGGTCGACTCGCTGCTGGACAACGGTCGCCGCGGCAAGGCGATGACGGGTGCCAACAAGCGCCCGCTGAAATCGCTCGCCGACATGATCAAGGGCAAGGGTGGTCGTTTCCGCCAGAACCTGCTCGGCAAACGCGTCGACTATTCCGGCCGCTCGGTCATCGTCGTGGGCCCGCAATTGAAATTGCACCAGTGCGGCCTGCCGAAGAAGATGGCGCTGGAGCTGTTCAAGCCGTTCATTTTCCACAAGCTTGAAATCATGGGCATCGCCGGCACCATCAAGGCCGCCAAGCGCGAAGTGGAAAACGAGAATCCGGTGGTCTGGGACATTCTCGAGGAAGTCATTCGCGAGCATCCCGTGATGCTGAACCGCGCGCCGACGTTACACCGCCTGGGCATCCAGGCGTTCGAGCCGGTGCTGATCGAGGGTAAGGCCATTCAGCTCCACCCGCTGGTGTGCGCGGCCTTCAACGCCGACTTCGACGGCGACCAGATGGCCGTGCACGTGCCGCTTTCGCTGGAAGCGCAGATGGAAGCGCGCACGCTGATGCTGTCGACCAACAACATCCTGTCGCCCGCGAACGGCGACCCGATCATCGTTCCGTCGCAGGACATCGTGCTCGGGCTGTATTACATGACGCGCCAGAAGATCGGCGCGCGCGGCGAAGGCATGATCTTCCGCGATGTCGCGGAAGTGCAGCGCGCCTATGACAACCGGCAGGCGGAACTGCATGCCCGCGTGCTGGTTCGCATCAAGGAGATGCAGAAGGACGCCTCCGGCAACGTGACCGAGAAGATCACGCGCTACGACACGACCGTCGGACGCGCGCTGCTTTCGGAAATCCTGCCGCCCGGGCTGCCCTTCGAGCTGATCAACAAGGCGCTCAAGAAGAAGGAAATCTCCAGGCTGATCAACGCCGGCTTCCGTCGCTGCGGCCTGCGCGAGACCGTCATCTTCGCCGACAAGCTGATGTACACCGGCTTCACCTACGCGACCCGCGCCGGCCTGTCGATCTGCGTGGACGACATGGAGATCCCGCCCGAGAAGGGACAGCTGATCGCCGCGGCCGAGAAGGAAGTCCACGACATCGAGTCGCAATACACCTCGGGCCTGGTGACGCAGGGCGAGCGCTACAACAAGGTGGTCGACATCTGGGGCCGCGCCGGCGACATGGTGGCCAAGGCCATGATGGAACGCCTCGGCCAGGAACCGGTGATGGACTGGGACGCGAAGAAGGAGGAAATGGTCCAGCGGGCGGACAAGAAGGGCGCGCCCATGACGCAGGAATCGTTCAACGCCATCTACATGATGGCGGATTCCGGCGCGCGTGGTTCCGCGGCACAGATTCGCCAGCTGGCGGGCATGCGCGGCCTGATGGCGAAGCCGGACGGCTCCATCATCGAGACGCCGATCACGGCGAATTTCCGCGAAGGCCTGAACGTTCTGCAGTACTTCATCTCGACGCACGGCGCGCGCAAGGGCCTGGCGGATACCGCGTTGAAGACCGCGAACTCGGGATACCTGACGCGTCGCCTGGTGGACGTGACCCAGGACCTGGTGGTCATCGAGGAAGATTGCGGCACCACCCAGGGCGTGGCCATGAAGGCGCTGATCGAAGGCGGCGAAGTCGTCGAACCGCTGCGCGACCGCATCCTCGGCCGCGTCGCGGCCAACGACGTCATCGATCCGGAAAGCAGCCGCGTCCTCTATCCGGCCGGCATGCTGCTGGACGAGGAGGCCGTGGAGCAGATCGAGTCGCGCAGCATCGACGAGGTCAAGGTCCGCACGCCGCTGACCTGCGACACGCGCTATGGGTTGTGCGCGCAGTGCTACGGGCGCGACCTCGGCCGCGGCCAGATGGTCAACGTCGGCGAAGCCGTCGGCGTGATTGCGGCGCAGTCGATCGGCGAACCGGGCACACAGCTCACGATGCGCACCTTCCACATCGGCGGCGCGGCATCGCGCACGGCCGTTGCGAGCCAGATCGAGTCCAAGTCCAACGGCTCGGCGCGCTTCTCCTCGCTGATGCGCTACGTGACGAACGTGCGCAACGAGCAGGTCGCGATATCGCGTTCCGGCGAAGTGCTCATCCTGGACGACAACGGCCGCGAGCGCGAACGCCACAAGGTTCCCTACGGCGCGACGCTGCTCGTCACGGATGGCAGCCCGGTCAAGGCAGGCAAGGTGCTGGCGACCTGGGATCCGCATACGCGCCCGATCATCACGGAGTATGCCGGTCGGGTGAAGTTCGACAACGTCGAGGAAGGCGTGACGGTTGCGCGCCAGATCGACGATGTCACCGGCCTGTCGACGCTCGTCGTCATCGACCCGAAGCGCCGCGGCACGGCCCAGACCAAGGGGCTGCGTCCGAGCGTCAAGCTGATCGACGACAAGGGCAAGGAGGTCAAGCTGCCGGGTTCCGACCTGCCGGTCAACATCACCTTCCAGATCCATTCGGTGATTACCGTGAAGGACGGCCAGCAGGTGGGCGTCGGCGAAGTGCTGGCGCGCATTCCGCAGGAAACTTCCAAGACGCGCGACATCACGGGCGGCCTGCCGCGCGTGGCCGAGCTGTTCGAGGCAAGGTCCCCGAAGGACGCGGGCGTGCTCGCGGAAGTGACGGGTTCCGTCTCGTTCGGCAAGGACACCAAGGGCAAGCAGCGCCTGGTGATCACGGATACCGACGCGGTGGCGCACGAGTACCTGATCCCGAAGGACAAGCACGTGATGGCGCACGACGGCCAGGTGGTCAACCGCGGCGAAGTCATCGTCGACGGTCCGGCCGATCCGCACGACATCCTGCGCCTGCTCGGCGTGGAGGCGCTGGCACGCTACATCACCGACGAAGTGCAGGACGTCTACCGGCTGCAGGGCGTGAAGATCAACGACAAGCACATCGAGGTGATCGTGCGCCAGATGCTGCGCCGGGTCCAGGTCACCGACATCGGCGATTCGGAGTTCATCATCGGCGAGCAGGTCGAGCGCTCCGAAGTGCTGGAGGTCAACGACAAGCTGGTTTCCGCGGGCAAGAAGCCGGCGGCCTACGAATACCTGCTGCTGGGTATCACCAAGGCGTCGCTCTCCACCGACTCGTTCATCTCCGCGGCTTCCTTCCAGGAGACCACGCGGGTGCTGACCGAGGCGGCGATCATGGGCAAGAAGGACGACCTGCGCGGCCTGAAGGAGAACGTCATCGTCGGCCGGCTGATTCCGGCGGGCACCGGTCTGGCATATCACAAGAACCGGCGCACGCGGGACCAGGTGGACGGGCTGGATGCGGAAAGCCTGTTGTCGGAGCCGGCGCCGGTCGCGGCGGAGGCCGCCGGCGACGAGCAGGTTGCTTGACACTCACATAGGCGGCACATAGAATCTGCCGTCTTTTTACCCGCCGTTCCGGCGGCAATCCCGGAGCGGTGGTAAACGCGATACACAACCAGGGACGGCGGCGACGCCGTCCCGGGTTTTTTAGGACTGTAAATAATGCCGACAATCAATCAGTTAGTCCGAAAATCCCGGACTTCGCCGAAGACGAAAAGCAAGGTCCCCGCGCTGGCGCGGTCGCCGCAGAAGCGCGGGGTGTGCACGCGCGTGTATACCACGACGCCGAAGAAACCCAATTCGGCGCTGCGCAAGGTTGCCAAGGTTCGTCTCACCAACGGTTTCGAAGTCATCAGCTACATCGGCGGTGAAGGCCACAATCTGCAGGAACACTCCGTCGTGCTGATCCGCGGCGGTCGCGTGAAGGACCTTCCTGGCGTGCGTTACCACATGGTGCGCGGCAGTCTCGATACGCAGGGCGTGAAGGATCGCAAGCAGAGCCGTTCGAAGTACGGCGCCAAGCGACCGAAGGCCGCTTAACAAGGACCAAGGACATATGCCACGACGCAGAGAAGTGCCGAAGCGCGAGACGCTTCCGGATCCGAAATACAGCAGCCAGGAAATCGCGAAGTTCGTGAACGTGCTGATGACGCGCGGCAAGAAATCCGTCGCGGAGCGCATCGTCTACGGCGCGCTCGAGCAGATCAACAAGAAGACCGGCAAGGATCCGCTGGAGGTTTTCAGCCTGGCGCTGAACAACGTGCGTCCGATGGTCGAAGTCAAGAGCCGTCGCGTCGGCGGCGCGAATTACCAGGTTCCGGTGGAAGTGCGCTCGGTGCGCCGCAATGCGCTCGCCATGCGCTGGCTGCGCGATGCCGCCCGCAAGCGCGCCGAGAAGTCCATGGACGCGCGCCTCGCGAGCGAGCTGGCGGAGGCCGCGGAAGGCCGCGGCGGCGCGATGAAGAAGCGCGAGGAAGTGCACCGCATGGCGGAAGCCAACAAGGCGTTCGCCCACTACCGCTTCTGATACGCGAGACACGGAAACCAAGACATGCCCCGCTCCACACCCATCGAACGTTATCGCAACATCGGCATCAGCGCCCACATCGATGCCGGCAAGACCACGACCACCGAGCGCATCCTGTTCTACACGGGTGTTTCGCACAAGATCGGCGAGGTGCACGACGGCGCGGCCATCATGGACTGGATGGAGCAGGAGCGCGAACGCGGCATCACCATCACCTCGGCGGCCACCACCTGCTTCTGGAAGGGCATGGACGGCAGCTTCCCCGAGCATCGCATCAACATCATCGACACCCCGGGCCACGTCGACTTCACCATCGAGGTCGAGCGTTCCATGCGCGTGCTCGATGGCGCGTGCATGGTGTACGACGCCGTCGCCGGCGTGCAGCCGCAGTCTGAAACGGTGTGGCGCCAGGCCAACAAGTACAAGGTGCCGCGGCTCGCGTTCATCAACAAGATGGACCGCCAGGGCGCGGACTTCTTCAAGTCCTATGACCACATTCGTACGCGCCTGAAGGGCAACCCGGTGCCGATCCAGGTGCCGATCGGCGCGGAAGAGAAATTCGAAGGCCTGGTCGACCTGGTCAAGATGAAGGCGATCTACTGGGACGACTCGACCCAGGGCATGAAGTACGAGGAGCGCGACATCCCCGCCGACCTCGTCGAGACCTGCAAGAAGTGGCGCGAGAAGCTCGTCGAGGCCGCTGCCGAGGCCAATGACGACCTCATGAACCGCTACCTCGAGGGCCACGACCTTTCCATCGCCGACATCAAGAAAGGCCTGCGCACGCGCGTCATCAAGAACGAAGTGGTTCCGATGCTGTGCGGCACAGCGTTCAAGAACAAGGGCGTGCAGGCAATGCTCGACGCCGTGATCGACTACCTGCCCTCTCCCGTGGACATCCCGCCGGTCGGTGGCGAGAACGAGAAGGGCGAGCCCATTACGCGCAAGGCGGACGACAGCGAGCCGTTCTCCGCCCTTGCGTTCAAGATCATGACCGACCCGTATGTCGGCCAGCTCACCTTCATTCGCGTCTATTCCGGCGTGCTGAATTCCGGGGACACGGTCTACAACTCCGTGCGCGAGCGCAAGGAGCGCATCGGCCGCCTGCTGCAGATGCACGCCAACCAGCGCGAGGAAATCAAGGAAGTGCGCGCCGGCGACATCGCCGCGGCGGTAGGCCTGAAGGAAGCGTCGACCGGCGAAACGCTGTGCAATCCCGACAAGGTCATCATGCTCGAGCGCATGGTGTTCCCGGAGCCGGTCATCTCGCAGGCCGTGGAACCCAAGACCAAGGCCGACCAGGAAAAGATGGGCATCGCGCTGAACCGCCTGGCGCAGGAAGACCCGTCGTTCCGCGTGCGCACCGACGAAGAATCCGGCCAGACCATCATCTCCGGCATGGGCGAGCTGCACCTGGAAATCATCGTCGACCGCATGAAGCGCGAATTCGGCGTGGAAGCGAACGTCGGCAAGCCGCAGGTGGCCTACCGTGAAGCAATCAAGAAGCCGGTCGAAGTAGAAGGCAAGTTCATCAAGCAGTCCGGCGGACGCGGCCAGTACGGCCACGTCTGGATCAAGCTGGAGCCGAACGAGGCCGGCAAGGGCTACGAGTTCGTCGACGCGATCAAGGGCGGCACGGTGCCGCGCGAATACATTCCGGCGGTGGACAAGGGCCTGCAGGAAACCCTGCCGAATGGCGTGCTGGCCGGCTTCCCGGTCGTGGACGTCAAGGTCACCTTGTTCGATGGTTCCTACCACGACGTCGACTCGAACGAAAACGCCTTCAAGATGGCGGCGTCCATGGCGTTCAAGGACGGCATGCGCAAGGCGAGCCCGATCCTGCTCGAGCCCATGATGGCGGTGGAAGTCGAGACGCCCGAGAATTTCGTCGGCAACGTCATCGGCGACCTGTCTTCGCGTCGCGGCATGATCCAGGGCCAGGAAGAAGTGGCCGGCACGATGGTGATCAAGGCGGAAGTGCCGCTGGCCGAGATGTTCGGCTACTCCACTTCGCTGCGCTCGGCGACGCAGGGCCGCGCGACCTACACGATGGAATTCAAGCACTACTCCGAAGCTCCGAAGACAGTCGCGGAAGCTGTGATCAATAAGAAGGCTGCCTAGGGCAGGAGGGAAAGACAAATGGCAAAGGGAAAGTTTGAGCGCACGAAGCCGCACGTGAACGTAGGGACGATAGGGCACGTGGACCACGGGAAGACGACCTTGACGGCGGCGATCACGCACGTGCTGTCGAAGAAGTACGGCGGGGAGGCGAAGAACTAC
>DASZTG010000027.1:0-31038 GCA_035548375.1 Burkholderiales bacterium
TCAACATCGCAGCCGACATCGCCGCCATGGGCGAGGCGCTGCAACTGGTGGTCGGCGGCGGGGAGCACGGGCACGCGGTGGTGTTCGGCGTGGCGAGCCTGCTGCTGCAGGTGTTCATTCCCTACCAAAGCTACGTGCGCGTGCTCAAGTGGCTGACCCTCTCGCTGCTGGCCTACGTGGCCGTGGCGTTTTCGGTGCAGATCGACTGGCCGAACGCGCTGCGGCAGTCGCTGACGCCGACGATTTCGCTTAACGCGGATTTCATCTCGGTCGTCGTCGCCGTGTTCGGCACCACCATCAGCCCCTACCTGTTCTTCTGGCAGGCCTCGCAGGAAGTCGAGGAATTGCGCGCGGCCAACGCGCTGGGCCTGCGCGAATCGCCCGAGCACGCGCGGCGCCACCTGCGGCGCATCACCATCGACACCTGGGTCGGCATGGGATTCTCGAACCTGATCGCGTTCTTCATCATCCTGTCGGCGGCGGCGACGCTGCACGTGGCGGGCATCACGCAGATCCAGACTTCCGCCCAGGCCGCACAGGCGCTGCGGCCGATCGCGGGGAACTTCTCCTTTTTGCTCTTCAGCCTCGGCATCATCGGCACGGGCATGCTGGCGGTGCCCGTGCTTGCCGGGTCGACGGCCTACGCGGTGGCCGACAGCTTCGGCTGGAAGCAGGGCCTGGATCGCAAGTTGTTCGAGGCCAAGGAGTTCTACGGCATCATCGCCTTTGCGACTTTGGGCGGCGTCCTGCTGGATTTCACGCCGATCGACCCGATCAAGGCCTTGTTCTGGAGCGCGGTCATCAATGGCGTGATTGCCGTGCCGATCATGATCGTGATGATGCTCATGGCGGGCCGCCCCGAGGTCATGGGCAGCTTCGTCGTCAGGCCGCGCCTCAAGTACCTCGGCTGGACCGCGGTCACGGCGATGACGGTCGCGGTGGTGATGATGTTCGCCACCGGGTTCTAGCGGCCGACAGCCGGCGCAAACCTGCCGCCGGAAGCTGAATTTTCGCCCCTGTCGCCTGTCATACTGCTGCCATACGCCCGAGGGGAGTCCGCCATGACAGACATCCAGGTAGCCGAAGAAACGCCGTCCAGTTCGATGGTCACCATCGCGCAGGTCATCTACGCGCTGCACTCGCTCAGCATCCTGATCGGCCTGACCAGCGCGGTCACCATCGTCGGCGCCTTCGTGTTCGGCCTGCCGTCCATCATCGCGGTCATCCTGAACTATGTTTACCAGGCCGGCGCGCGCGGAAGCTTCGTCGAATCGCACTTCCGCTGGCAGATCCGCACGTTCTGGTTCGCCGCGGCATGGGTTGTCGCGGCCTGGTTCCTGTTCATCACGCTGATCGGAATCCCGCTCGCGTTCTTCGTCTGGATCGCCACCGGGCTCTGGGTCATCTACCGCGTCGCGCGCGGCTGGCTCACCCTGCAGGACCGCAAGCCGCTGCCCTCCTGATTTTCTCAAGCGGCCTGCTTTCACCGCAGAGGCGCAGAGAACGCAGAGAAAAACAGGATCGAGGAAAGTCTAGTTGGAGTTCATAGCAGCAGTGGTGAAATTGGGATATGGGAGATGTTCGCGTCAACAAGTGGCGATTTAATTCAGAAATGCTTCCTCCTGCCTTTCCTCCGCGCCCTCTGCGACCTCCGCGGTGAGAGTTAATCTTGGGTCTTGGCATTTAGCCTGAGGTTTTAGTCGATTTCCCCGGCGCAACAGGGCAGAATTCCGTCAGTCCCGCCATGCCTCCCGCCCTCGTAGCCCTCGCCGCCGCCGCGTTCGTCTCCGGCGCCAATTTACGCCTGTTCGACGCGCTGTTGCCGACGGTCGCGGAGGATTTCGCGGTATCGCCCACCATCGCCTCCGTCGTCGTCACCGCGTTCACGCTCGCATACGGATTGTTCCAGATCGTCCACGGGCCGCTGGGCGATCGGCTGGGCAAGCTGCGCGTCATCGGCGGCGCCACGCTGGTGGCGTCGGCGGCGTCGCTTGGGTGCGCATATGCGCCAACCTTGCACGCGCTCACCGTACTGCGTTTCGCCACGGGAATCGGCGCCGCCGCGATCGTGCCGCTGTCCTTGGCCTGGATAGGCGATAACACTTCCTACGAGAAACGCCAGGCCACGCTCGGACGATTCCTGAGCTTCATCCTGCTGGGGCAGATCCTCGGCCCGGCGGTCGGCGGCGCACTGGCGGAATTCATCAGCTGGCGCCGCATGTTCGACGTGATGGCCGTGATTTTCCTGCTGGTCAGCATCGTGCTGTTCACCGTCGATCGGCGCACGCGGCAGACAACGATTGCCGCGAAACCGCAGGGAAACGTGCTGCGCAACTACGCCGCCGTGCTTGGCGACGGCTGGGTGCGAATCGTAGTGCTCACGGTTTTCCTCGAAGGCGGACTGTTCTACGGCGCCTTTGCCTATACCGGCGCCTACCTGAAGGAACGCTTCGGGCTGTCCTATCTGCTGATCGGCGGCATGCTCGCCGGCTTCGGCGTCGGCGGCGTCATCTACAGCACGCTGGTGAAGTGGCTGCTCGCGCGGCTTGGCGAGAAAGGATTCGTGCGGCTCGGCGGCGCGCTCATGTTCGCGTCCATGGTCGTCCTGCCGCTGCTGCCATGGTGGCAGGCCACGATTCCCGTCTTCATCGTCGCGGGCTTCGGCTTCTACATGTTCCACAACACGCTCCAGACGCGCGCCACGGAAATGGCGCCGAAGACGCGCGGTACCGCGATCGCGGTGTTCGCCTTTTTCCTGTTCATGGGCCAGGCCGGCGGCGTCGCGTTTTCCGGGCAGGTGATTCGCTGGCTGGATTACGAATGGACGTTTGCGATTTCAGGCGCGTTGCTCGTGTTGCTGGGATTTTGGTTCGCGCTGCGGATAGAAGCTCATAAAGCTCTAGTACTAAGCGGCCGGGGGTAGCCCGGCGGCTAAGTACTTTTCTTGCGCGGCCAAGAAAAGTACTCAAAAGAAGGCCGCCCCAGGATTCGCGCCCCGCGTTCGCGGGGTGTCCCTGTGCTGCCTAATTCGACAAGGCGGCTGCGGAACTCGACCTGGAGAGGCGCACACGACGCGCCTCACTGCGGGACTCGAACAGTCCTCGCCGAATACCCCTTGTCGAATCGAGCTGCACGGCACGCCTCAAGGGGGGAGTAAAAGGGAAAATCTTTCGCGCCTTCCGAATCCACTCGTCCTTACTCGCTTCCTTAACTCTGCGCTACGTAGCCGTAGCGCAAATTGCTCCTCATCTCGCCAGCCGCGAGGTACTCACGCTTGAGCTTGGCCAGCCCGTCGTCGAGATTCGCATACGCCGTCGGCTCGATACCGTAGAGCCGCGCGGAGTTCATGCCGAAGATCGCGCTCTTGACCTCGCCGGTGGCGGAGCCGAGCGGCGCGAAGCCGTACTTCTTCTGCATGTCTTCGGGAATCTCCAGGCGGCGCAGGCTCTCGATCTGCCATTGCGGCGCCCCGGTCCACACCGCGTCGGTGCCCCATACGACGTGATCGACGCCAAGTCCTTTCACCAGCATGCCCATGATCGCCGCGGCAAGCGCCGGCTGCGCGACGGTGGTCATCGCGAACACCTGTCCGAGGTCGCCGTAGACATTCGTCACGCCGAACTTCTCCGGAATCTCCGCGAGGTCCGTAACCCAATCGATGCGGCCCGTGCTCTCGAATTCCGCAAGCGCTTCTTCCGGCGTGCCACCGCCGGGAAAGCGATAGGCGGAGTGATAGACGATGAAATTCAGGTCCGGCCAATCTTTCGCGGCCTTGCCTACGTCGCGCACGTCCGTATACGCGCGCAGGTGCGGGAACTGCTTTTCCACCGAGGGCGGGAACAGTCCCTTGTGCACGCAGACGTTGCGCAGGCCGGCCTTGCTGATTTTTTCGTAGAACGGATACAGCGTCTTCTCGTCGTCCAGCCGCCACGGGTACCGGCTCAACTCCTTGTGCGTGTTATCGCCGATCGTGTAGCCCTTGAACGAATCCGGCTGGTCTTCGGCGATGGCCCGATCCACCTCGTCGAGCCACCCGGGCTGTCCAGGAGTGAAGATCGCGTGGTTCAGCATGCGACGCGACCCGAAGCGGTTGTTGATGCGCAGCCTTGCCGCCGCGGCCATCGGATTCGTCAGGAACCAGTCCGCCGGGACGTCGGACGGCGCGCTGCTGATCAGCGCGATCTTGGTATCGCTGTCGAGATAGATTTCCTTGACGTAGTTGTCGAACTTAAGGTCTTCGATGGTCTGCGGCCGGTCGACGAGGTCGGGGTTCCAGCCGGCCTTGCCGACCGCTTCGCGCATGCGCACGAAAGTCTGGATCTTCGTGTCGTCGCGCAGGAAGTGTGTGTGCCCGTCGAACACGAATTGGCCGGCCAGTTCCTCGGCGCGCGCCGTCGCCATGTCCGGCGTCGCCGCTTCCGCGCGGCCAACCTGGAACAGCGGGCCGTACACGTCGTTCATCGCCACGAACGCGGCGGCCATGCCGGCCGCAGTGCGCAGGAAACGACGTCGCGTCATACCCTGGCGGGCCGCGAGTTCGTCCGCGAGCCGTATCAGCCGGCATTCGACTTCATGCTGCGCAGGCGTCTGCGGGATCGGCGCATATTCGTCGCTGGAAACGATTTGCGTCGGGATGGGCCCATCGAAGGATGCAAATTCGGCGGGCAGCAGCGCCGCGCGTTCGCCGTCGGTCAGAAGCTTCATCTTCGTGGCTCCACTGGTTTCGGATTGGGCATTGTGGCCGGCCAATTGTTCCACAATTGGCGCAGGCTGGCCGGCGACGTATCATGCCTTCGCTTCAGGCGAAAAGGCGGCGCTTCCGGCTTGCGCATCATTGGACATCGGGGAGACATGGGCCATGAGAAAGCATCTCGCTCTGGGTATGTTGATCGCGCTGTTCGCTTCGACGCCGGCATTCCCGGCAGGCAAGGTGGCAGAAGTCCATATCGGCAAGGGCGTAACCGACCGCAAGATTACGGAAGAGACGACTGCGTTCGCTCCGGGCGACCGGGCGTTCATCTGGATGAAGGTCGAAGGCGCTGCGGGAGAAACGCTGACGGTAACCTGGCAGATCAACGGGCAGTCCTATCCGGCAACGCTGAACATCGGCGGCGATCCGTGGCGTACCTGGGCAAGCAAGACCCTGCACATCGCCGGCGAATGGACGGTGACCGTCACGGATTCGTCCGGCGCCACGCTGCACGAAGCGAAGATAGAAGTGAAATGATGGCGGCCCGATGAAAGGCGGGAAAATGCGGCGCGCGGATTGAAGGCCCGCAAGACAGATCATGCAAGGTCTCGCTGGCCAGGCTTGCGAATACGCCGCCCGCGCCTGGCCACCGGTACCGCCTGCGGTTGCCTGATCTACCTGTTGCTGCTTTTCTTCGACTCGATTCCCGGGCGTCTGCGCTTCATCCTTTCCTGGGATGCGGGCGTGCTGGTAGCCACGCTGCTGCTGATCCAGATCCGCGACGTCTCGCCCGAAGTCATGAAGCGCATCGCCGCGCAGCAGGATGCCGGCAAGTGGATGGTGCTGTTCCTGACCCTGGTCGCCGCAAGCGCAAGCCTGGTTGCGATAGCGGGTGAAGTGCCGCCGATCAGCGAAGCCGGCGACATCGAAAAGTTGCTTCGCATCGTCCTCGTCTTCGGGACGATCGTGCTGTCCTGGGCCTTCATCCACACGATCTTCGCGCTGCACTACGCGCACGACTACTACTCCGGTCCGACGGGCAAAGGCGCAGACAAGGGCCTCGCGTTTCCCGGCAACAACGCGCCGAACTACATGGACTTCGTTTATTTTTCCTTCACGGTTGGCATGACGTTCCAGGTCTCCGACGTGCAGATCACGGACCGCTCATTTCGCGGCTTGACCCTGATGCACGGCATCGTTTCGTTCTTCTACTCGACGGTCATCCTCGCGCTGACGATCAACTTGATGGCTGGGTTGATCTGAGACTGGTGGAGGGTTGCGGAAAAATGGCGGTAATTCCCAAAGGTCGGCTATCGGCCCAAGTCTAACGTTCGACATCAGCGGCGGCGCAAATGGCACAAAGCGGCATTTGAGACATCCACTCGATGGAGGGGTTAGGCGCCTTTCGTTTGGCCATAGTCTTCTGAGAAATACTTCGAAAGATCGGTCCGGTAGCGCGGCCGAATGTCGAGCGTCTTCACAAGAAACTGGAAAAAATGCAGGAGCGGGTGATCACCATATGAAGTGACAGCTGTCGTATACGGCGTTCGTACAACAAAGCCGCTATCCAAGATGCACACGGCGTTCGGACGCAGATCATCTTCGAACTCGCTCAGAAGGTCCACGAAGGCAGCTTCACAGCCCTGAATTGCCGCCCAAGTGGATTTGAAAGCAAAGACGAAGGCGCGAGGCCGAAGCACCAGCGACTCCTCGATGGGAGCGAGATTGCCGTTGACCTGAAGCTGAGCCGCCTTGCGAGGAAGCGAGCGCACTGAGGCTAGAGACCGCATAGCGTCTCGGAGCTCAGACTTGTCCAGAGAGGTCTTGACAGAGAGGACCGCGAACACGGACTCAACAGGCACAAGACTCCATGAAAGTGAGTCCAGGAAGGCTGGCGTTTCCAATCGATCGTGAACTATCAAGTCGATTTGGCCGCTGTCGACGCCTCCCACCGACACAACCTTACCGGTTGAAAGCGTGTATCTGGTCGGCAGGGAGCGCACCAGAAAGTCTTTAAGGATCGCCTCATTGTTTCGGCCCTTCTCTCCCTGATGCGACATCTGCTCCGAGATGCTTTCGATCTGCAGGAGCATTTGTTTGGATAGCCCGGCGTAGTGGCGTTGCATAGAAGGGGCCTAACGCGTTGTTTTGCAGTTGGCCACGACGGCGACTGCACAAGCACGAAGCTGGCGACCCGTCCGCAGCAATAAAGAGTTCGGCTTCATTCTCATATAAAGAGCGAATCGTCGCCCGTTAGGGATGAGCGGAGCACAGGGGCATCAATCTGAAACTTGCGGGTGATTCTCAACGTGAGGTCGTAGAGCCAGTCAGGGGCCGTTGGCGCAAGATGAATTGCGGTAATGAGACGTTCAAGATTGGTGTTTACACGTACACCGTTCGTGGCGGGTGGTTCTAGGCGATTCCCAGTTTCATCGTTAACGTCTGCATAGACAATGGCTCTTAGTTCTTTCTCGTGCTCAAAGCTCTTTCGTTTGTATCTGAACGCTGCCATCCGTGTTGGCATAGGAGGATCATCATTGAAATAATCGATGTACTTAACGGGAACGCTCCAAACGCCGTATTTGTTGCCGCTCACCGCGCTACTCAGAAAATTGCGGGTGCTTTGAATCGCAATGCCTTCGTCGGATTTGAGGTAAAGGCGCCAAAGAGCTGCGGACTCATACTCGCTCATATGCCAGCAATTCACATACACATATTTTCGATAGTCCATTCCAGCAATTACGTACATTGTCACTTCACGCTGAAAATCGTTGGCTTGCCTCCGAATCTCCTCGATTCGACGTTCATGATGCTTTTCAGTGCTTGAGCCTTCGAACGGGTCTCCGAGAAGATCCGATCGGCAAAAGAACATCTCCCGGGTCGATATTAGATCGACATATTTGGAGAAGTCCATGTAGCGCCAAATTATCGAATCGTCCATCGTTCCTATGAAGCCGAACTAGTAATTATCCAGCACAAAATACAGGACAAGGTTCTGTTGTTGAGATAGTGCATCCCGTGTTGAGATAGTAAGTGACGATAAATCATAACGCATTTGTCATTTAACCGGCTCACTGGACGCCCGGCTCATGAACCATTCGGCTCGGTAACAAGCGTCCGCTTCTGGCCGTTCAACCGCCGATCGATCTTGATCTACCTTTGCTTCGCTCAATTACGCCGAAAAGTCGTCCTCCTTAATTCCCATGTATGTAGTATCTGCGTACCGCGCAAACGCGTTCCGAAACTCGATGAGGTTCCTGCCATGATCCGAATTGCCATCGTCTCCATCTTCCTTACCTGCTCCGCTGGCGTCGCTCTCGCCGAGACTTACCAGGAACGCGTCGCGCGCTGGAAGACGGAATGGCGCGAGCAGCATCCGAACGAACCCATGCCCAGCGATGGCGTGCTGCAGAAATTGCACCGCGACGAGTTGATCAAGCAATCCAACGCGGACTGGGACGCAGGCCGCAAGAAGCGACAGGAAGATCTCCGGCGGGAATATCTACTGAGCCGCTATCACCAGCAGCAGATCAACACGAAGAGTGGCGTTAAATGGAACGACGCCCAGTGGCGCGCCTGGGACCAGCGTTACAACGCCGAGCACAAGCAGCAGGCCGAGGATTTCGCGAGGAACTGGGCGATGATGAGCGAGATGGCGCGCCAGCAAGCGGCACAGGAGGAATACGAGCGTTCTCTGCGCGGCCAGCGCTGACTCGTATCGAGGCACTGATCGGCAGGAATTTCGTCCAGTTGGCGTTTCCTCGGAACTAATCCGCGCCGCGCCTATCGCAAGACTGGCACTCCGCCGACCCGAAGACTCATGGCAACGACCGCCAAGATTTCTCCCGAAGATTCCCGCAAGCGCCTGCTGCCCTGGCTGGTGGCGGTCGCCTTCTTCATGGAGGCGCTGGACACGACGATCCTGAATACCGCCGTGCCGACCATCGCCAAGGCGCTTGGCGTTTCGCCGCTGAGCATGAAAGCCGTGCTCGCGAGCTATACCCTGAGCCTCGCGGTGTTCATCCCGATCAGCGGCTGGGTCGCGGACCGCTTCGGCACGCGCATCGTGTTTTCCAGCGCGATCGGCATCTTCACGCTGGGCTCCATCCTGTGCGGCATCTCGGAGAACATCCACTGGCTGGTCGCGTCGCGCATCCTGCAGGGCTGTGGCGGCGCGCTGATGCTGCCTGTAGGCCGGCTCACCATGGTCAGGACGTTTGCAAAATCCGAGCTGATCCAGGCGATGAGCTTCGTCGCTATCCCCGGACTGATCGGCCCGATGCTCGGCCCCACCGCCGGCGGCTTGATCGTCGGCCACTTCCACTGGAGCGTGATCTTCTTCGTGAACGTGCCCATAGGCATCGCCGGCCTGTATCTCGTCTACCGGCACCTGCCCGACTACCGCGAAAAGCACCGGTCGCCGCCGGACATCGTCGGGCTGATCCTGTTCGGCGCCGGCATTGCGCTACTATCGTACGTGCTCGAGGTGTTCGGCGAGCACACGCTGAGCGGCCGCGAGATGCTGGGACTGCTCGCGCTCTCGGTGCTGTTGCTCGCCGGGTACGGGCTGCACAGCGCGCACGAATCGCATCCGCTGCTGCGGCTGGCGCTGTTTCGGATCCGCACGTTCGGCGCCGCGGTCGGCGGCAGCTTCATCACGCGCCTGGGCATCGGCGGCATGCCCTTCCTGCTGCCGCTGCTCTACCAGGTGGGCCTGGGATTCAGCGCCGTGCAATCGGGGCTGCTCATGGTGCCGCAGGCGCTCGCCGCCATGAGCCTGAAACTCACCATGCCGCGCATCCTGAACCGGTTCGGCTACCGGCAGGTGCTCATTTTCAACACGGTGATGCTGGGCACTTTCATGCTGCTGTTCTCGACGATAGGCGTACAGACGCCGGTCTGGCTCATCGTCGCCCAGCTCTTCTGCTTCGGCTTCTTCACGTCCCTGCAATATACGAGCATGAACACGCTGGTCTACGCGGACGTGAACGACGCTCAGACCAGCAGCGCCAGCACCATCGCCAGCACGGCGCAACAGATGTCGCTCTCCTTCGGCATCGCGACCGCGTCGCTGGTGACGGCGATATTCATTCCCGACCGCTTCCACGCGGAGCCCGCCGAATTGATCCACGGCATCCACCAGGCGTTCGTGCTGCTGGGCGGGATGACGATCGTTTCGGCGCTGGTGTTCGTCGGCCTCAAGCGCGACGACGGCGCCGCAGTCAGCCGCCACAAGGCGGAACTTCCCGCGGAATGACGCGTTAAAAAACCCGCCTGGGGCGGGTTGTCGCTGTGCCATTCTGCGCGACGCCTGGCGCGCCGCGCAGGCTGTCAAACAATTACTTGGAATCGGATTCCGCGGGCGTGGCCGAGATGGCGCCGTCGCTGGGAGTATCTGTGCTCGCGGTCTCGGCGGTCGATTCCGCGGGCGTGGCCGGCTCGCTTGCGGTCGTCGAGTCGGATGGCGTCGTTGTTTCTTCCTCGGCCATGGCCGCCGTGGTCAGCCAGCCGAATGCCAGGGAAATCAAGATCGATGCGATTTTTCTCTTCACTGTAAGTCCCCTTTTGCGTGGATTGGAGGATGCGGTCTGGCCGCGCATGCATCCGCTTCGCGCCGGATGCGCCCGCGGGGGTCGCGAGCATCGAATCGCAATGAGCATGCCATGCGGATGCCAACGCCCAATCAATGAGTTGTGAAAATCGCCCGCCCGGCGAGCGGCCGGCAATGGTGCGCGCACGGCGGACACCGCACCGGGACCGCGCAGCGCAAAGGCTTTCACCAGGCTTTCGGCGCTTGACCATCTCGAGCCGGCGGGGCCATCATTCGGCGCGCCGTCAGGCACCCATACTGCAAAAGGCCTCGCCGTGAGCGAATCCGCGCCGACGAATCGTCCCGAGCTTCCCGCCACGCGCCTGCACCGGCTCAAGCACTACTATGAAAGCCACGAGCAGGCCTTTGACATCGCGGCCTTCGTCGGCGGCTTCCTGTTCGACATCGCGATGCTCGACCGCATCGACGCCTGGGCCACGATCATCCAGCAGGCGCTCTACCTCGTCCTCATCGCTGTGATCCTGCTGCAGATGTTCTTCGCGGAAAATCCGGGCGAGGCGCAAATCACGGCGATGTCCCGGCTCAAGCGCTGGTACTACCAGTACCGCGTGCCCTTCGTCCACTTCCTGCTCGGCACCTTGCTGAACCTCTACACGCTCTTCTTCTTCAAGAGCGCCTCGTTGTTCGTCTCGCTGGGATTCATGGTGGTGCTGGCGCTGCTTCTGGTCGCCAACGAATCGAAGCACCTGAAATCCCGTGGCGTCACGTTCAAGTTCGCGCTGTTCAGCCTCTGCCTGCTGTCGTTCTGCGCCGCCATCGTGCCGGTGTTCGTGCGCTCGATCGGGCTGTTTGTGTTCCTGCTCTCGATGCTGGTCGCCTGCGTGCCGATGGCCGTGATGTATCGACGGATCCTGATCCATGCGCCGGAGCGCGCGCCGCAGGCGCGGCAGCAGGTCCTGATGCCTTTCGGCATCGTGCTGGTCGCCTTCCTCGCGCTTTACCTCGTCAGGCTCATCCCGCCGGTGCCGTTGTCGATCCCGTTCATCGGCGTGTACCACAACGTCGAGCGCAGCCAGGACGAATATCGGCTGAGCCACGAGCGGCCGTTCTGGAAGATCTGGCATCACGGCGACCAGGATTTCCTGGCCCAGCCCGGCGACAAGCTGTTCGTCTATTTCCGCATTTTTTCGCCGGCGCGCTTCTCCGACCAGGTGCTGATGCGCTGGTACTGGAAGGACCCCGCAGCGGGATGGAAGCTGCACGACTCCATCCCGATCCGCATCGTCGGCGGACGCGAGGAAGGCTTCCGCGGCTACGGCATGAAAACCAACTACCAGCCCGGCGACTGGAAGCTGCAGGTCGAAACGACCGACGAGCGCGAGATCGGCCGCATCTACTTCACCGTGGCGAGCGCGCCGGCCGCACCACGCGAATTCGAAGTCGACGTGCAGTAGCCAAGCGCGGTCAGCGCAGGTTGCGCCAGTTTCCTGGCCGGCTGCGCCAATATTTATAGACCAGCCAGCCGCCGAGCAGGCCGCCCAGGTGCGCGAAATGCGCGACACCCGCCTGCGTTCCGGTCACGCCGAGGAAGAGCTCCAGCCCGGCATAGAGCAGCACGAACACGCGCGCGGGCATGGGGATCGGCGGAAACAAGGGCACGATGCGGCGATTCGGAAACACCAGCGCGTACGCGAGCAAGATGCCGAACACCCCCGCCGACGCGCCGACCACCGGGCCGCCGGGCGGACCGAACATGCCGCCCGCCAGCAGTTGCGCCACGCCGCCCGCGACGACGCTCGCGAAATAAGCCCAGGCGGTGCGCTTCGCGCCCCAGACCCTTTCCAGCTCCGAGCCGAACATCCACAGCGCGAACATGTTGAAGGCGATGTGCATCAGGCCGCCGTGCAGGAAGCTGTAGGACACCAGTTGCCACGGCGTCATGATCGGCAGGCTGGCGAGCCCGGAACCGGCACCCGGCCAGAGCGCGAACCATTGAAACAATACGTCGCCCATCTGCATTTCCAGCAGGTACACGACGACGTTGACGATGATGAGGGCTTGCGTGAATGGAGGCATGGTTGTTATCGGTATCCGGGCTTTTCGACCCGCTCAGCACTGAATCGTTTGCATGTTACCCTTCGGGACCGCCGGAGCGAGCGGCCCCTGGGAGGGGGCGGCGCTCCCGCCCGACTCCGGGCCTGCGTCCCCAATAAATGAAGGCGTGACCATGAAAAACAATATCGCCCTGGCTATCGTCCTGCTCGCGCTGTCCGCCACCGCCGCTGCCGCACCGCCCTACCAGCGCCCGGCCGGGGCGGCCGACGACAAGGAACCGCTGATCGTTGCGGGCTATCGCGCGCTCTTTACCTGTTCGGCGCACTTCTTCGCCGGCCGGCCGCTGGAAGATATCAAGAAAGTGGAGCTCGTCGACGTGGAGGGCCTGGGCTATCCCGACCCGGTCATCGATGAAAAGCGGCGGCTCGTGACCGCGACCGATACCACCGGCAACATCGTCAAGATCGCGGCGTTCCGCGATTCGATGGGCTGCACGGTGCTGCCGCCGCAGTGGCAGGCAGGCGACATTCCGCGTTTGCCGAACGTGCAATATGCGCCGGCGCCCGACGTGCGCAATACGCCGTTTCCCGCCGGCGACCAGGTCGACCTTCCCGCGGGCGGCATCGATGCAGGGCACCAGCCCCTCGCAGCCGTGCTCGAACGCGCCTTTGACGGCAAGAGCTATGGTGAGAGCGCGGGTGTCGTGACCATTTCGGTTCTCGTCGCACACAAGGGAAAGATCGTCGCGGAACGCTATCGCCCGGGCTTCGGCATCCATTCCGGCTATCGCACGTGGTCGACGTCCAAGAGCATCTCGGCGGCGCTGCTCGCCATCGCCAACAGCCAGGGCGTGATCAACCTCGACGGCCCGCTGGACATTCCCGAATGGAAATACCCCGGCGATCCGCGCCAGGCGATCACGCACAAGCAACTGATGTGGATGTCGAGCGGGCTCTACAGCGGCGGAGCCAACACGTATTCCGTCTATTTCGGCGGCCAGGACGTCATCAGCGCGGTGACTTCCACGCCGCTGGAAGTCGCGCCCGGCACGCGCTGGAAGTATGCGAACAACGACACGCTGCTGCTGCTGCGCGAGTTGCGCTACAAGCTCGGCGACGACCTCAAGTACCTGCGCTACCCCTACGACGAATTGCTGCATCCGCTGGGGATGTACCACACGCGCATGGAGGTCGACCACATGGGCAACTTCGTCGGGTCCAGCCAGACCTATACGACCGCCCGCGATTTGATGCGCTTCGGCTTCCTGCTCGCGAACGACGGCGTGTGGAACGGCAAGCGCATGCTGCCCGAGGGCTGGGTGAAATTCTCCG
This sequence comes from Burkholderiales bacterium, assembly GCA_035548375.1. Lineage (GTDB taxonomy): Bacteria > Pseudomonadota > Gammaproteobacteria > Burkholderiales > JACQAP01 > JACQAP01. The sequence continues at coordinate 13,628 of DASZTG010000027.1, forward strand.
CCACGCCGGCGCCGACGAAGCCGCCGGTCGCGGGACAGTGGGGCTACGGCGCGCAGTTCTGGCTGCTCGACCAGATGCCCGGCGTGCCGCCGGGCACGTTCACGACCGCGGGCAACAAGGGCCAGTTCGTGACGATCGTGCCCGGCCACGACCTCGTGATCGTGCGCACGGGCGTGGATCCGGACGGCAAGCGCTGGGCGCAGGACCAGCTGGTCGCCGACATCGTCAAGGCGCTCGAGAAATAGCACGCCGCTCCAAGAGATCGGCCGCCGACTTCTGCTACCTTACGGCCCCTCATCCCCTACTACCTAGGCGAATCGCGCTTGAACAAGATCCAGGAAAGGCTGCGCATGCTCGCGCCGGCAGTGCTCAAGGGCATACGCCGCGGCATCGAAAAGGAAAGCCTGCGCGTGCGTCCCGACGGCAACCTGGCGATGACGCCGCATCCGGCCGGCCTCGGCTCGGCGCTGACGAACGACCACATCACCACGGACTTCAGCGAGTCGCAGCTCGAGCTCATCACCGGCGTGCACTCGGACATCGAATCCTGCCTGCGGGAACTCACGCAGATCCACCAGTTCGTCTATCGGTCGCTGGGCGAGGAAATCATGTGGTGCGCGAGCATGCCCTGTGCACTACCCGCGGACGATGCGATTCCGATCGGGCAATACGGCAGCTCGAACGTCGGCCGCATGAAGACCGTCTATCGCACGGGGCTGTCGAATCGCTACGGCCGGCGCATGCAGATGATCTCGGGCATCCACTACAACTTCTCGCTGCCGGATACGGTGTGGCCGATGAAGGGTTTGGGCCTCGGTGAATCCGGCGAGCCTAACGACGCCTACTTTTCGCTGATCCGCAATTTCCGCCGCAACGCCTGGCTGCTGTTTTACCTGTTCGGCGCGTCGCCCGCGGTGTGCTCGAGCTTCGTCGCGGGGCGCCAGCACGAATTGACCAGCCTGGCCGGCGGCACCTACCACCTGCCCGGTGCCACCTCGCTGCGCATGGGCCGGCTGGGATACCAGAGCGACGCACAAGCCGCGATCGCCGCAAGCTACAACAGCATCGAGCAATACGGCGCATCCTTGTTCGAAGCCCTGACCAGGCCTTATCCGCCCTACGAGAAAATCGGCATCCGCGACGGCGACGATTATCGCCAGCTCGATACGAGCCTGTTGCAGATCGAGAACGAGTTCTACGGCAAGATTCGCGCGAAGCGCGTGATCCGCCCCGGCGAGCGGCCGCTGCATGCGCTGCGCGAGCGCGGCGTCGAGTACGTCGAAGTGCGATTGATGGACCTGAACCCGTTCTGCGCGATCGGCATCGATGCCCCCACGATCCGGCTGCTCGATGTCTTCCTGCTGCACTGCCTGCTCGCCGACAGCCCACCGGACACGCCGGAGGAAATCGCCGCCATGGGCCGCAACCAGAATCGCGTCGCCGCGCGCGGACGCGAAGCCGGCCTGCAGCTCGAGCGCCAGGGCAGGCAGGTCGGCTTGCGCGACTGGGGTCGGCAGGTGCTCGACGAGTGCGCGCCGATCGCGCAGGCGCTCGATGCGGCGCACGGCGGCTCGGCATACGCGGATGGGCTGACCGCGGCGCTGGGCTTGCTGGACAATCCCGATGCCACGCCATCGGCCCATGTGCTGGACGCGATACGCAAGGACCACGGCAACTCCTACATCGACTTCGCGCTGAAGCACTCGTTGCGGCACGCAGCGCAGATCAAGGAACTTGCGCTTGCTCCGGAGGTTCAAAACCGGTTCGAAATCATGGCCGGCCATTCGCTGGAAGAGCAGCGCAGGATCGAAGCGTCGGATACCATGCCGTTCGAAATCTACCGGCAGCAATATCTCGCGCCGGAGCGCCTGAACGCGGCGCCGATCAGACGACGGGCATGAAGCCCTTCGTGGAGGAAAAATCGTGAAGCTCTGGATATTCGATTCGCAGGCATCGCAGGAAGACATCGAGGCGGGCTGCCTGGCCGCGGTCGCGCTCATCGAGAAGCGCGGCATCAGCGTGGATCGTGCGTACGATGCGGTGCTTAAGCGCAGCGGCCGCGCGCGCTACGACCAGCGCGCGGCGAAGGCGTGGGACGATGCAGAGGACGAGGCGCTGCGCGTCACCTATCACGGCGCCGAGCCCGAGGACGAACCCGTGCTGGGTCCGGCCTCCGAGCGCAACAGCTAGGCGCCGCCCCGCTTACTTCACGATTTCCAGCAGCTCGACTTCGAACACCAGGGTCGCGCCCGGCTTGATGGCGGGCGGCGAGCCGCGCTCGCCGTAGGCGATGGCCGCGGGGCACACCAGCTTCGCCTTGCCGCCGACCCTGATTTCCTGCACGCCCTCGGTCCAGCACTTGATGACGTTGCCCAGCGGGAACGTCGCCGGCTGGCCGCGCTGCACGGAACTGTCGAACACCGTGCCGTCGAGCAGGGTGCCGGTGTAATGCACCTTCACGGTGTCGGTGGCCTTGGGCGACGGGCCCTTGCCTTCCTTGATCGTGGTCACGAGCGCGCCGGAGGCGGTCTTCTTCACGCCGGGCTCGGAGGCCGCCTTCGCAAGGTAAGCCGCGCCAGCTTTCTTTTCCTTGTCCGCGACGATGGACGCACGCGCCTGCGCGAGCTGCTGGATCTTCGGCCGCCAGGTCTGCATGTCGACCTTGATGGGGTGCTTGAGCACGCCGTCGGTCATGCCGGACTTCACGATTTCCAGCTCCGCCTCGGTCAGCGCGAAATCATTGAGCGACTGGCTGATGGCGACCCCCAGCGCGTAAAGCTCTTTCTGCTCGTCGGTCGAAAGCTCCGCCGCACGGCCGCAAGACATGCCGGCGCCGAGCAACAGCATGCCGATGATCATGGATTTCATGGGACTCCTCCGTGAAAAGCCGCGATGGTACAGCAGTGGGATGGCGGCCGCGCGGAGAATTCTCGCGCCCCGCGCATGGCCGTTACGGCCTCGTTGGCTGGCCGCGGTACGCTTCGACGTACTTGCGCGATGTGCGCGGATCGAGTCCGGTCCTTTTGGCCACTTCCGCGTACGTGCCCAGGCGCTGGTACAACAGCCAGCAATAGCGCGCAAGCAAGTCGGCGGCAGTGAGGTCGCCGTTGAGCCATTTTGCCAGCGCCTCCTCCCCGGTCGACGCCTCTTCCGGTTGCGCTAGCGCGGCGTAGCGCCCCGTAAGCAGGATGCGGCGCACAGCCTGCTCCAGTTCGCGCACGTTTCCCGGCCATGCGTAGTCGCGCGGCAGATCGCGCTCGAACGCTTCCATTACCCGGGCGACGAGATCCGGGTTCGCGGCACCGGTGATTCGCGCTGTAACGCGCTCCACGAGCTGCTGCAGTTCCGCGGGCGATTCCGCGACGCGCTGCCTCAAGGTCGGCACTTCGATGACGTCCGAGCAAAGCCGGTAGAAAAAGTCCTCGCGGAAATGCCCATCCTCGCGCATTTTCCCCAGCGCGCGATTGGTGGCCGCGATCACGCGACCGGCGAAGCGCTTCTTCTCGTGGCCGCCCAATGGCGTGAATATTCTTTCCTGCAGGACCTGCAGCAATTTGATCTGGACCGGTATCGACACTTCGCCGATTTCATCCAGGAACAGCGACCCGTGGGCGTTGCACCTCGAGAACACGCCCTCGTGATTGTCGATCGCGCCGGTGAACGCTCCCTTGCGATGCCCAAACAATTCCGACTCGATCAACGATTCGGGAAATTGCGACAAGTTGATCGAAATGAAGGCTTCCGCGAAGTTGGTGGCAAACCGGCGTTGCGATGGAACATACGGAATGAAGCCGGAGCGTCCAATCGCCGCGGCAGCCGAGCCCTTGCCGGTGCCGGTCTCGCCCAGCAGCAGCGTCGAGAAATCCTCCAGGCGATTCCACAAGACGGCTTCGTAGCCGCGCATGTCGTGCGTGAAAATGTTGTTCCACAGCGCCTCGCGGAAGCGTCGCATCGACGGACATTCGCCCGTGAGATCGCGCTGTATGAAATAGAACGCGCGCCGCAACTGGAAATAGAACGCGAAAAATCTCTCCGCGCGATCGGCATCGATGCCGCCGCGCACGAGCTCTGCGATCGCATCGTCGGCGAACGCGATCGTGAGCGGCGTACCGCCCTGCGACGCCTGGCGCTCGATCATGGCGTCGAGCTGCGAAACATATCGGTGATAGCACACGTACAGGACGGCGGGCTCGAGCAGCGCGCGATCCTGCGCACTCAGTCCCCTCGTCAGCAGGTGCCCGTTCTGCAGCCAGGGCTGGATGCGCGGCCCGACCACGCGGGCGAGCGCCTCGCGGTCGGTGGTCAAGTCTCCGGGAATCGCGCCGGGAGCGAGCTGCACGATCAGGCGATCGCGCGCTTCGCTGAACGGATTGCCGAAGACCACGCCTCCTATCAGGGAGAGGAACTCGCGGTCGGTCGACTTCAATTTCGCCGAGGACATGCAATAAATGTAATCCCGATCCGCATTCTATGCCAATGGATTATTCGTGAGATTGAGGAGACAGCGACTTAAACCCTTGCAAATTAAACCAATGTGCATTTGGCATGGCGAGTGCGATGGCCGAGGTGTCGCGAGCGAGCAAGGCATGAGAACTCGCGAATCACAGTCCACATCGAGGGAGACAAACATGTTCACGCTTTCGAAGCGCGGGGCACTCGCAGTTGCAGTGATCGTGGCGATGCTTGCCGGATGCGCAACGCCGCACGATCCGGACGGCCGCATCGCGGGGAACACGTTCGGCCAGGGAGTGAAAAACCTTTTCCTGGCGCCGTTCATGATCGTCGCCGGCGTGGCGCAAGGCCTCGCATTCCTGCCATACACGCTGGGCACCGGCCTCACGGACCTCAACAAGGGATTGCTACAGGCCAACGCCGTTTCGATCGATGATTCCTACAGGGCGACATTCGGCGTTTCCATCGACGACAAGCGCGTCGACCCGCAGTCCGGAAAAATCCAGGACCAGCCGGGACAATATGGACGTTACCGGTCGCAGGCGATCTTCGAGGCCAACTCTGCCCTGCAAAAGCTCCTCGTTTCCCAGGGCATGCCTGAATCCAGGGCGAAGAACTACGTTCTCGCCGGGAACTACCAGTACGCGTTCACGCGCGGCCAGATCCTTCTGGCGGTGGTCTATCGGCATCCCGGCGAGCAATCGTTTCGCGTATCGGCAAAGCAGACCGGCATTACGACCACTTTCCGGCCGGGCCAGCGTGGATGGCACGAAGCCTATGCGCGCGACGTCGACCAGCAGGCGATCGACGAAGTCATCGACTGGGCGGCCATCGACTACAAGCTGCTGCGCCAGGAAAAAATCGTTGCCACGCTGATGGTGCTGGCCGCCGAAGCGATCAAGTCCGGCAAGCGCTCGCCGGACTACTGGGAAATCGAGCGGCCCTGGATGGCAGGCGAGACGGAACGGGTGATGTCCATTTCCCAGGCGCGGGTGAGCTTGCCTTCGACCTGATCGACCTTTCCGGCGCGCGGATCGCCGCCATCCTGCAACGAGGAGATCTCGATGAACAGCACCCAGAAAACCTGCGCAACACTTGCAATTGCAGCCATCACATCGTTGGCGTCCGGCTGCGCAACGGTGGTCAAGGGCAGCTCTCAGGGCATCACCATCAAGACCGAACCTGCGGGCGCTGCCTGCGAAATCAACAAGGCTGGCAAGACTGTCGGCGTCGTCAATCCGACGCCAGGCACTGTCAAGGTTGGAAAGGGGGGTACGGCACTTGACGTACTTTGTCGCAAGCAAGGCTTCCTGGACGCAACATCCAGGCTCGCATCCTCCTTCCAGGGCTGGACATTGGGAAACGCCCTCATCGGCGGCGTGATAGGGATTATCGTCGACGCGGGAAGCGGCGCAATGCACGAATATCCCGTGGAAGCCACGATCAGCCTCGTGCCGGAAGGATTCAACTCCGAGGCAAGTCGGGACGCGTATTTCAACACGAGGAAAATGCAGCTTGAAACGAGTTTCGCGGCTGTGCGGGAAAAAATCGCTGCGAGTTGCGCCAAGGATCAATGCGACAAGCTCCTGAAGAAAGCCGCAGAGGAGAAGGACAAGCAGCTGGCCCAGCTCGAAGCCAGCAGGCAACTATCCAGGATCGATCCCGGCATGGCGGCGTTCATACCACAGGATCCTCCAAAGCCCGTAGCCAACAACACCGTGGCCAAATTGCCGCTTCCCTCCGCGCAAGACCCGCAATCGATCCAATACCTGAAAACAGGCGACAAGTGGACGTACACCTTCGTCGACCGGGGGCGCGCCGCCGGCTCCGTGAGCGTGGAGATCGTCGAGGTCCGGGGCAAGCGCATACGTGAACGCATCACACGGGACGGGTACAAGGGATTCGCCGCTGAGCGGGAAATCGACGTCGAGTCCAACCCGACACGCTTCGAGGCTCCCGTGACGTTGCCCGGAGGATATTTCCTGACGGAATTTCTACCCTACCTTCCCCCGACCGTCGCCCTGCAGGCAGGCCAGTCGTGGAACGACGTGCCAGGCCAGTTTTCGGTCGGCACGCGCATCTTCACCACTTCCCAGGTGCGGGTGGTTGCAAGGGAAACGGTGCAGGTCCCAGCCGGGTCGTTCTACTCGTGGCGCGTTGAAAGCGAGTCCGACGATGCATCGCTCGACCAGGGCATCCGGGCGAGGGTGAAATGCACATTCTGGTACGCGCCGGACATCAGGCGAACCGTCAAGATGAAATTCGAGAACATCGTATCCGTCTACTCCCGGTCCGGCACGGAGTTCTACGAATTGGCGGCGGTCCAATCCGGCAAATAGGGAACGTGCCCCTTTAACTCCAGGCAAACGCAGTCATGCCCTTCATGGAACAGGATGCGCGTTACCACGAATTCGCCGATACCCGCAGCCTGTGGGGCATGGCCAATGCGACGGATACGATTACCAACGTCGCCTTCCTGACAGTCGGCGTCATGGGACTGGCATTCCTCTGGCGAGAGGGCCGGGCGGCCACTCCGCGACATTTCATCGTTCGCGAGGAAATGCGCGCGTATTTGATATTGTTCCTCGCTGTCACGCTGACCGCGTTCGGATCCGCGTTTTATCACCTTGCTCCGGACAATGGACGACTCGTCTGGGACCGGTTGCCGATGAGCCTTGCATTCGCCGCGCTCGACGCCGCCACCGTCGCGGAACGCATTCGCCTGAGTGCGGGATTGCGCCTGCTCGCGCCGCTGACCATGCTCGGTGCCGGCAGCGTCGCCTGGTGGCGCCTGACGGGCGACCTGCTGCCCTATGCCGTCGCGCAATTCGGTTCGATCGGTGCAATACTTGTCATTGTCATGCGCTTCCGTTCGCGGTACACGCATGCCGGTACCATGTACGCCGTGCTCGTCTGTTATGCGTTGGCCAAGATCGCCGAGGCCTGCGATGCGCGGGTCTACGCCTTGGGGCACATTGTCAGCGGCCACAGCCTGAAACACCTGCTCGCCGCCGCCGCGGCCTGGCTCGTGCTCGACATGCTGCGCAAGCGCCATGTCGACCGTTAGGGCAGGCGCGGTGGCTGGACGACCTGGGGAGGACGTCATGCGCTATTGCGGCGTCGCCCGCGCAACATTTGCGTCTGGCGCCATGCTGGCTTTTTCGTTCGCGTGTGCCGCGGACGGGAAAGAGGAAGTCGACGAGCAGGAGGCGCCATTGCGCCCGAAACTCGCCCAGGAATTTTCGGCGGGCGGCATCGTTCGCACTGCCAGGCGCGATCCCGGCCTCATCGGCGGCGGCAACGGCGGCACCGGCACCTCGGTGAACTACGACGACGGCGACCTCAACTACGGCCGCGGCTTCACGTCCCTCGCGCTGCAGGGCCGCTCCATCATCACCGGCGCTTCGCAGCACGCGGAGTACGCACTCGAGGCGGTCTATTTCTACGACTTCCTCAACGCCGGCGGCGATACCGAGTTCCGGCATTTGAGCGACACCGCGCGCGACCGCGTCGGCCGCGATATTTACCTCAACGACGCCTATGTCGGCGCGAAGCAGGACCTGGACGATGCCCAGCTCCGCGTGCGCGTTGGCAACCAGCGGCTTAACTGGGGCGAGAGCACGTCGTTCGGCCAGGCCATGACGCCGGTCAATCCGGTCGCCTTGTCGCGCCGCTACCAGCCGGGCAATACCGCAAAGGACTACGTCATCGCCTTGCCGATGCTGTCCGCGCAACTGGTCACGGCCGGGAAGTGGACGTTGTCCGGGTTCTACCTGTTCGATTTCAAGCCCAGCGAACCCGAGGCGCTGGGCAGCTTGCTCAGCCCGAACGATTTCTATTCTCCGGGCGCAACCTATCTCCAGCTCGGGCGCGGTTCACCGCTCGTGCCGGACGAAGATGCATCGGTCACCACCGCCGCGACGCCGTTCGGTTCGCTCGTGCCACGCGGAGCGGATCGAATGCCGCGCGACTCCGGCCAGTTCGGGCTGCGCGCGGAAACGCCGGAACTGGGCGACGCAAAGGTCGTATTGTCGGGATACGCGATGCGAGTGCATTCGCGCGAGTCCCTGGTCAGCGTGCATACCGGCACGCTCGGCGGCCTGCTCGGGACGACCGCGAAGGACTACACCTCCAGCGGCTATTATTTCCTCGAGTACCCCGAGGACGTGCCCATGGTCGGCGCGTCGATGCGGCTGAAGCCGGCGCCATACACACAGCTCGGTGTGAATTACGGGCTGCGCATCCACCAACCCCTGCAGATCGACGACGACATTCTTCTGACGGCCGGCCTGGCACCCGCCGCTGCCGTCTCGGCGTGTTCGCCCAATCCCGCCAGCGCGCGCTGCGCCGCAACCCTGGCATCGCTGAATCGCAACCCCATCGTGTCTGCGCATGGCGGGATCTCCGCCGCCAATGCCGCGCAGTTCTTCGACACCGAATTGAGCGGTTATGAACGCTTCGAGGTTTCGCAGTGGTCGCTGTCCGCGGCGCAGGGACTGCCGCCCATGCTCGGCGCCAGCAAGTGGTTGGCGACGGCGGAAGTCGGCGGCGTCTACATCCATGGCTTCCGTCCTGACTACATCGACGCCAACGTTACCGTGCGTCCGGACGACAATGGCGCCAGGCGAAACGGGATTGCGACACGCTACGCATGGGGCTACCGACTGAGCACGCGCATCGAGTTCCCGGACGTGGCGGGCATGAAGAGCATCGCGCCCTCGCTGACCTGGATCCACGACGTCGAGGGCAACGCACCGAATCCGATCGGGCTTTTCCTGGAAGGAACGCGGTCGTACATCGTCGCTGCCGACGCGACGTTCGATAAATCCTTGAGCGCGCGCATTGCCTATCGAAGCTGGCTCGGCCGCGGCAACGACGCGGACCGCTATACCGACCGCGACTTCGTCATGTTTTCCCTGACCTGGAAGTTCTGAAAAAGATCTACGAACTGCAGGACAGCATGGAGCAGCCGGCGCGATTGCGCGCCCAGTCCGGCCGCCTTTGCGCAAAGCGCTCGTTGCCGGGTTGTTCGTCATACGGGTGACGCAGTACCTCGAGCAATTCCGGGATGCCTGCTTCGTCGCCCTGCTCCGCGCGATCGATCGCCTGCTGCGCCAGGTAATTGCGCAGGACGTATTTCGGATTGGCCGCATTCATGCGGTCACGGCGGATTTCCGCAGGCTGCGCATCCTGATTCAGTCTCAGCGCATAGCGGTTCAGCCAGTCCGTGAAATCGGCTTCGGCCTGGCGGCGCTTCGCGTCGTCATAGAAGGCCTGCTCGAACATCGCAAGCGACGGCTTCGCGGGGTCGACGCCGGCAAGCGCGCGAAAGAAAATCGTCATGTCGACTTCCGCGGCCTGCATCAAGCCGTACAGCTCGCGCATGAATTCCTCGTCCTCCGGCTTGCATTCAGCCAGGCCCAGCTTGGCGGCGACGTTCGCCCGGTCGCGCGCAAGGAAGGTATCGATGTAGTGCTGCAATGCCGCCTCCAGGGGTTCAACCGACGCAAATGCCGGGACCAGCGCGTTGGCGAGCTGCTGCAGGTTCCACAATGCAATTTGTGCTTGCTGGCCGAAGCGGTAGCGCCGCCCCTGCGCGTCCGTGGTGTTCGGCGTCCAGTCGAGGTCGAAATCGTCCACCCATCCGTACGGACCATAATCGATCGTGAGTCCGAGTATGGACATGTTGTCGGTGTTCATGACGCCGTGCACGAAGCCCACGCGCAACCAGTGCGCCGCCATGATCGCGGTACGCTCGCAAACCTGCATGAACCAGTCCGTGTAGCGTTGCTGCTCGTCGGCGGCCTTCAGTTCCGGGAAATCCCGGCGAATCGTGAAGTCGACCAGTTGCTTCAGCAGCGCCACGTCGTCGCGGGAAGTCGGCAGCTCGAAATTGCCGAAGCGGATGAACGACGGCGCCACGCGGCAGACGATCGCACCGGGTTCGTTCCTGGGATGGCCGTCATAGAACATGTCTCGCACGACGTCCTCGCCGGTGGCAACCAGGCTCAGCGCCCGCGTGGTCGGCACGCCGAGGTGGTGCATCGCTTCGCTGCACAGGAATTCGCGGATGGACGATCTCAACACGGCGCGGCCATCTGCGGTGCGCGAGTAGGGCGTCGGGCCGGCGCCTTTCAACTGCAGCTCCCAGCGCTCGCCGTTTGCGTTGACCGTCTCGCCGAGCGTGATTGCGCGTCCATCGCCAAGCTGGCCGGCCCAGTGGCCGAACTGGTGGCCGCCATAGTTCGCGGCATAAGGCTGCATACCCGCCAGCAGCGAGTTGCCGCCGAACACTTGCGCAAACTCCGGAGATTCGACGTATTCCTTCTTGAAGCCGACCAGGTCCGCGACTTCCCTCGAATAGGCGATGAGGCGAGGCGAGGCCACCGGCGTCGGTTCGACGCGCGAATACAGGGCGCCATGCACCTGGCGTCGTCCGGGAGCGGTCGTCGGGTCCGGCGGCAGTTCGCGCACGAAGGCGTTGTCGAAACTCAAGCTCTGCATGGTCGTATTGTAAATCCAGGCGGGCATCCCGCAGATGGCGGCATGGGAGCGGGATATCAATGGACCCGGCAGTGCCACAATGCCGGTATCGACAACCCCGTGTCAGTCAGAATGTGGAGCCGCGATGGAATCACGCCTCGCCGAAATCGAAGCCAAGCTCAGCTTTTCCGAGGATTTGCTCGAAGCCCTGAACCAAACGGTCTACCGGCAACAACGTCAGATCGAGCAATTGCAGCTCGAGTTGCGCGCATTGGGCGAGCAGGTGCGCGCGTCGCTGCCTGCCGAAGCCCGCAACCTGCGCGATGATCTTCCGCCGCATTATTGAACGGTTACGACCGTGAAAGCTGCGTTACAGCGTGTAGCCTGAAGCGATTGTCATCGGCGTACCATCTTCTCGAAGGTGTCTGCACGAGTCACCGCGAGAGGAGACTGCCATGAGATCGATGTCCCTTTTCCGCACGGCCTGCATCGCGCTCGTCGCGCTTTTCGCCTGCAACCTCGCCTTCGGCGAACCCGAGCCGGGCAACTACACCTGGAAATTCCGCACCGGCGGGCGCGAGCGCAGCTATATCGTCCACGTGCCGAAAGACACGTTTGCGAATCCCTGGCCGGTCGTGCTGAATTTCCATGGCAGCGGCAGCAGCGCGGCCGGGCAACAGGCTTACACGCGCATGGACCAGACGGCCGATCGCGAGGGCTTCCTGGTCGTATATCCGAACGGCACCGGCATCCTGCGCAACCGCCTGCTGACGTGGAATGCCGGCAACTGCTGCGGCTACGCGCTCGACAACAAGGTCGACGACGTCGGCTTCGTGCGTGCGCTGCTGGACGATCTCGCGAAGCACGCTGACATAGACCGCTCCCGCGTCTACGCCACCGGCCTGTCGAACGGCGCGATGATGTCGTACTGGCTGGCGATCCAGGCGCCGGAGCTCATCGCCGCGATCGCCCCTGTCGCCGGCGCGCAGCTGAAGCTGCCGTTCCAGCCCAAGGCAACGATGCCGATCCTGCACATTCACAGCGTCGACGATACTCGCGCGCTTTACCGCGGCGGGCTCGGTCCGCCCTACCCGCTCACCAACATTCGCGTGAAGCATCCTGCGGTCGAGGACGTGCTGGCACGCTGGGCGGCATTCGACGGCTGCCCGTCCCAGCCGGCAGTCGATGCGCCGATCCACGGTTCCGGCGGGTCGAGCGGCCATACGGCGACGCGCATGATTTACGGTCCATGCAAAAGCGGCGTCGAGATCGTGCTGTGGAAACTGACCGGTGCCGGCCATGTCTGGCCCGGCGGCGCTTCGGAGTACATCGACCGCGTGCTCGGTTCGCAATCCAAGATTCTCGGCGCATCCACGTCCGTGATCGACGCGGATACGCTGATCTGGCAATTCCTGTCGCGTTTCTCCTCCTTCGCAGGAACGCCGGTCGCGCCGGATTGATCGCGCCTCAGCTATCCCCGTAGACCGGGATGGCCGCGCCCTGGATCACCCTGGCTTCATCGCTGCACAGGAACAGGATGACGCTCGCGATGTCTTCCGGCTTCGGCCAGCGCGAGAAATCCGCCTTGGGCATCGACTTGCGGTTGGCCTCGGTATCGATGATGCTCGGCAAGATGCAGTTCACTCTCACCCCGCTGCCCTTCAGATCCGCGGCCAGCGATTCCATGAGCGCCAGCGCCGCGGCCTTGGATGCGGCATAGGCTCCCGCGCCGGCGGGTGGATCGATCGCCGCCTTCGCAACGATATTGACGATCGCACCGCGCGCCTGCTTGCGCATGAGCGGCACGACGGCGCGCGAAAGCGCATACCCCGATTTCAGGTTCAGCGCCAGCATGTGATCGAGCGCCTTTTCGTCCGCTTCCCACAGCGGCGAACCGCCGGCATAGCCGCCAACGGCATTGACCAGTGCGTCGATGCGACCGTTGTCGGAAATTCTCGTGATGAAGCCTTTCGCCGCCGCATCGTTTGTGACATCGACTTCGTACGCGGATAATTTCGATGCGTCGCCGGCCGCCGCCTGTTTCAGCGCGTCGAGTTCATGCTGGTGGATATAGGTCACCGCGACTTTGGCGCCCTCCTGCAGGAAAGCCAGGCTGACGGCGCGGCCCAAGCCGCCGGTACCGCCGGTCACGATGATGTTCCCGCCTTCGAATCTGCCACCCATGCGCTTCTCCGCGTTATGTCCGGATCGATTGCTCCATCGCCAGTTCCGCGCGCAGGCTCTCGAGGTCGCGATAGATCGTCGCCACCGCGAGCGTGCGGCCATTGCGCTTGTACGCGACCTTCGCATCGCGCTGGTCGAGCGATCCGTCCACCTCGACCGCGTCCCAGTTTTCGGCGTGGCCGACGTAGTTGATCGCGACGTCGTAATGCTGGCTCCAGAAAAACGGCACCGCGTCATGGCGCACGCGTTGCCCGAGGATGTTTTTCGCCGCGACCTGGCCCTGGCGTTCGGCCACCACCCAGTGCTCGACGCGTATGCGGTCTCCGGTATGCGAATCGGGCCAGCGCGCGATGTCGCCCGCCGCATAAACTCCCGCCGCGCTCGTCGCCAGGTATTCGTCGACCAGCACGCCGCGATCCATGGCCAGCCCGGCCTGTTCCGCCAGCCCCACCGATGGGCGCACACCGACACCAAGGACGACCATGTCCGCCTCGACCTGGTCGCCGTTGCTCAATGTCGCGCGTTCGTCGTCCATCCCCGCGACGGTACTACCGAGGTGGAAGACTACGCCTTTCTCCTCGTGCAGGCGGCGGATGAATTCACCCACCTGCGCGCCCATGATGCGTTCGAGCGGCACCTTGTCCGGCGAAACGACGTGCACCTCGAGCCCGCGCGTACGCAGCGAGGCCGCGACTTCCAGGCCGATGAAACTCGATCCGATGACGAGCGCGCGCTTTGCCGCGGATGCTGCCGCGACGATGGCTTTCGAATCGGCGAAGGTCCGCAGATAGAATAACTTTGCCGGGTCCGCGCCGGGCACCGGTATGCGCACGGGGTCGGCGCCGGTCGCCAGCAGCAGCGCGCCGTAGCCGATCGCCTTGCCTTTTTCGAGCTGTACTTTCTTTTGCTTCACGTCGAGCGCGGAGACCCGCGCTCCCGTCATGAGTTCGATCCGGTTGTCGCGATACCAATCCGGCGAACGCAATGGAATCCAGTCCTCCTGCGCGGTACCGGCCAGGTAGTCTTTCGACAGATTCGGCCGATCGCAAGGCGGCGCATCGTCGGCGCTGATCATCGTGACCCTGCCCTCGTAGCCTTCGCGCCTGAGCATGTCGGCCGCGGCAAGGCCCGCGGCACCGCCGCCCACGATCACCACCGATTCCGGGCCATGGCCGGCCATCTCCGGTAAAGGCGCCGCGATTTTTTCCCGCACGAATACCTTGCCGCCATTGCGTTCGACGCGCCAGCATTCGAGCGGGTCGAGCGCGGGGGCTCGCAGCGCTTCGCCGGTGCGCAGGTCGAAACAGGCGTGATGCCAGGGACAGCGCAGCGTATTGCCTGCCGCCAGCCCGTCGGCGAGCGGCGCGTGATAGTGCGTGCAGTGCGCGCCGATCGCAAAAATTTCCTCGCCGCGCCGGACCAGCAGCACTTCGTCCTCGCCGATTTTCCCGGCAAGCATGGCGCCGTCGGCAAGATCGGCGATCGGCACGCCCGCGCCGAAATCCGGCAGTTTCGTTTCGCTCGATTCGCCCATGCATTCCTCCTTCAGCGCGCGAGATCCGGCTTGCGGCCGAACCACGGTCGCGCCTGTTCCAGTTGTGCGCCGAGCCGGATCAATGTGGATTCATCGCCATATCGCCCCACCAGTTGCACGGCGAGCGGCAGGCCGCCGGCACCAATGGCTAACGGCAGCATCATGCCCGGCTGCCCGGTCAGGTTGAACCAGACGGTGAACGGCGAGAATTCGAACACGCGTTTCCAGTATTCGTTCAGGTCATCCATCATCATGTCCAGCCAGCCGAGCTTGGCGGCCGGCGAGGCCAGCCCAGGCGTGAGCAGCACGTCCCAATCGGCGTGAAAGGCCGCCATCTGCCGGCCGAGCCGGTGCGCGGTCTGCGTCGCGCGAACATAGTCCGGCGCCGAAATGCCTTCGCCCATTTTCCCGGTCAGCCAGGTGATGCGCTCCACTTCGCCTTCGCGCGCCGGCCGCCCCGCCGTCGGGTGGCTTGCGAGATTGACCACCGTGTTCGCCGCCGCCAGCGTGAGGAATGTCGGCACGACGGCATGGCCCTCGACCTCGGGATCTTTCTCCTCGACGTGATGGCCGAGCTCCTCGCATAGCTTGACCGTCTCGGCGAGCAGGCGCAGGCACTCGGCGTCGACCTTTGCGCCATTCGGGGTCTTTGCGGTCCAGGCGATCCTGAGTTTCGTCGGCTTCGCGGTCGTTTCTTCGAGATAGGGACGCGCCGGAAGGGGCGCGACATAGGGGTCGCCCGCTCCCGCGCCGCGCGTCGTGTCCAGCAACGCCGCGGAATCGCGCACCGTCAGGCTGACCGCGTGCTCGGTCGAGACGGCACCGAGACCTTCGCCCGCGAACGGCGCGAACGTATTGCGGCCGCGCGTGGGCTTGAGCCCGACCAGGCCGCAACACGCCGCGGGTGCTCGTATCGATCCGAATCCATCCGACGCATGCGCGATCGGCAGCATGCGCGCCGCCACCGCCGCCGCCGCGCCGCCGCTCGATCCACCGGAGATGTGCGCCGTGTTCCACGGGTTGCGCGTGGGCCCGTGAAGCTGCGGCTCGCAGGTCAGCGACAGGCCCAGTTCGCAGGTATTGGTGCGCCCGAACACGACCAGGCCGGCCCTGCGCAGGCGCCTCATGTGCTCGCTGTCGGTTGCGGACGGCGGCGTGTCCGCGAAGAATTTCGAGCCGCGCGTCATGCGCACGCCGGCGATGGGCGACGTCAGGTCTTTCATCAGGAACGGCACGCCGCGAAACGGACCGTCCGGCAATCCGTCCGCGATCATTTTCCTGCCGTAGTCATAGAGCTTCATGGTCACCGCGTTGATCGCGGGATTGCGCGCTTCGACCCGCTCGATGGCGGCTTCGAGCAATTGCTCCGGCGATACCTGCTTGCGCCTGACGAGATCGGCAAGCCCCAACGCGTCGTATCGTTCGTATTCCGCAAATGCGCCCATGCCAGCCCCTCGATGGAAAGGCGCAAGCGTAAAGCGAATCGGACGAAGGCGAAAGCAGTCCGGGGCACACCCGATCGCGCGGGAACTATTCATGCCGCCGTACTGACCAAGACAATTGCCGCCCGCGCATGCCCGGAAACTTCCCGCTGCCGTTTGCGGTCAACGGATCAACCACGGGATGACGCCGCAGGCGCGGCAGGCGTCCCGAAGGCCGGCCGAAGATGCCGCGCCTTGCAGACCCGGCTCCTGCCGGTCGGACCCGTCCTGCACCACATGGAAAGTTGACGCAGGCCGGTTCGCCGCCAGGCCGGGACGAAGACAATCAAATCGTACCGGGGGTGCTCTAGATGGCAAGGGAGCCCCATGCAAGAGGAAAGAATGAACGCCGAGCGGTCCCAGACGGGAATCGCCGGGCTCGATGACGTGTTGTGCGGAGGATTGCTGGCGAACCGGCTGTACCTGATCGACGGCGATCCGGGGTCGGGCAAGACCACCCTGTCGATGCAGTACCTGATCGAGGGCGTGAAGGCCGGCGACAGGTGCGTCTACGTGACCCTGTCGGAAACGAGGGACGAACTCACCGCCGGCGCCGTCTCGCACGGCTGGTCGCTCGAGGGCATCGAGATCATGGAGCTCGTTGCCGACAAGTTCGAGCTGGGCGACGAGTCGCAGGTGACGATGTTCTCGCCGGCCGAGATCGAGCTGGCGACGACCACCCGGCGCGTCCTGGATGCCGTCTCCCGCGCGAATCCGAAGCGCGTGGTGATCGATTCCCTGTCCGAGCTGAGGCTGCTCGCGCAAAGCTCGCTGCTTTACCGGCGCCAGATCCTCGCCCTGAAGAATTTCTTCGTGGGGCGCAATTGCACCGTGCTGCTGCTCGACGATCGCACGTCCGAGGATTCCGACCTCCAGCTCCAGAGCATCGCGCACGGCGTGATTTCGCTCGAGCAGCACGCGCCGCTGTACGGCGCCGCGCGCAGGCGGCTGCGCGTGGTGAAATCGCGCGGCACGGAATATCGCGGCGGCTACCACGATTTTTCCATCGTCCGCGGCGGCCTCGTCGTGCATCCGCGGCTGGTCGCAGCGGAGCACAATGAAACCTTTCGCGCCGAGAGCATCAAGAGCGGGGTCGCGGCACTGGATGCGCTCATCGGCGGCGGTCCCGAGCGCGGCACCAGCACGCTGCTGCTCGGGCCGGCCGGCGCGGGCAAATCCACGGTCGCCGTGCGTTACGCCGTCGCGGCCGCCGAGCGCGGCGACCACGCCGCGATATTCGCGTTCGACGAATCCCTGGCCTCGCTGGGCAAGCGCAC
>DASZTG010000028.1:0-48735 GCA_035548375.1 Burkholderiales bacterium
GGGCATGCCCGACCGCCGACGCAACTTGCTTACATCTGGCCGCGTTCCTTCTTCGCCTTGTCCATGCAGGCCTTCTTGTCGACGCCTTCGCCCATCGCATTGCATTGCTTCAGTTTCGCCTGGTACGCCTCCTCGTCCTTCGCGTTCTGCGGGCGGTTCGTCTTGTCGCTGGCAGCCGCCGCGGGTCTTTCGGAAGGCGTCGCCTGCGTATCGCCCGGCGATGCGTTCGGAGACATGGTCGGATCGGATTGATTTCGCTGCGTCGTATTGTTCTGGGCCGGACGGTTTGTGTCGGCCCCCTGCGCGGCGATCTGGAATCCCAGGACCATCAGGCCGGCGCCCATCAAGGCAATGTGCTTTTTCATGCTTTCTCCTCGTCGATGTGGATGAATGTCGGACCCCGGCGCGTAGCCAAGCAGTCCATGCGAGACAGTTCGCAATAGGCATGCCAATGATTTTGGTGGCAGCCGAGGCCGCGTTTCGAGATCGACACAGCGGCTTGCGCCAGCGAATGCGCCTGAAACAGTCTGGTTGCGTTCGTTCGGAGGCTTCGAACTCCGGCGAAACGAGATTCTTTACTGATGTCGGCGCAGCTCTTACAAAAAATTCTCGTTGACCACACTCGTCTCTCGCCTGCGGGCATGCGATAACGACATTGCTGCAGTCGCATCATGGAATTCGCCGACCTTGCGCAATGGAGGCCGGAACGATCACGATCACGCCGCGGGGAAAACGAAGCGCGTGTGGAGCCGCTGCGTATGGGGGTTGCGCGGAATTCAGGCCTAAAGCCGACAAGTTGGACCGCCGTTACCGTCCTTGTTTACCTGAAGCCCGCTGGAGAGGCCCCTGCTCCGCTTGTCCGACGAATGATGTCCGTCGATGCGCTTCCGGCAAATGCTGGTCGTAACGGTCACTCTCATTCCTGTCGTGCCGTCGCGGCCCTACTCGGTTCGCGGCAACACCCGGCTTCGTGAGTAGAATGCGTTCATCGGGGCACTTGGCGAAACCGCAATGCGGATATCGAAATGGCCTGGATACACAGCGCATTGTTGCTCGGCGGATTGACCGGCGGACTGGTCTGGCTGGGCTGGTCGATCCTGCGTGCGCGGCGCCAGGCGGGCGGCAAATGGGAAGCGCTGCGCGACAGCGAAGCCCGGTTTCGCAGCCTCATCGAGCTCTCGGCGGATTGGTATTGGGAGCAGGACGAGCAGCAACGCTTCACGTTTCTTTCCGCGGAAGCAGACACCGGCACCAACCTGAACATGAGCACGCTCGGGCTCACGCGCCGGCAATTGCCCGGCATCGACCTTGAGTCGGCGGACTGGAACGCGCACGAGGAAACCTGCAGGGCCCGCCAGCCGTTCCGGGACTTCGTCTATCGACGAATCACGCCGGATGGCGCCGCGCATTGGATCCGCACGAGCGGCGAGCCCTGGTACGACAGCCGGGGCACTTTCAGGGGTTACCGCGGAGTCGGGACTGAAATAACGCAACAGCGGCGCGCCGACCAGGAGATCGTGCGCCTGAAGGACATGTATGCCGCGCTTTCCCGGACAAACCGCGCCATCGTCCGGATTCACGAGCCAACCCTGCTGTTCGACGAGGTTTGTCGCGTCGCGGTGGAGTATGGGCATCTTTGCCTGGCCTGGATCGGGTTGGTGGATGAAAACGGGTGGATCGTGCCGCAATCGATTCACGGTCCGGTCAGCGACGTCTATCGCCGCATGCGCGTATCCGTCGATCCCGATCGGCCGGAGGGCCGCGGGTTCGCGGGCGCCGCAGTGCGCGAGAACAGGTCCTACATCGTCAACGATTTCCTGGCCGAGCCGAGGGTCGCGCCATGGAAGGACCAGGCCAAGGCAGCGGGCGTGAAGTCGCTCGCCACCTTTCCGCTGAGGCGCGGAGGCAGGTGCATCGGCGTGCTCAACGTGCACGGCGACGAGATCGGCTTCTTCACCGACGAGCTTGCCGTGCTGCTCGAGGAAATGGTGGCCAATCTCTCGTTCGCCTTGGACAACATGCAGCGGGAGGCCGAACGCGAGGCATCGAAGCGCGCGCTGCACGAGAGCGAAGAAAAATTTCGCCAGCTCGCCGCCAATGCGCCGGAAATATTCTGGACGGCATCCCCGCAGGACAATCGCATCACCTACGTGAGTCCCGCCTACGAAAAGATCTTCGGTCGCAGCGCAAGCGCCCTGATGGAGGACACCGGGGAATGGGTCGCGGCCATCCATCCCGAGGATCGCCAGGATGCGGCGACGGCCGTCCGGCTTTCCCGGACGCGTACCTTCGACCAGGACTATCGCATCGTGCGTCCCGATGGCGAAGTCCGCTGGCTGCATACGCAATCCTTTCCGGTGATTGACGAACATGGTCGCCTGACGCTCATCACGGGCATTTCCGAAGACGTGACGTCGCGCAAGCTCGACGAGCAGCGCCTGCAACACCTCGCGCACTACGACAGCTTGACCGAGCTGCCGAATCGGGCCTTGTTCCTGGACCGGCTCCAGCAGTCCGTCCTGCACGCGCGCCGCGAGAGGCGGGCCGCCGCCGTGGTTTTCGTCGATGTCGATCATTTCAAGCGCATTAACGACACGCTGGGCCATGCTGCGGGCGACGCCCTGCTGCGCCAGGTCGCCCGCCGCCTGGAAAGTGCCGTCCGCGCGGGGGACACCGTGGGGCGCCTTGGCGGCGATGAATTCGCCCTGATCCTTTGCAACCTGGCCAACGCGCAGGACGCCGGTCTGGTTGCGCAAAAGCTGATGGGCGCGATGCGGCAACCTTTCAACGTGGAGGGAAGCGAGCTGTTCGTGAGCGCGAGTGCCGGCGTGACCCTGTTTCCCGACGACAGCGAGGATCCCGACACGCTGATGAAGAACGCCGATATCGCGATGTACCGGTCAAAAGAACTCGGTCGTGATTCCTGTCAGTTCTTCAAGTCGGAAATGAACGCAAAGGCCGTCGAGCGACTCTCGATGGAAACCCATCTGCGCCGGGCCCTGGAGCGCGGCGAATTCACCTTGCACTACCAGCCCAAGGTCAACATCGCGAGCGGCGAGATCGTCGGTCTCGAGGCCCTGCTGCGATGGCATCCTGAATCCGGAATGGTTTCGCCCGCACGCTTCATTCCCATCCTGGAAGACAACGGACTGATCCTGCCGGTGGGAGAATGGGTGCTGGCCGAGGTCTGCCGTCAACTCAATGCATGGAAGGCGGATCGAACCATTCCCGTCGTCCCTGTCGCGGTCAACCTCTCCGGCCGCCAGTTGCAGCAGAAGGACGTCGTCGGGATCCTGACGCGGATCATTTCAAGAGGCGACCTGAACCCGGGCCTCATCGAATTCGAGATCACCGAAAGCATGCTGATGCGCAATGCCGAGCAAGCCGGCGACATCTTGCGGGAATTGCAGCAATTCGGCGTATGCCTGTCCATGGATGATTTCGGCACCGGATATTCAAGCCTGGGCAACCTGAAAAGCTTTCCGCTCGACACGCTCAAGATCGATCGCTCCTTCGTGCGGGACATCGTGACGGATCCCGACGACGCGATGATCACCCGTGCCATCATTTCCATGGCGCATAGCCTGCGCATGAAAGTAGTCGCGGAAGGCGTCGAGAATGCCGCGCAATTGGCGTTGCTGGCGCGCGCCGGATGTGACGAAATCCAGGGCTTCCATTTTTCGAGGCCGCTCCCGGCCGACGCCTGCGCGGAGCTCGTTCGCGAGCGCAGGCTGCCGCGTGCCCAAAGCGGCGCAAGCGGCCCGACGCTGTTGATCGTGGATGACGATCGCTCGATCGTGGCCCTGTTCGAAGCCCTGCTTCGCCACGAGCGATATCGAATCCTGACCGCCGTCGATGCCGATCGCGCCCTTGAAGCGCTTGCCGCAAACCAGATCGACGTCGTGCTGGCGGACCAGAACATGCCGGGCATGTCGGGTGTCGAGCTCCTTCGCCGCATCAAGGGACTTTATCCCGAAACCGTGCGCATCATGATTTCCGGCGAAATCGATGCGCAGGTCGCCACCGAGGCAATCAACCAGGGCGCGGTGTACCGGGTCCTGAACAAATCCATCAGCCACGACCAGCTGAGGGCAAGCCTGAGGGAGGCATTCGCGCACAAGGCACTGCAGGATGAAAACCTCGTGCTGGCCAACAAGCTGCGCGCAATGCAAGCTGCCGCGAGCAAGTCCCCTTCGGAATTGGCGAAGCTGGATTCCGGCAAGGGCTGACCTCGGGAACTTCCGAAGCGAACGCAAGAGGCCCGCACCCCGCGGGCGTTTTGCTTTTGCCGGGCCGCCTTTCACCCCACGGCCACACACAACGCCTGTTTTTGCCTATGCTATTGGCGTCTTCCAGGCATACGGGATGCCGCTATGAAGACCTGGTATTGCCTGCAGCTCGGAAACGGCGGCCAGGCAATGGGGCCGTGCAATCAGATCCAGGAGACCTTTCTTGCGCTTTCCGCGCACCAAGGCCACAGGCTCGATTTGGCCGTGTTTTACAAGCATGATCCGGCGTCGCGCGAAATAACCGCCTACTTTTCGCCGGGTGCGCATCAATTGGCGCTGCATTTCGACGCCATTCCCTGCGCGCGGCCGGAGCCCGAAGGGCTCGAGATCCTGGCGGGCGACGATCGTTGCTGGGACCTGGTTTTTGGCGGCGACCAGCCGAATCCGAAACAGCCCGAATGAGAAGCGAGCCCGTCCGGCTCGGTCACGGACGGCATTGTCCGTGTCCTTCTTCGTCGGAGGCAGGTCGCGGACCGCACCGCGCGCTCGCTAAATGAATCGGCCCGCCTTCATGGCCTTGTCGACCAGGGTCGAGAGCATCCCCGTCACCATGTTCGAGAATCGGGAATCGGCAAACCCGGTCGAGACGGGCAGCCACTCATGTTCGACGCGATCGGCATGCACTTTCACGTCCGAGTCTCGCACCGAGATGGTCAAGGTGTGGTATTCGTGCGGCCCGGGACCGCGCTCCGTGTCAAAAGTAACGTCCAGTCGAGCCACGGCAACGCCCTGGCGTAACGCCAGGATGAACACGGTTTCCCTTGCGTTCGCCATGACGGCTTCGTACGTCGATTCCCTGGACGGTGCCATTCGTATGCCCTCCTCCATTCCGGCATGCGACACTCCATAGTTGTATCGTCATTCTACCGGCCGGGCGTTCCTCTTGTTGCTATAGTGTGCCGCTGAATCAGGGAGGGATTGGCGGCCGCCGTCACCTTGATCGGCTTCGCCGCAAGGTTAGCCGCTGCCTGAACGAGTTCGCGCCTATAGGATTGCAATAACCCGTACGGCGCGAATGCATTGACGAAGCGGAGGCCTCGAATGAGCCCTCTCTCTCCGCCAATAAAAAGGCCCCATGAGGAGCATCCTGTCGAGAGGGATGTGGTGGCCGTCGAACCGAAGGGCCGTCCACGTTTTAGAAAGAGGGATTGGCGGCCGCCATCCTCTTGATCGGCTGCGCCGCTAAAGGTTAGCCGCTGCCTGAACGAGTTCGCGCCTATAGGATTGCAATAACCCGTACGGCGCGAATGCATTGACGAACCGGAGGCCTCGAATGAGCCCTCTCTCTCCGCCAATAAAAAGGCCCCATGAAGAACATCCTGTCCAGAGAGGGATGTGGTGGCCGTCGTAACCTCGATCCGCTTCGCGGCTAGAGGTTAGCCGCCACCTCAACAGGCCCGCGCCTGAGTTGATGGAATAAGGCCAGAGCGACCACAGGCGCGGGCATGTTGTCGAACCAGAGGGATCTCACCCTCTCTCTCCGCCAAATTAAAAAGAGCCCTCGAGGGGCTCCTTTTAATTTGGCGGAGAGAGAGTCCGCCAAGTTCGAGTCCCAAGCTGTCCCAACCCTTCTCGCTAACCACTGTTTTATCTACGAATGTTGCGTTCCGAATTGTTTACTCGTGCCGACATGTCCCGTACTATCGCAGCATCAAACGTGGGTGGAAACGGGGGTGTGTATGGCAAGAAAGATCAATCGACTGTCAGCTAAGGCGGTCGCTAACCATAAATTGCCCGGCTATTTCCCGGACGGCGGCGGACTATATCTTCAAGTCCTACCCTCGGGGAGCAAATCATGGATCTTCCGATACACGCTGGATAAGCGTCCGCGGGAGATGGGCCTTGGGTCGCTGCTGACGATCGAACTCGCGGAAGCCCGCCGGCAGGCAACACATTGTCGCGCGCTCCTGATAGATCGCATCGACCCGATAGAAACCAGAAAAGCCCAAAGCCGCCAGTCCGCCCTAGCCAACGCGCAGACGATCAGCTTCGAAACGTGCGCGACCGCGTACATCGAAGCGCACCGGCCAAGCTGGAAAAACCCCAAGCATGCCGATCAGTGGGAATCCACACTCAAGACTTATTGCTATCCAATCGCCGGCAGCCTTCCCGTACAACTGGTCGACACCGACCACGTCGTCAGAATCCTCGAGCCCATCTGGATTCAAAAAGACGAGACGGCAAGCCGCGTACGTGGGCGCATCGAGCGCATTCTAGATTGGGCCACGGCAAAGGGATATCGAACGGGCGAGAATCCCGCGCGATTTAAGGGGCACCTGGCCAACCTGCTACCGAAGCGAAAAAAGAAGAAAGCACGCGTCAGGCATCACCCGGCCCTGCCCTACGCGCACATCGCCGCCTTCGTAGACGCTCTGCGCTCGCGGGAAGGGAAAGCGGCGTTGGCGCTCGAGTTCACCATCCTCACGGCGGCCCGATCCGGCGAGGTGCTAGGCTCGGTCCCCGCGGAGTTCGACCTGGACAATGCCTTGTGGACCATCCCTGCAAGTCGAATGAAAGCCGAAGCCGATCACCGGGTGCCGCTCTCGCCTCGGGCTCTGGAGATTGCGACAGAGCAATTAAAGCAAGGCGAAGCATATTTGTTCCCCGGGCATAAACCCGGAACCAGCTTATCGAGTGGCGCCATGCTCGAACTGTTAAAGGAGATGAACTGGAAAGACGAAAAAGGCACGCGGATAACTGCGCACGGCTTCCGCACGACGTTCCGGACATGGGGCGGGGACAAGACGCATCACACCCGCGAAGTGCTGGAGATGGCGTTGGCGCATACGCTCGACAGCGACGTCGAAGCTACTTACGCACGGTCTGACATGTTCGAAAAACGAGCCGAGCTGATGCGCGATTGGGCGCGGTTCTGTAATGCGGCGCCGGCCACGGTGACATCGATAAGAGGTGAAGCCGCATGAATAAGCCCCTTCACACCGCCGCGGATGTACTCATGGTGCCGGAGTCGTCGGAATCGCGGAAAAGAAGAATCAGGAACCAGGTCATCGACATTGCCACAACGGACGAAGCATTCCGTAGAGAAATCTTGGACGTCCTCAAAGCCATGGGCGTAGGTAGGCGAGGCCGTGTTTCACTGCCTAAGTGGCAGAAGTTGAAGCTTGAAAATGCTTTTGAAATGTTCAAGTTTCATCTTAAACGCGAAGGCAAGAAGGCAACCAATCAGGCGGTCGCAGATGCGATGACGCGCAGCCTGTACGAGGGCACGGATAGCGATACCCTGCTAAAGCAGTTGCGACGACAACGACGAGAAACGAAGAAATAGATTTTCCTTCGCGGACACAAATGCGGTTTTGTGTCCGTGTCATTTTGAGCGGCGCGCGTCAACATGCCCCATCGCATCTATAGGGGACATCTGCGTGTCCGATTCAAATCTGTGGGGTTTCATTCGCGAACCTGAGTTCCGGGCTCGACTGGGCAGCATGGGCCGGTCGACGTTCTGGCGCCGGGTGAAATCGGATCCCACATTTCCGCGGCCACTGAAGCTAGGGCCGCAGACAACCGTCTGGAAGCTTGCCGACGCAGTCGCGTATTGCGAGCGCCTGGCTTCCGCTCCCGCAATTCCTCCGCGAAAAATAACCCGGAGCCAGCCTATCGGCTGATCCCCCTTCCCTTCGCCCGCCCATCCACCAACCGAGAGAGAGTGGACATGTCACACCTCGTACGACAGCAAACAATCCCGAATTTCCTCGAGCTCATCGAGGCACGACGCGCCGGCGACGGGGGACCGATCTACACGTCACCATCCGGCCATCTACTTTTCGAAGCCGAAATTAACGGCGAACGCTCCGCGGTTCAAGTATTCATTCGATTTGGTTGGCAGCCGTATCGCTCCGATGGCAGCCTGATTCCGCTGACCGAGGCGGACATCCTCAAGATCGTCATCAAGCCGCGCCGCGAACTTGTGGTTGGCGGAGGTGCGCAATGACTGCCCCCGTCGACCGTCAAGCCAAGGAAGCACTGGTCCGCGCTGCTCAGGCCGTCAACTTCGCGCACACCCGCGTATCGCGGTGGGCGCCCTCCCCGCGGCGTCGCCGGCTACTACTTGCCGAACTGGCGGAGGCATCCCGGCAGATTGCCGAAGTTCTCGGGCAAATTAATGGTGGCAAGTAATGAACGCCGTGAAGGACGCGAAGCTCGCCGGCATTGAGCGATACAACTACTCGGGTTCCGTCTTCGAAAAGAAAGACATGCCTCCGGAGTGGGAGGTCTTGCTCAACCGTTTGACCAGTCGCGTACGCGAAGCACCTCCCTACGTCACCGATAAAGCGCAACAGCAGCAAGAGCTCTTGAAAATTGCGTTGGTGGGCGTCGTCAACGAAATCCGCCTTGGCGATATCTGGGATGCGCTGGAACAGGCAAACGAAGAGTGCGGATACCACCTTCCCGCCGCGAGCATCGCCCAGGCGTTGCAGCTTGCCATCAAGCGGCACCAAGGCTATGCCAATCCTCTGGATGGGGATCCGTTCGAACCGATCGCGAATACGACATACGGCTTCGAGCCCAGCAAAGGCACGCTGTCCGCCGCGATCACGCAGATACCGCCACCTCGAGATTTTGTATTGCGCGGGCTGTTGCTTGCGGGGAAGCCGGCCATCCTGGGCGGATTCGGCGGAACGTTCAAGACGCAATTTCTGCTGCAGGCCGCAGTGTGTATTGCGCTGGGCCTGCCGTTCATCGAGATAGCGGCCACCGCGGCGGGCGCGGTCGTGCTGGTGCTGGGCGAGGAAGATCAGGAGGAAGTGGAACGCCGTGTTGGAGCGATCGTACATGCCATGCAACTCAGCAGCGAACAGGTGGCATTGCTTACACAACGGCTGCTTGTATTCCCAGCGGCCGGCGAAGACATTCGCCTCACCCATAGCGTCGGCGGTGCCGTCGTAGCATCGGGACTGACGGAAACATTGGTTCAATGCTGCATTGAGCACGCAGCGCGATGCGGCCTTCCGGTGCGACTGATCGGCCTCGACCATTTCATGCTGCTGTCGGGGGGCGAGCTCAACAGCAACGAAGATGCGACCGCATACAGCCGGCAAACGCAACGCTTGGCCGTAGCAACCGGTGCGGCGGTGCTCACCCTGGCCCATTCGCCGAAGAGTTCGGCCAGCAAGGAAGAAAAGGACCAGCACGACGTCCTGGGCGCGGCGGCCAACGTCAACAACGCCCGGCTGGCTGCACTGCTGGTTCGGATGAGCCCGAAGCAAGCGAAGACGTATGGAGTGCCGCCAGAACAGCGCCATCAATACGTCGAGCTATCCGCCCCGAAGAACAATTACGGTCCGACGGGTTCCGTGTGCTGGATGCGACAGGAATATCTTCCCGACTATCAGGCGGTCGTGCTGAATCGAGTGCACCTGTCGACCGTAGCTAAGGTCGAATCCATCGCCGCGATCGAAGCCCAGGTTCTTGCCGAGGTGCAGGCGTACCCGGGCCGATACTCCAAGACTGCATTTGCCGAACGCTACGCAAAGCAATTCGAGGTTGGACGGGATCGACTGCGAGTCGTCATCGACGAGATGATCGATGCAGGCGCGTTGCGAGTGCGCGCGCCGTCAGTCGACGAGATTGCAACATACAGCCTGCCTGGCCGTGCAAAGGAAGTACTCGGTATTGGATCAGGCGATGCAATTCCCCGTGCGTTCGTTGCGCCGTCGAAGGTGTCAGCATGATCCGCGCACTATCTTTGTGCGCTAGAACGCTGAACGCGGTTCAGCGCGCGAAAAGATTGTCAGCGCTCGAAGAACCGCGCCAATGCTTGGGTTTCGCGCGCGGCGTATGTGCGCGGCCTGAAAAATGGCCCGCGCTCGAAGAACCGCGCCCAGAGCCATTCTTCGAGCGCGGATGTTTCATCCCTACGGGAGAGAAGCACTCCGCGCGCTTCTCACCGCGGGATGGGGATTGCCGTGTGAAGGCAATGCCCCGTGGTCGAAACACCGATCGACTAGGCGCGGGGACATTGCAACATTGCTCACGACTCGCCCAGTGGTCCTTACTGATTTTGGGTTCAGGGGCGACAGGGGTCCCACGAGACGCCGCGCCGTGTACTCGCCGATCGCCTTTCACCACTTCGGCGGACGGTGCCTCTTCCGTTCGCGCTCGCAAGCCGCGATTTTCACAGCCATTTTCTCCCAACGTAGTTTTCTACCCACGTGCTCACCCACGTTTTCACTCGAAAGGAACATGAAATGGAAAAGGAACAGACCGCCGTCGAACGAGCGCAAGAACGCGTCATCAAGGCGCAGGCCGCCGTTCTTGCCAAGACAACGCAGCATCAGACTGAACTTGAAGCCGCCGCGGCTGGCGAGCCTGCGGACCCTCGCAAAACGCAGCGTGCCCTCGACGAAGCCCGCGCCGAGCACAAGGCGCAGGCCGAGGTTCTGGACGCAGCTAACGCTGCGCTGGAACGCGCCAAGGCCGTCGCCGCCGACGAGGAAGAGAAAGCCCGCCTTAAGCGACTGGAAAGCCTGGCAGGCCGTGGTATTCGGATTGCGTCCGGGCTCGACAAGCTCACTGCGGATGCGGGTTCGATGTATCAGGAGTTGATTGGCGTTCTCGCCGACATGGCCGGGCTCACTTCCTGCGACGGACTCACACGTGCGTCCACCGCATCGGTAACCCGCATGGAATACCACTGGCGCCTGTTTGCGACCGCCCAGGGATTGCCCGGTGGCCAACATCAGACTGACAAATCGAAGCCCGTCCCGCCCTTCGCTAGCTGGGTGGCGTCCGTAAACGCGGAACTCGTCCGTTGATGCCATCCGCCGACCAGGCATTGCTTGAGAACAGGCGCAAGGCTGCGTTGGCTGCAGCCGCGCATACCGTTGCGGCTGCGTATGACAAGGAACTGGGCGTCAACCTCGCTCACCAGAGCGAAGAGTTTGCCGACTCTCTGCGCATCCTTCGGGATCTAACCGACGGCCTTGGCTTGCTAAGCGGTTACCGCGATTCAAAGCACAACCTCACGATCCGTCCGCCGCCGATGCGTAGGGAACGTGTCCCCAGTTCTTGAAGAGGGGGGTGGGGGGCGGATTTAAGGGCGATGCCTGGATCGCGGTGTTTGCATCGAACTGTTGGTCGGGTCCGCGCGAGAAATTTTTCGGCGCCTCACGCGAGGCCGCCAATTGAACGAAAGGATGATGATGGACACAACGCAAACGATTGCCCCGCCTCCGCCCGGATTCGTACTGGATGCCGTTCCACCGCCACCGCCTGGCTTCGAGCTCGACACCCCCCGGCCCGCGCCTGTACCTGATCCATCGGTTTCGCCGCCACAGCCGGATACATCAAAACTGCAGGCGCACTTTGAAGCCATGCGGCCGGGCAATGCACCGTCAACGCCGACGGCCGCGCTACCAAGTGAAGAACCGCGTTCGCTGTCTCAACTCACCGACGCGGATTTCCGGCAGCGCGATGAGTCCATGAGAATGGTTGAATCATTGCGCGCTCGCGGCACATCCGAAATTTACATTCGGGGAGCCGTGAACGCGGAAAAGAAATTGATGTTGAATTCCGGCATCCCGGCTGAGAAGGTGGATTTCTACTTCGGGCATGGATCCGCGACGAGCACGTCGCCGACAGTCGCACCGACGGCAGCGCCCGCAGCGGCCCCCGCGCGACGGAATACGCAAGTCGGTGTGTTGGCTGCGGGCCTACCGCCCGAGCCGCAAGCTCCGACGCCGCCGCCCAAGTACGTATCCGACTTGGACCATGAGCACATGGCTCGGAATTTCTTTGACTATGTGTCTGCGGGTTGGGATGCATCGGTCACAGGCTTGGCTACGCGCGGAAAACTCCCTGACAAATACATTCCCGAAGACGCGCCCGACTGGGGGCGCGTCGCCTCACTCGCGGCAACCTTGGCCGGCGATCTTCCCGCAATGATAGTGGGCGGCGCAGGAGGCGCGGCGGCTGGCACTGTGCTGGCACCCGGCGCGGGCACGGCAATAGGAGGCGGAGCCGGCGCGATGGCAGTACCGGCAGCCATTCGGCAAGCCCTGGTTGAACGCTACGCCCTCGGGGATATCAAAGGCGCGCGTGACTTGACCGAGCGCGCTGGTCGCATCCTCTATGAAGGATCGAAGGGGGCAGTACTCGGTGGTGCAATGGCCGGCGGCGGTGTCGTTGCCGGGCGTGTTCTCGGGCGCAATCTCTCGCCCACTGTTAAACGTCTGGTTGAAACGTGGGGAGCGTTGTCATCCGCATCGGCGGCGGCGGATCTGATCGAGGGACAGCTTCCGGCCCCGGGTGACTTCATTCGAATCGGCATGGCCGTGGCCTACGTTGGAAACGCCTTTGGCCTGGCGAAGGTCGCCGTCACCGGACTGCGCCGCATTTACGCGAAGACGGGAATTCGTCCCGAGCAAGTGGCGAAAGACATCGAAAAAAATCCGTCGATCGCAAAAGACTTGCTCAACCCGAAGCAGGAAATCCCGAAGGCGTACGAAAGCAAAATCGAAGACGACGTTCCGCCGTCGTATTGAAAAGGGGCTGCGCCCATGCAAGACATCGATTCGCCCGAAATCACGGACCCGGCCACACGGGAATTGCTGGATCTTCCTCCCCTACCCGCTCCGGTTGGTCGACCCGCTGCGTTCGAGCCATCGACATTTGATGAGGCAATGAAGAGTCTGAAGCCACAGGAGGCGGAATTTGTGCGGCATGTGATCGGTGGTGCGTCATACGCAGACGCATATAGAAAAGTCGCGCCCGCACCCGTTACCGACCGGACCGCACAAGTAAACGCCAGCAAGATGGCAAAACGTCAGGCGGTCAAGGCAGCGTTGTCGCTGGGCAAAGAGGCCGGCGGCGCCAATGCGATCGCGGGAGTGGTCTACGACGCCCAAGCTGCCCACGCCGAACTCGAGACGCGCATCGAAGCTGCGGACAAGGCCGGCCAGCACACGGCCGTCGCAAACATGCTGAACCTGAAAATGAAGCTGCACGCCTTGCTGATTGAACGCGCACAAATCGAACAGGCGTCGCTTGTCGTCAACATTGCGGGCGTCGATACCTCGCGCCTCATCAATCCGGCAAAGGAATTCCCGAATGGATAAGAAAATCACAAAGACATGGTCGCCACCTGGCAAGGTGAGCAAGGCGTTTTTCGAATCACCCGCCGAAGTGCAAATATTTGTCGGGCCGGTGGGTAGCGGCAAGACATCTACCACGATCAACAAACTGTTGACGCTTGCGTCATTGCAACGTCCCGGCGTTGATGGCATTCGCCGTTCCCGCTTTGTCATCACGCGAAGCACGATGCAACGGTTGCTTTCCTCTACCCTGCCCTCTTTCGAGGAATGGCTGGGCGGCATCGGCACCAGTCGCCGAACATCGCCAATCGAGAAGCGCATCTCCGCAGGCGATATCGACATGCATCTGGACTTCCTGGCGATCGATCAGATTGCAGACGTTGACCGGATCATGGGCTCAAACATTTCTGCACTCGTCGTTGACGAGGCCCGAGAAATCGACAACTTGCACGCCATCTTGGGCCAACTGATTACCCGTTGCGGCCGATATCCGCAAGGCGGCCCGTCGTTTCCGACGCGAGCCATTTTGCTGTCGAACCCCTCCGACCGTTCTCACGATTTGTACAAGCTCGCCGTCACCGATCCGCCGGAAGGATTCGAGACTTTCCTGGCACCGCCTGCGATGCTGCCGGATCGGATCACGGTCAATCCTGACGCGGAGAACGTCCAGAACATCGGCGCGAGCTACTACCACACGCTCCGGCGCACGATGCCGCCTGATCGGTTTGCCGTGGAAGTCATGTGTGAATGGGCAACGCTGCAAGAGGGCAAACCGCTGGTGCCCGAGTTCCGCGCGAATGTGCACGTCTCCAACTCGACATTGATCCCACCCCGCGGACACCCGCTTCTTATCGGCCTTGACCCGGGGAATCACCCGGCGGCCATCGTCGGATCGCGAATCGAAACCGAATCGGGCGAAGTGCGCTGGGAAATCTACGCGGAGTTGATCGGCGAGAACATTGTGTCAGCCAAATTCGCAGCGATGCTGCGAGAGTTTGTGGAACGGCGGTTTCCGGACAATCCGGTGCTGGAGCTTTACCCTGACCCGGTGGTGTACCAGCCATCCGATCGCGACGACGAGCGACTAATTGCGGAGCTCTACCAGGCGATCACGAAATGGCCGCTGAAGCCCCTGCCCTCGAACCTGATCGATGTTCAACTGGAAGCGTTGCGGTCACCCTTTGGGCTGCTGGTTGAGGGCGTGCCGGCCATCCTCATCGACCCAAGCTGCCAAACCCTCATCGCCGCCCTAGCCGGCCGCGTGGCGTATAAGGAAGCCGTGTCGGGCCTCGAGAAAATCACAACGGACATGGTCATCAAGCGGCATCCTTGGCACGACGCGTTTTCCGCGGCCATGTATTTGCTGTTGGGCGGTTCGCGTTCAGGCGGTTATGCGGCAATGCGCGAGGTCATCAAGGACTCGAAGAAAAGGAACCGCCACGAAGGTTTGGTGTGGTCGCAGCGCATCGGCAAGTGGTGCGATCCAGTGACCGGCCGGCCCGCAGAACGTGGTGAACGTCGTGTTGCCAAGGGCATGGATTACGACGTGCTGGGCAACGGATGACGTAGAGAAAATCACAACGCGTTGAGAAAAAGCACACACTAACCATTTGATTTATTGCATTTTTCTCTTGACGAAGGCAAAACGGTCATTTATCGTTTCCGTGCGGTTGGAATAGTCCATGCGCATATTTCAAGAAAAGAGAGCCGATCAATGAACGGAATCAATGTGTTGAGTCTGTTATTCGCGCCCGTACTCGCGCCCGTTGGCGCACTCGTCTACGTGTTACGCCGCGCTCGTGCTGCCATCCTTACGGCCTACGCTTGCACGCTGCGCAGGCCGATGTGGATGCTGGCAGACGTGCTGCGCCCCGGGTACGTCATGGGCTGGACTTGGGCCTGCCGTCTGGATTTCGAACTGGGCGGCGTCGACACCTCCGACACCGCGCATAACGAGGAAATTGCTCGCAAATGCGCTTGGCCGTTTGACGAAGCTATCTAGGAATTGGGCCGCAAATAACCCCGCTTCACCTCGGAGGTATGAAATGAACGTCGCCTATTTTCGAAGCTCATGCAGGGAATTGGTCCAAGCTCTTTGCGCACTGGTGGATCAAGGAGAGGTTCTTTCGCGCGCAAAATTTCACGAACTTTGCGAAAAGGAACGGTTCATCGAGTACCTCTTCGACACTTACGGGGATAAACTGCGCATGCCGCATCTCGAGAAGACATCCACGATTTGCGACCCAGCTGTCCTAACCTATATCGAGAACGGATTCGCCAGGCACGCCAATGTCGCGGTGATGGAAGAATTCGGTCTCCGCAATAACGTCATGCTGATGGCAGTGAACATTGCCGTCGCCATCCAGGCAGAGCAGGATCCCGAGCGATTAGAACAAGGGATGCGGCCGCGATGAGCAAGAGAGGAGCGCAGATTTTCGGCCTGACGGAACCCCAATTACATCGTCTAGTCGGCCACGGTACCTACCCGGGCGCTCAAGCGGCGTGGAATCGAGCCGATGAGATCAGGAATAAGGGAGGAGCGCCGGTGATCTACTACAGCGAGCACAACGGTTTCACGGTCATCGACGAAAAGGATGCAAGCGATTTTCAGCGCGCACGATCCTTTGCGCGAACGTCGAAGCCCTTTCCGCTATAGCAGAGCAGTGATGTCTACGCGCCAGCCTTTGGACGACACCGCGCGTACTGGAGATAAGAACAGTAGTAATATCTCGCAATGGCAAAAGATTCCAAGATCGAATGGACCCACCACACCTTCAACCCGTGGTGGGGATGCGAACGCGTGTCGCCCGCATGTAAGCATTGTTACGCCGAGGCATGGTCGCGCCGATTGGGAATGGATCTATGGAGTAAGGGGGCGCCGCGTCGGGTGATGAGTGATGCATATTGGCGTCAGCCGCTCGCGTGGGATCAGGCCGCGGGTCGTTCTCAAAGACGCGACCGAGTATTTTGTGCATCGATGGCCGATGTGTTCGAACATCGAGACGATCTGCGGGCTACGCGACAGCGACTTTGGGATTTGATCGCGAGCACACCTAACTTGGACTGGCTGTTACTGACTAAGCGGCCCCAACACATTGCAGAACTAGTTCCTTGGGGGAATCAGTGGCCGAACAATGTTTGGCTGGGCACTACTGTCGAAACTCAACGATGGGCGGAGAAGCGTTTGCCGCAACTGCTTCAGCACCCCGCAGCGGTACTGTTTTTGTCGTGCGAGCCGCTTCTCGGCCCTGTAGATCTGTCTCCATGGCTTTCACCCGGTAAATGCCCGCATTCGGTAGATTGGGTCATCGTCGGTGGTGAAAGTGGACACGGCGCCCGAGCAATGAATCCGCAATGGGCGCGAAGTCTGCGGGACCAATGCGCCGCGCACGGAGTCGCCTACCACTTCAAACAGTGGGGGAATTGGCGGCCGAGCAGCGAGGCTACAGAAAGAAGTCAGATTCGACTTTTTCACGATCCCGTTGTGGGTCAAATTCACATGATAAATGTGGGAAAGAAACACGCGGGCAGAACACTCGACGGTAGAGAGTGGGACGAGCTACCGTGGCACGCATAAAGGCCAATCCAAAATCCAAAGTCGGGGAGTTCGACCTGCCACTCTTTCCAGGTCTGCCGTCTCCGCCCCCGCCTGCAGAGATTGTCGTGCTGCGCAACTTGCGGCGGCCGGTTTGGACCGAACAGAAGGCCAAGCTAATTGCGCGATACCTTAGGCTCTTCACCTACGTCACTCGTCACGGCACATACATAGACGGATTCGCAGGTCCACAGAGCGAACGCGCCCAAGACGGATGGGCAGCGGAACTTGTGCTTGCAAATTCTCCTCGCCGACTGCGTCGTTTCTATCTATGCGACAACGATCCCAAGCAGAGGGACGCGCTGTCAGCCCTTGTGGCCCGACAACCGCCACCAAGTAAAGCGGATTCAAAGAGGGAAATAGTTATAGTTCCCGGTGATTTCAATCAAGAGGTAGGGGAGATTCTCACGAGAAAGCTTGACCCGGCCACCTTCTGTTTGTTGGATCAACGCACATTCGAGTGCAAGTGGTCGACCGTTGTAACCCTTGCCAATTTGAGAGCGTCGGGACCAAAGATTGAAATCTTTTACTTCCTGCCGATGGGTTGGATAAATCGGGCAATCATTGCGACCACAAAAAACCATTCTGAGATCGACGATTGGTGGGGGCGGCCCGACTGGCAAACGCTTATTGACATGCAGCATCATGAGAAGGCGTTGGCTTTCCAAAAGCGGTTTGTCGACCTTGGCTATAAGTTCGTGCATCCATTTCCGATATTCGATCACCAGAATGGCGATCGGATAATGTTCTACATGATCTTAGCGAGCGATCACCCCGAAGCGCCGAAACTGATGTGGCGCGCATACGACCAAGCCGTGCACGATGTCGCAGGTTGGGATCAGCTTTCTCTACTACCATGATGTCGACAGAGTTGGTCACGCCCCTGCATACCGCGCGGCACACCGACGCTTCTAACTGATCTTTGAACTTGGCCGACCACTGGCCGTGCCGTGGCTCCGGCCACAGGTTGCGATGGTCGGTCGGATGCCCACCAACGCACAGCGGGACTAGATGGTCCTCTTCGTAGTCCTTGGCTTTGCCTGGCAAACCAATCTCCCGCATCTGCCGCGTCTTTAGCTTGCTTGTGTACGACGTGGGCGGCCGGACCTTCGACGTCCAGCCAGGAACGCAGATGGTGTGCTTGATGTTGGCTTGCGTTACGTGATCATTGATGGCGCCGGGGGTGCGCTCGTGGTCGGGGATGAAGTCTTGAGCGATCGCAATGACAACGTATTGAAAATTGAATACTAGAATGGCGAATATCGAAAGAACGACTCTTTGGGGACACATTGTGGAGCAATTAGAAATAGACAACAAAAAGGTGCGTAAGGGGTTCAGGGCGCTTAAAAAGCTACGCACACTTGAGGTAGAGGCGCTCACTTGGATGACAACCGTATCGTTAGCTGTCCTAGGGTTCTATCTAACATTTATCTTCAATACGTACCGGATCGAATGGATAAGGAATTCTCTTGTACCTAAAATCGGAATTGCCCTTTTGGTCACCGCGGTATCGACAGGTTATGTGCTGCGTGCCCTGCTAGGTCTCAGCGAGGCATCGAAATATATGATGGATATGTATCGAGCAATTCTGCCCGTTAGATCTAAAGAAATTCAACTTTTGCGAGCTCGCACTAACGAAATTGCCGACCTAGCTTCTCATTCGGCATTCGAAAAAAAGATGGCCGCAGAAAAGGAAGACATTGCTAAAGATTTGGATAGGATTGAAACGCAGATGAAAGAGGATAAAGAATTTCTAAAGTTTTTAATTTTCGCCGACGAAAAATTTAAGATTTCTCGTTTGCTTTGGCCCTTGCTCGCCCAAGGGGTGTTCTTGTTCATGGGCGCTGCTATCGCGTTGTATGTTTTTTGCGTGGTTGTTTTTACTCTTTTCGGCGGCAATGGCATCAATGCAATCTAAGAGGGATTAGGAAAAGGTTCTATCAACTCGGCGCCGGCACTCTTTGAACTGTTGACGCGCGAACTAACCGCGTAATACTCCACGTCCGTGACGGCCACAGACTGCGCAGCCTCGAGCGCCTTCGGCCCGTCCACCTGTTCGCGATCCAGCCAAGAGGACTCATAATCCTTTGGCAGTATCACCGGCATTCGGTCATGTACGTCGACCGCGGCACCCTCCGCGGCCTTTGTGACGATAGCGGCTGTCAGAATCGTTTCCTCGCTGTCGCCTTTGATCTTGTACCGGGACATCAATCCGGCGAACGCAAACGCCGGCTTGCCTGCAAGGTGCAGAAAGTATGGTTGCTTTGCTGATTTGATTTCGCCCGTCACCGGGTCAACAACCTGCAACGGTTTCCACTCGTACCACCCGATCGCAGGAATTAAACACCGGGAAGTCTTCACGACCTGGCGCCACATAGGCTTACTCGCGGCTTCCTCAATTCTGGCGTTGAAGGTGAAGGGCGGCATCTTCGGTTGTGCCCACCAGAACGGCACCAAGCCCCAGCGTGCAGGGCGAAGCTCTAACCCGTCATCGCTTGGATAGATGATCGGTATTTGAGTCGTTGGCGCGATGTTGAAGTGCTGGGTATAGCCGTGGAATGGATTGCGGCGCACGGCATCGGAAAGTTCCCAATACCTCTCCATCTCTGCCATCGTCGGGGACACGTAGCGGCCGCACATTGCGATTACTCATCGATATCGATGAGGTATTCGATGCAATGGCAAATCGCGTCGCGCACGTCCGGTATCGCTTCTGGGACGGAGGCGCGTCCTTGCTTCCCTAGGCTACCGGTCAGCGTGCCCATGACATTGCCGTCACGCCAGACTTCAGCGGTCCAACGATAGCCCGTGGGTTCTGTATATATGGAACCGAACCAGGCGTATATGTACTGCGCACCCTGCCGACGGGTGTACGCGCCGCTGAATTCAAACGGATGCGACTCTCGCTTGCCGCCGCTTGTCATGGTCGTTCAATTCCCCGTACTGAAAATTATGCGGTGCGCACATGTCTTTCGTGGGGCACTTGACGACCACGTGCCCGAAAGCTGTATATTAATACAGTACTACCGCAAGGCCATATTTTAGCGGGTGAGTGGCGATGTGGGCAACGATGAGAGGCACAGGGATGGAAGCAATACCGATTCAATCTGGCGGGCCTTGGTTCGGCCACGCCGAGCTTTACTACTGGCTCTTGCGCAATAAGTGGCAAAAGAGCAACGCGCGCATCGCGCTCCAGGTGGCTTGATGCGATTGCGTGGCCATGAGTGATGAAGATAAGCCGAGCCCTCGCTATGAATTGCCGTGTGCAGCGAACAACTTTTGCTCGGTCTTCAATTTCGTCTGCCCGATTTGCGGCTGGAAGAGCTACCGGCGGGTAACCATCGTGCGCCCGGACGGTTCGACGCGCGAGACATCCTTGTTCGAATGCGGGATGTGCTCCGTAATTTTTCTGAGGCCGCAGTTGTTTTCGAAGAATCGGTAGTTTCTAGGCAGCCTTCAGTGCCTTGGCGCGCAACTGACGGTATAGCGCCGGCTTTGCGGTCTTCAGATAGGACAGGATTTCAATATCCTGGCGCGTGACCTTTTCCAGATCGACTTCCACGACGTAGACGATCCGCATTAGCTCCTGCAGGGAGCGCGGAAGGGCACGGCCGTTCTCATAGCGCGAGCCGCCGCTTTGGGTCACGCCTACTCGCGACCAGAATTCAACTTGATTTAATCCGAGACGCTTACGAATGCTGCGAGGATCTATGATGTTCATGTTTTTGTCCTCGCCCGCGGCGTAGGCGGGCTGTCTTGTGGTGACATCGGCATAATAGCGCATCCGATACGTACCCTCTCGGGCACTGCCGGCCTAATTATGTTGAGAAAACCCTGGATCGTTCAGCCACTTGTCTTCCCGTCGCCGGTTGTGCTTCGTCACATCTTGTAGACCAACGCATATCGGGCACCTGGTCCCGACTACCGGCACCGCGCATGCTTCAAACGCTCCGAGCACTGGCCAGCGCGGACAGTCGGGCGAGTCGTGCCATTGATCTAAATCATCTCGCCGTCGAAAACGAATGCTGCGGAGGTTATGTGAAGGCGGGAATTGCATTGTCGCGATATCTATACGTTATGTGTGCTTAAGCAGCTACCTTCTACTGAGGCGTAAGCATACCCCGTCCGAAAATTCGTTGAATCTTTGTATGGGCGGCAGTCCTTCCTTCCTCAAGGACGGTCACGTAAATCACTACGCCCGCTACGAACACCGAACCGCCGCGCGATGCTGCTGACATTAAATACATCGTCGCAAAACGACCATCTGGGAATGCATCATGTCGCGACAGCGCTACTAGGAACCGCGGCGAACATCGTGATTGCGCTGGTTTTCGTCGATGTCGAACGACATCGGAACTGCAGAGAAATCTAGCAAAACATCGCGGGGGTGCGAATGGGGGTGTGATTCGGCGCACTTACTATTTATTTTATTTTTCAATGCGCTACATCATGTTCTGGCGGAGAGAGAGGGATTCGAACCCTCGATACGGGTTTAAGCCCGTATAACGCCTTAGCAGGGCGCCACCTTCGGCCACTCGGTCATCTCTCCGCGTGGGCGCAAGGATAGCATAAGGGTCGACCTCCCTTCCTCCTGGAATGGTGCCGGAACTTTACTTTTTCGCTTTGCCACGAGGCTTCACCGGATCTTCATTCGGGTGAGAAGGTGCCGTCGGGTCGCTGGCGGGAAATGTTTCCTCCACGGCTTCATCGACGAGCCATTCGTCGTGACCCGGAGCACCGGGCTTTGCGTCTGGCCGACGTTCTGGTTCGTTCTTCGCTGGCGAAACGGGCTTCTTCTTCATCGCGTCACCTCGGTCTCGAAAATCGTTAGACCCGAAAGCGGTCTGTCGTTCGATATGGCGCCGGATCGGGCCTGACGCCCCGCATTTTGTCCGGAAACGGCAACTTCTTTGCTATAATTCGCCCCGTTTCATGCGCCCGTAGCTCAGTTGGATAGAGTAATTGGCTACGAACCAAGGGGTCGTGGGTTCAAATCCTGCCGGGCGCGCCAGACACTACAAGGGGTTGCAGAGATGCAGCCCCTTTACTTTTCAGCGCGCAGTGGGTTCTCAGCTACGCCCGCCCTTTTCGCATCTCATCCCGATTCAGCCTTGAGCCCGACAATGGCTCGCAGCCCTTCCCTGTATGCTATGTCCATATCGACGCAACAGGCGTCCGATGAGGCAGGCCGGTATTCGGAGGGGGTATGCACGTCAGGCTGCTAAAACAATTCGGCGCCGCGTTCCTGGAAACCAGTTTCGCCTTCCGATTGGTCCTCGCCGTCGCAATAACAATTGCAATGCTGGCGGTCACCGCGCTGGTCTACTACACCGGCGGCGTTCAATTCTCTTTCCTGCATCTCATGTACGTTCCCGTCGTGCTGGCGGGCTTCGTCTTCGGCGTACCGGGCGGCATCCTTGCTTCCATCGCGGGCGGGCTTCTCCTGGGTCCCTGCATGCCCCTGGACGTCGAGACAGGCGCGATGCAGCCCACCCACAACTGGATTTACCGGATCGCATTTTTCCTGTTCATCGGCGTCCTGGTCGGAACGTTCGCGCAGGTCGTCCGCCGGCACCTTCGCGAGTTGCAATGGCTGCATGACCATCACGAAGATACCGGGCTGCTGAACATGATCGGATTGAACAAGGAACTCGATGCCAGATTGCGTTCGGCTGGCGAGGGGCACCGGCTCTTCGTATCAATCACCCAACTCGATGACTTCCTCGAGATTCAAAACACATTCGGAACCGGTTTCGGCATGCGCGTGCTCTCTCAAGTCGTGGAGCGGGTGCGCAAGGTCCTGCCGGAAGGCTCCCTGATCGCACTCATCCAGCCGGACAGAATCGCCACTGCCGTCGACAGCGAACATGCAACCCAGGTGACGCGCGAGCGCACCGAGGCTGCCGTGAAGGATTCCTTCCTGGTTGACGGCGTGCCGGTACACGTGGAAGCGAGCATCGGCGTGGCCCATTTCCCCGCGCACGGACGCACCGCGGAGGAGTTGCTGCAGAAAGCAAGTATCGCGATGCATAGATCGACGACAAGCAAGTCCGCCATCACGGTCTACGATCCGGCCAACGATCGCACCAGCCGGGACAACCTGGTCCTGCTCGGCACCCTGCCGGCGGCAATCGAAAATGGCGAGCTGCAAGTCTGGCATCAGGCCAAGGTTGCCCTTGCCACCGACAAGGTGGCCGGGACCGAGGCGCTGGTCCGATGGAAGCATCCGCAACGTGGCATGGTCCCGCCGGGAAACTTCATACCGCAATGCGAAGAAACCACGCTCATCAATCCGGTGACCCAGTTCGTCATCGCGGAAGCGTTTCGGCATGCGGGCACCTGGCGCGCCGGCGGACATCAACTGCGGGTCTCCGTGAATCTTTCCGTTCGAAATTTGCGTGATCGCATGCTGCTGGAAGTGCTGGAACAGAACATGCAGCGCAATGGGCTGGAACCGAAGGACATAGACCTGGAAGTCACGGAAAGCGCAGTCATGGCTGACCCTGACTATTGCATCCGTTTAATCGCCCAACTGGGAAATCGCGGCTTTGGGATATCGATTGACGACTTCGGTGTAGGCCACTCATCCCTTGCTTACCTGCAGAAGCTGCAGGTCTCCTGCCTGAAGATAGACCAGACTTTCATCAGGATGCTTCGCACGAACGAAAGCGACCAGAAGATCGTCCGTTCGATCCTGCATATGGCGGAAGCGCTAGGGCTCGATACGGTAGCGGAAGGCGTCGAAGATCTTGAGACGGCATCGTTGCTGCGGGAATGGGGCTGCGACTATGGGCAAGGTTATGGATTTCATCGACCGTCGCCTTCGGACGAATTCCTGCGATTCCTTGTCCAGCGCGGCGGGTAGTTCTCGCGGTTTCGGCGAACTTGCGCAATTCGTATCAATTGACTGACAACGCGGACGCAGCCGAAATCTTCACCTGCAAAGTCCCGGCGGGCCGTCAAAAAGTCTCCCACACCCCTCGACCGTGAGTCCGGACGGCTGCTAAAGATATTCGGCCAGCCTACCGCGCAGCAACAGTTTTTGCGCATTTCCCCGCATCGGTACTCCTTGACGCCCGACATCCCAAGAATCACTTCACCCGGCTTGAACCGTCCCTCAAATTCCAGACGGCGCGGATCGCGATTCGATTGAACCGTGCCGGCGCGCTGCGGTCTAGCCAGCACGAGAGGGGCCAGATCGCCGTGCGTGAAGGGCGGCATGGCCGTTCTCGATTCCCGGGAGCCGCCATGTCCGAACATCGTCCCGACACTTCTCCTGTGCCCTATCGCTTGAATGCTGCCGCGCGATTGCAGGCGTCCGCGGTAAAACAGGCTTTATATGACGTCTGCTTCGACATCCGCTGCAAGCTGGAGCCCTGCATCTCGATGGGCGAGGTGAACCTGCCGCTCGATGCTCGCGTTTCACGTCCCTTGCGCAAGGCGATTTCGCAGGGAATCTACGAGCAGAACGAGATGGACATCGTCAGCAAGACGCTGGAGGTGAAGGACCGCGTGCTGGAGTGCGGGGCGGGAATCGGCCTGCTATCGGCGTATTGTGCCTTGCGAGTCGGCAGCGACAAGGTGACGACCATCGAGGCCAACCCGTTCATGGCCCCGCTGATTTTCCACACCTTTGCGCTCAATCATGTTCGCCCGGAGCTGGTCATTGGCGCGATCGGCCGCGCGCACGGCAGGATCGATTTCCACGTACGCCGGAATTTCTGGGCCTCGTCCAGCCACCCCGACCGCGCTGACGGTGCGGTGCAAACGCTTTCCGTACCGGTCATTCCCCTGGATGAAGAAGTGAGGCGCTGGAAACCGACTTACCTTTTCATCGATATCGAGGGCGCCGAAGAGAGCCTCGTCGGGTGCAGCGAACTGCCGGGCGTGACCAAGATCATGGCCGAGGTGCATCCGGAACTGATCGGGGACACCGGCGTCGAGGCTTTCCTGAAGTGGCTGCGGGGGCTTGGCTTCGTCAGGGACAATGCGCTATCGAAAGAGCGGGAATTCTTTTTGCGGCGGAATCTGTCGTGAGAATCACGGATTCCAGTCGATAGCCGCCCAGGAGTCCGGATCGGAGAATTGCGTTACGATACGAAGCGTTCACCGTGTTAGATCGCTCGCGACGCCCATGAATCTCTCCATCCAGCCAATCCAGTCCGCCTTTGCCGGAACCGTGACCGGCATCGACCTGCGCAATCCTATCTCGCGCGAAGACGCCGCCATCATCGAAGCCGGCATGGATCGCTGCGGCGTGCTGGTCTTCCCCGGCCAGGACATCAGCGACGACCAGCAACTGGTGTTCACCAGGAATTTCGGTGGGATCGAGCACGCGCAGGGCGGCAACATCACGAAAGACAACGAGCATCGCCTGAAGCAGGGCATGATCGACGTTTCCAACCTCGACCAGAACGGCCAGACCTTCGACCGCAACGACAGGCGGCGCATGTTCAACCTGGGCAACCGCCTGTGGCATTCGGACAGCTCCTATCGCGCGGTGCCGGCCAAATTCTCGCTGCTATCCGCCCGGACGGTCGCAACACGCGGCGGCAACACCGAGTTCGCGGACATGAAGGCCGCCTACGACACGCTGGACGCTGAAATGAAGGCGCTGGTCGAAAACCTCGTCTGCGAGCATTCCCTGATGTTCTCGCGCGGCTCGATGGGGTTCACCGAGTTGACGGAGGCAGAACGCGCCATGTTCCGGCCCGTGCGCCAGCGCCTGGTGCGCACGCATCCGGCGACCGGACGCAAGTCGCTGTTCCTCTCCTCCCATATCGGCGCCATCGTCGGCTGGCCGGTCCCCGAAGCGCGTGACCTCATTCGCGACCTGATCGAGCATGCGACCCAACGCCAGTTCGTCTACGCGCATGCATGGACGCAGCACGACCTGGTGATGTGGGACAACCGCCAGACCATGCATCGCGTACGCCGCTTCGACGAGAGCCAGCCGCGCGACATGCGCCGCACCACCGTGGCCGGGACGTCCATGACGGCGGAACAGGCTAGCGAGGCCGCAACTGTGTAATCGCGTCGTGCGCACCGCCGCTCGCGAAAATCCATCCCGCCAGAAATCAAAAGGCCTGCGAACGATCGCAGGCCTTTTCATTTGCCCTCGAACCGATGGAAGCGCTATCGGTGCGCGCCGTCCAGTGCGACCGCAGCGTCCTGGTCGGCAAATCGCGGCTTCGGTACACCGCCCCGCCGCAGGATGCTGAAGACCACGGGCACGAACAGCAAGGTGGCGACGGTCGCCAGGATCAGGCCGCCGATCACCGCGCGGCCCAGCGGCGCGTTCTGCTCGCCGCCCTCGCCCAGGCCGCTGGCCATGGGTGCCATGCCGATGACCATCGCCGAGGCCGTCATCAGCACCGGCCGCAGTCGCGTCGAACCCGCCTCGATCGCCGCATCGATCGGGCTCCTGCCCTCGCGCAGCATTTCGTTGGCGAAGGACACCATCAGGATACTGTTCGCCGTTGCAACGCCCACGCTCATCACCGCCCCCATCAGCGATGGCACGCTGAAGTTCGTACCGGTGAGGAACAGCATCCAGATGATCCCGCAGAACGCGCCCGGCAGCGCCGTGATGATGATGAAGGGATCGGTCCACGACTGGAAGTTGATGACCATGATGAAGTAAACCAGCAGCACCGCCGCGATCAGGCCTATGCCCATGCGCTTGAACGCGTCGTACATGCTTTCCGCCTGGCCGAAGATCTCGATGCGCGTGTTGTTCTTCTGCAGCTTCGCCTTCGGTATGAACTCGTCGACGATCTTGCGGACGTCCGCCGCGACCGCGCCGAGGTCGCGCCCCTGCACGTTCGCGTAGATGTCGAATGCAAGCTCCGTGTTCACATGGCTGATGATCGCCGGCAGGTCCACGCGCTTGAGCGTGGCGACGTTGGCCAGCGTCTGCGTGGGCGATTGTCCCTTGCCCGGCAGCGGGATGTTCATGACCTGGTCGATCGAATTGAGCGCGGTTTCGTGCGGCTGCACGACCACGACCTGGTACGGCCGACCCGTCTGCGGATCGTTCCAGTAGTTCGGCGTCACCACGACGCTGGATGACGACGCGATCAGGTAATTTTCCGCGATCTCCTTCTGCGATACGCCCATCTGCGATGCACGCGTGCGGTCCACTTCGACGCGCAGTGCGGGCTGGTTCATGATCTGGTGCACGTGCACGTC
Source organism: Burkholderiales bacterium (assembly GCA_035548375.1). Lineage (GTDB taxonomy): Bacteria > Pseudomonadota > Gammaproteobacteria > Burkholderiales > JACQAP01 > JACQAP01. The sequence goes on from DASZTG010000028.1 coordinate 27,126, forward strand.
GGCCGCGCCCGCCACCTTCTTCATGCGCGCCTCGATTTCCTTGGCGAGATGGTAGTTCTTGTAGTCACCGCCGATGATCTTGACGTCGATCGGCGCCGGCAGGCCGAAGTTCAGGATCTGGTTCATCATGTCGCCGGGCTGGAAGTAGAACGAGCAGTCCGGGAACTTCTCGGGCAGCGCCTGGCGCAGCCTGCGGATGTATTCCGCCGTGGCGACCTCGTGGTCTGGCTTGAGCGAGACCAGGATTTCGCCGTCGCCGGAAGAAAGCGTCACGTTGTCGCTGTATGCGAGGTTCGTGGACGGCGGGATGCCGATGTTGTCGATGACCACGTCGAGGTCGCGCGCCTCGACCACTCGCCGGATCTCGTCCTCGACTTTCGAGAAAATCACGCCGGTGTCGTCTATGCGCGTTCCGGCGGGCGCGTTGACGTGCAACCGGATGTTGCCCGCGTCTACCACGGGGAAGAATTCCCAGCCGATGAACAGCACCGCGCCGGCCGACCCGACCAACAGCACGCCGAACAGCGCGAACACGGCCACGCGGTTCGCGAGCGACCAGCCCAGTGCCCTGAGGTAGCCGCTGCGCAGGCGCTCGAAGTTGCGCTCGACCACGGCATGCACCCTCGCCATGGGTCCGCGTCCGCCGCCCTCGCCATGCTCGTTCTCGAGCAGCAGGTAGCGAGACATCACCGGCACGAGCGTGCGCGAAATCCCGTAGGACGCCAGGATGGAGAACACCACCGCCAGCGCCATCGGCGTGAACAGGTACTTGGCGGCCCCCGTCAGCAGGGTGACCGGAAGGAACACGATGCAAATGCACAGCATGGAGACGAATGCCGGCACCACGATCTGCTGCGAGCCGTCGAGGATCGATTGGCGCAATCCCTTGCCCATGCCCATGTGCCGGTGGATGTTTTCTATCGTCACCGTGGCATCGTCGACCAAAATGCCGACCGCCAGCGCCAGGCCGCCCAGCGTCATCAGGTTCAGCGAGTAGCCGAACGCGGAAAGCATGATGATGGAGAACATGATGGCCAGCGGGATCGAAGTCACCACCACGAGCGTGGACCGCCAGCTTCCGAGGAAGAGCAGGATCAGCAGGCCGGTCAGGCCGGCCGCCATCAGGCCCTCCACCACTACCGCGCGCATGGCATTGGCCACGAACACGGACTGGTCGAACAGGAAGGAAAGGGACAGCCCTTCCGGCAGCGAGGCGTTGGCCAGGCGCTGCCGGACCTCGCGAATGATGTCGAGAGTGGATGCGGCGCCGCTCTTGAGCACGGTGATCAGGGCGGATCGCCGGCCGTCGTGGCGCACCAGGCTGGTCTGCTCGTTGTATCCGTCGCGCACGTCGGCCACGTCGTTGATGTATACCATCGCCCCGCCCACCGCCTTGATCGGCAGCATGCCGAGCTCGGCGATCTTCTGCGGGCTGTTGTTGATGCTCAGGATGTACTCGCGCGAGCCGATCTGGGTGCCGCCGGTGGGCAGGTTCACGTTCTGCCGGTTCAGCGCGTCGTTGATGTCCTTCACGGTGATGCCGCGCGCGTGCATGCGCACGGGATCCGCGTCGATCATCACCAGGCGCGGGCGGCCGCCGTAGGGCAGCGGCACGGTCGCGCCGGGGACCGGGACCACCTCGTTGCGCACCAGCCACAGGCCCTGGTCATAAAGTTGCTGTTCGCTCAGCGTGTCGCTGCCCAGGGCGATCTGCAGGATGGGCACGCTCGACGCGTCGTACTGGACGATCTGCGGCGGCGTCTGTCCCGGCGGCATGCGCCGGATGATGGTCTGAGAGGTGGCGGTGATCTGGCTGACCGCCTGGTCGATGCGCACCTCGGGCTGGAAGTAGATGCGGATGACGTCCTTGCTGTTGATCGTGTGGGATTCGATCCGCTTGATGTTGCTGACGGTGGTGTTGATCTGCTGCTCCGAGAAAATCGTGATCTGCTTCTCGAACGCGTCCGGGGGAATGCCCTGGTATTGCCAGATCAGCGTGACGACCGGCTCGTCGATGTTGGGGAAGATGTCCTTCGGCATGCGCAGGATGGACACCGCGCCCATCAACATGATGACGAGGGCAACGACTACGAACGTATAAGGCCGCGCAAGCGCAAGCCGGACGATCCACACGATAAATCTCCCGTTGTCGAAGTCGGTTGCAACCTCGTGGCTTTAATGTTACAAGTTTGCCGGCGGGTTGCTCAAGAAAAAAACGTTATAAATCATCTATTTCAGCATGCAATTCGCGTTTCAGACTGAAATATTGTGCAGCGCAAATGCGTGTCGCCGGGAACGGAGAGAGTCATATGAAGATGTCAAAGTCAGCGGGTTATAGGCGCTGCACAAGTCGTGCGGCCATGGCGGGGCGGGCCTCCAGCATTGCCCTCGTCGTAGGACTTGCCGTGGTATTGGCCGGCTTGTTTGCGATCGGATTGTGGCCCAAGTGGAATGCGCTCAAGACCGCCCAGGCGGAGGCCGGCAAAGACGACCTGCAGACCGTCGTGTATGTCATGGCCAAGCGCGCAAGCGAAAAATCCGACCTCGTGCTGCCGGCAACGCTGTACCCCTTTCAGGACACCGTTATCTATGCCCGGATCAACGGCTACCTGAAGCACTGGCTGGTCGACATCGGCGACCAGGTCAAGGCCGGGCAGGTGCTGGCCGAGATCGAGGCGCCGGAAGTCGACCGCGAACTGGACCAGGCCCACGCCACCCTCGCCCAGGTCAAGGCCAACCTCGACCTGGCCAAAGTCACCGCGGACCGGTACGACGCCCTGCTCAAGGACGAAGCCGTCTCGCCGCAGGAAGTCGACGAGAAGCGCGGCGTCTTCGCGGCGCGGCGCGCGGACTATGCCGCCGCCGAAGCCAACCTGAGACGCCTGGAGCAGATGAAATCCTTCCAGCGCGTCACCGCGCCATTCTCGGGCACGATCACCGCACGCAACATCGACGTCGGCTCCCTGATCCAGGCCGGCAGCGGATCGTCCACCGGCTGGCTGTTCAAGCTCGCGCAGACGGAAACCATCCGCGTCCACACCGCGGTGCCGCAGGCCAACCTGCGCATGGTCAAGGCCGGCATGACGGTCGACCTCGTGATACCCGAGCTCGGCGAACGCACCTTCCAGGCGAAGGTGGTGCGCAGCGCCGGTGCCTTCGACGCGGCGACGCGGACGATGATCGTGGAAATGCACGTGCCCAACAAGGATGGCCCGCTGGTGCCGGGCATGTATGCCCAGGCTCGCATGAACCTCGTAAACAGCGAGCCGACCCTGCAAGTGCCGATCAACGCGCTTATCATCGGCGGCGATGGCACCCGCCTGGCAACGGTCGACAGCAACAGCGTCGTGCACATCAAGCCCGTCCGGCTGGGACGCGACTACGGCAAGGAAGTGGAGATCCTTACCGGGCTGTCGGAAACGGACCGGGTCATCAACAACCCGCGCGACAGCCTGGTCGAAGGGTTGAAAGTGCGCGCCACCGAAATGGCTCGCGCGGACAAGAAGGACGCGCCCAAGCCCGCGACGCCGGCTGCGGAAAAACCCAAGGGCTGAGTCCATGAACAGACATCTGCGCTTGCTGCCGGCTGCGGTGGCGATGGCGGTCGCGGGCTGCATGCACGTCGGCGACGACTACGTTCGACCCAAGGCCACGTTCCCGGCCGCATACGTCGACCCGGGTCCCTGGAAGCAAGCGGCGCCGAGCGACCAGGCAATTCGCGGCAAGTGGTGGGAGATTTATGGCGACGCCACGCTCAACAGGCTGGAGGAACAGGCAAGCGGCGCCAGCCCCAGGATCCAGATCGCGGCGGCGCGCGTGGAGCAGGCTCGTGCGATCCTCGGGTTCAGCAAGGCAAACGCCTATCCCACCGTGACGGTGGGTGCCGTTGCACCCCGCATGCGTGTATCGGGCAATCGCGTCGACCAGCCCGACAAGCTGCCGGCCGAGTTCGCCTACTACAGCAACGACTTCCAGTTGCCCCTGTACGCATCCTATGAACTGGATTTCTGGGGCAAGTATTCGCGTCTCGAGGAATCCGCCCGGGCACGAATGGAGTCGAGCATCGCTGCTTACCATGGCGCGCTGCTGACGCTGCAGAGCGACCTCGCGCAGGCCTATTTCCAGCTTCGCGCCGCGGAAGAAGAAGTCAACCTGCTCGCGAGCAGCATCGAGCTGCGTGAACGGGCACGTGACCTCGTCGGCGCGAGGAAACGCGGCGGGCTCGCCAGCGAACTCGACCTCGCGCGGGTCGAAACCGAACTTGCCGCCACCCAGGCCGAAGCCCAGGCCGCCATCCGGCATCGCGACGAACTGTTGCGCGCGCTCGCCCTGCTGACGGGATCCGCGCCCGGCCCATTCGAGGTCGAAGCCGCGCCGCTCGCCGCACAACCGCCCGTGGTGCCCGTGGGCATGCCGGCGGACCTTCTCGAGCGCCGGCCGGACATCGCGGAGGCCGAGCGCCAGCTCGCCGCCCGCAGCGCCGACATCGGCTACGCGCAAGCTGCCTGGTTCCCGTCCATCAAGCTGACCGGGTCGTTCGGCTTCGAGAGCAACGATCTCTCGGCCCTGTTCGACCGTGAGAGCATGATCTGGTCGGTCGGTGCGTCGCTTTCCCAGACGGTGTTCGATGGCGGTCGCATTCGCGCGAACATCGATCGCGCGCGTGCGATCCATGCCGAATACCTCGCGGAATACCGGGAGCGCCTGCTGGTTGCGTTCAAGGAAGTGGAAACTGCGCTTGCCGCCCTGCGCATCCTGGACTTGCAGCACGAAAGCCAGCTGCGCGCTGCGTCATCCGCGGAACGCGCGGAATATCTGGCCACCGCCCGCTACAAGACCGGCCTGGTGAACGTGCTGGAACTGGTCGACGCGCAGCGCACGAAGCTGCAAGTCGAGCGCGGGCGCTTGCAAATCCGCCAGCAGCAGATGCTCGCCAGCGTCGCGCTGATCCGTGCATTGGGCGGCGGGTGGGCGGAACGGCGGGATGCGTCCGGCACCGCGTGGATCATGCCGAAGGCGACACCGGCCGGAGGTTGAGCGGCAGGCCGGGTCCCGCCTCCAGGCATTCGATTCGAGGCCGCCCACCCGCCACGTGCTGATCGGCACCGGCCAAGCCGAATCATGCAACAGAAGCGCTCGCGGCTTTTCGGTTGCTTCGTTTCCAGGCCTCGCCGGGAAATTGCAAGCGCAAATCGTCGACTCAGCGAAACGGCAGGCTGTGGAATTTCGAACCTGCCAACCCAAACCGCCAGCGTCGCTCGATCGCCTTCGAAATACCTATCCTCTTACCTGTCACGACGCGCGACGATTTTTTCGCCGGCAGCAATTCAAATGGCGGCGCGTCGATGCGCTTCCCGTCGAGCGCGCGCGTAACACCCAGGGCCTGGCCGAGCCGCCCCGGCCCTGAGCAAAGCAGGCGCGTGACATGCTGGCTGCGTCGCTCGATCATTTGGGAAATGCCCGCGGTGGGTTCGAGCGCGCGAATGAGCACACCGGCGCCGTGGCCCTCCTCGCGACAAACGAAGTTCAGGCACCAGTGAATGCCGTACGACAGGTAGACGTAAGCGTGGCCTGGCGGTCCGAACAACGCGGCATTGTGGGGCTTGTGCCCGCGAAAGGCATGCGACGCTGGCTCTTCCTCGTCGTAGGCCTCGGTCTCGACGATCGTGCCGCCCACGCCGTCGATGAGCAGCGTCATGCCAAGAATTTTCCTGGCGACGACGGAAGCGTCATCGCCGAAATTCACGCCCTGGATGATGAATGCGTAGTCACGTTCCTTGCGCCTGCTTGGTATTTTCAGGTTTGGCATGACGGCGTCGTTCGTGGATCCGGTGATTGGGCACCTGCATTTCAGTGTCGATGCGTAAGGTGCCGTCGGCAATTTGAGGATGGTTTGCCACAGGAAAGTCTAGCGGCTCCGGCATCCTTCAGGAACGCAAGGATTCCCGGCGGAACCCCGCAGAGGTTCAGCCACCGGGCAAAGCCGGAAGATATTCCGACGGACACTCGAACGCAAAGAGGCCGGCTTGCGCCGGCCTCTCCAATTTGCCGCTGTCGCCGCGTCAGCGTTACGACTTCACTTCCAGTTCGTTCACGACGGATTTCACGCCCTTGACGGAATTGGCATCCTGGATCGCGCGATCGATATCCGCCTGGCTGTCGGTGGAGCCGCTCAGCGTAACCACGCCGTCGACGGTCTTCACGTGAATGTGGGTGGAACTCACTTGCTTGTCCGCCAACAGGTCGGATTTCACCTTCGTCGTGATCCAGGAATCGCTCGCGACGGCGCCGGTATCGCTGATGCCGCGCCGGTCCGAATCGCTCGCGCAACCTGCGGCGCCTGCCACGAGAACAGCGGCCAGCATCGCTCCGGCCAACTTTGACATTGTCTTCATGTTCGATCTCCTTTGGGATGGGGTTGAGCGCGATCGCCCCTTGCAATGCATCCGCATGAAAGTCGCATGCACGCTCAACTGCATTGAAAGCGCAAGCGCGGTCGCTGCATTCCCCTAGGCAAGCGTTGTGCCCGAGCCACTGGAATACGGAGCGTCCTGATTTCTATCGTTTATATTTTGTCTGCGTGCGCGACCGCCGGGCCGCAGTGCAGCTATTACATGATGGACAGGTAAGAATCACTGGGAGAAATGACCGGCGGCGCGCCGGGAACGGATAAAACCTGCGCGGGGGCGCGTGGACAAAATCAAAAGGCCCGCGAACGCAGGCCTTTTACCTTGCAAGCACCTCCCGCGATTTTCAGGGAGGCGGCTCCTGCCGGACTATTTGGCCTTGGTTGCGTTGACGGACTGCATCACTTCCTTTTCCGCTTCGCGCAGCAGTTGTTCCGCCTTCAGGCCATGGCCCTGCGCATCGAACTGCTTGGCAAGCCGAACCTTCTCCAGCGTCCTGATCGATTCGATGATGTTTTGGTGCACGGTCTCCATGTCATGCGCATCTTCGGCGGCATAGGACAGCGGTGCGAAGAGCGACAAAGCCGCGACAGCCAGAATTGCTTTCATGATTTCTCCTTGAGCGAGATCATTGGATATCCCTCCACCCGACGCGGCACGAGGGCTGAATTGGCCGAAATGCCATGAAATCATCGTCACGCGCGCGAAACTTGTTCCCAAACGTGACGAACGGCGCTCGGCGAAAGATTGAAAACCAATCGCGGCGAAGGTTCCCAAACGAGCGGCCAGCGGCCGGCGAGTAGAAGCGCAAGCGGGCTTCATCCGAAACGTCCATCGATGGGTCACATGCGGTCCTCCAGAGTCGGGCGTTCGCGAGAGGACCAGCCGTTCCCTTCGATATGCGCCTGAAACCTTCGCTGTGCTCGTTCCCGCCTTCCTGCTAGATTATCGGCGGAAGCAGACATTGAAATGGGGGGCGGCAGTCCGCGCGGCATGGCCCCGCGGACTCGGATAAAAACAATGGCTCGTCCTGTCGTCGCTTACGCGATCGCCCTCGCGTCGCTCCTGGTCGTGCTCCTGCTCCGATGGGCATTCGACCCCTTCCTCGGCAATTCGCTGCCGGTCGTGATGCTTTCCGGCGCCGTTGCCGTCTCCGTCTGGACCGGCGGCTATCGGCCCGCGCTGCTCGTGGTGATCGCGGGCTACGTGGCCAGCATCTATCTCTTCGTCGAGCCGCTCTACTCTTTCGAGTTGCCCTCGCCGGTGATCGTGGGAACGATCGCCTATTTCGTCATGTCCGCCATCGTGATCGTCTTCGGCGAGAGCACGCGCCGCGCCCGGCAGCGCTGGAAGGAAGAGCAGGAAAAGGCCCGCACGATGCTGGTCAAGCTGCAGGCGAGCGAGGAGAATTTCCGGCGCCTTTGCGATGCCGCGCCGGTGTTGATCTGGGTAAGCGGACGCGACAGGCTTTGCACCTGGTTCAACCGGCAGTGGCTCGACTTCGTCGGTCGGCCGCTGGAGCGCGAGTTGGGCAACGGCTGGGTCGAGAACCTGCACCCGGACGACGTGAGCTTCTGCCTCGAGGTCTATAACAAGGCCTTCGACAACCGCCGCCCGTTCACGATGGAGTATCGACTGAGGAACCGGGCCGGGGAGCATCGCTGGGTGCTCGACAAGGGATTGCCGCTGCAAGACGCTGCCGGTGAATTCACCGGGTATGTCGGCTCCTGCACCGACATACACGACCAGAAGCACCAGGAACGCGCCCTGCAGGAAACCAGCCAGCGCAAGGACGAATTCCTGGCGACGTTGTCGCATGAGCTGCGCTCGCCGCTGGCGCCGATCCGCAATGCGCTGCAGGTCCTCAGGACGAAGGAGTTCGCGGATGGCGACGTGCGCTGGAGCCACGACGTCATTGCCCGCCAGGTCACGCAGATGTCGCGGCTGATGGAAGACCTGCTCGATGTCTCCCGCGTTTCCCACAACAAGCTGCTCCTTCGCATCCAGCGCGTGGACCTGGCGGAGATCATCCGCGACGCCGTCGAAACCTGCGGACCGGTGCTGCAGCAAAGCGACCACAAGCTATCGGTGAGCCTTCCGGAATCCTCCGTTTTTCTCGATGCCGATTCGGCGCGGCTTGCGCAGGTCTTCTGCAACCTGCTCGACAATGCCGCGAAGTATTCCGGGCGCGGCACGCCCATCGAATTGCGCTGCGAGCAGCGTGACGGCGAGGTATTCGTGACGGTACGCGACCAGGGCATCGGCATCGCGCCGGAAATGACGGGCAGCATTTTCGAGATGTTTTCTCAGGCGGCCACCGCGCTGGATCGTTCGAACGGTGGCCTGGGCATCGGGCTGGCGCTCGCGAAGCGCGTGATCGAACTGCACGGCGGCAGCATCGGAGCCCGAAGCAGCGGCCTCGGCAAGGGCAGCGAGTTCATCGTACGGTTGCCGGCATCGGCCGGGAAGGCCGGTGGCGCTGACGCGGCAGCCGCCACCGCGTCGACGCCCAGGGGCACAAGCCAGCGTGTCCTTGTCGCGGACGATTCCAGGGACTCCGCCGATAGCCTGGCTCTCATGCTCTCGATCGCCGGTCACGAGGTACGGACGTCTTACGGCGGCAAGGAAGCCATCGAATTGCTCGAGACTTTCCAGCCTTCGGTCGCCCTGCTCGACATCGGCATGCCGGGGATCAGCGGGCTGGCGGTATGCGGCCATATCAGGACGCAGCCGTGGGGCAAACGCGTGACCCTGATTGCGCAGACCGGCTGGGGACGCGACGACGACAGGCAGATGACCCAAAAGGCGGGATTCGACCATCATCTCGTCAAGCCCGTCGACCCGAACGCGCTGCTGAAAATCATCGAGGAGCTGGGTTGAACAGGGCATCGAAGCCCTGGTCGTCGTCGTTCGCCTGGAAGCGCGCGATACCGAAGCAAGCGTTGCGTTCACATGAAAATTTCATCAAAGGAGGTCCCATGACAAAACCTTCACTATTGCTGGCGACCTGTCTTGCCCTTGGCGCATGCGCCACTCCCGGCGGCGCGGACAAGGCGCAATCCGGAACCGCGAAGCCCGACGCCGGCGTCGCGACGATCCTGCCGCCCGCCGGCAAGGGATCGATGGTGCTCTACATCGATGGCGTGAAGACGAGCAATTGCACCTTCGGTTGCGCCTTCGACGGACCGGTGAAAGTTCCCGCCGGCCAGCACAACTTCCACACCTCCAACTACGACCTGCCCGACGCGCCGCCACGGGATCTCGCGGCCGTTCCAGAATTCGCGAGCGAGGGCACGGACGTCAGCTTGACGCTGGCGGACAACACCTACGCCTTCAGTTTCGACTCGACGCTCGAAGCCGGCAAGCGCTACCGGCTGCAATTCGCGGTTGCCCGCAAGGATGGCGGCCAGTCGATGCCGCATATGTGGTGGCAGGAAGAGAAGGGCAAACTGACTACCGGCCCCAGGTGAATCGCACCAAGGCCATCGCGAGGGCGAAGCAATAGCCGTAGCCGAATGAGTCGAGCCGGATCACTTCCAGGGATCGGCTGCGACGGTAGTTGCCGATCGCGCTCATGACAATTCCCGCCAGGAGCGGTGTGACAGCGAGGTTTACCCAGCGCAACCACATCGAATCGATCATGACGAAGGGCACCGCCCACAGGCTGAGACCGCCAGCTATCCCTCCGAAGATGCCATAACCGATCGCCGCCAACCAAGGCTGGGGCGGCCTCTTGCGCCGAAACGGCTCGCGTACCGCATGCACGAACAGTTCCCCAAGCGCTTCCGCGAGGATCTGTAGCAGCAATTCCGCGAGGAACTGGGCGATCCACAGGAGCAATTGGAACAAGAGTTCGAAAAGGAAGTCCATGCACAGGCTTCGCCGCAGTTCAGCGTGACGCCGACCACTTCGCAACGATCGCGTGCAACGCGTCCAGCCCATCCGTCAGCGCGGCCGGTCCCGGCTGAAGGATGATCGACGACTTCACTTCATGCAATTCGCCGTCGCGCACCGCGGGAATGCCGGCGTAACCTTCGCGCGCGGCCACGCGCTCGGGCCTGAATTTCTTCCCGCACCACGAGCCGATGATGATATCCGGCGCGCGCGCCATGACTTCCCGGGGATCGGCGAGGATGCGATCCTTCGCCAGGCTCGCCGCCGCGCGTTCGGGAAACACATCATCACCGCCGGCAATGCCGACGAGCTCGCTGACCCAGCGAATGCAACTGATCTGCGGGTCATCCCATTCCTCGAAATAGACACGCGGCCGCTTGCGCACAGCGCGCGCCTTCGCGCGAACCGATTCGACATGGGCTTCGAGTTCCCGCGCATAGGCTTCGGCTTTTTCCGCGGCGCCGACCATGGCGCCGAGCCGGCGCACGTAGCCGAGGATGCCTTCGACCGTGCGATGGTTGCTGATCCAGACCTCGACGCCGCGCTTGACGAGCGCCTGCGCGATGTCGGCCTGGATGTCGGAGAAACCGACCGCGAGATCGGGCTCGAGCGCGACGATCTGATCGACCTTTGCGCTCAGGAAGGCGGAGACCTTGGGCTTTTCGCGGCGCGCTCGCGCCGGCCGCACGGTGAATCCGGAAATGCCGACGATGCGGTTTTCCTCTCCAATCGCGTAGAGGACTTCGGTCGGTTCTTCGGTCAGGCAGACGATGCGCCGCGGGTACATGCCCATAGTTTATCGCGCGGCCGCAAGCGAACCGCCGATTGCATCGCAGGCGTAGAATAGCCGCCGTCACCTCGTCATCCAAGGAAGCACGCCATGACCGATCGCCCGGCATTCCAGAAAGTCACCGCGCCCGTCGAGACACGCGTCGCCGTGATGGAGAAGGTGCTCGAAAAGCACGGCATCGCGAACGATGCCGCCATCGTCGGGTTCGACAAGCACGCCGCCGAGCAATGGGTTCCGCAAAACGGCGCGCGCGTGGTCGCCAGGACATGGAGCGATCCCGGCTTCCGGCAGCGCTTGCTGGAAAACGGCCGCGCCGCCGTGACCGAGCTCGGGCTGACGATGCCCAAGCACCATCGCCACCTGGTCGCGCTGGAAAACACCGACAAGGTCCACAACGTGATCTGCTGTTCGCTGTGCTCCTGCACCGCGTTTACGATCATTGGCCTGCCGCCGGACTGGTACAAGGATCTCGACTACCGCGCGCGCGCCGTGCGCGAATCGCGCAGCGTTCTCAAGGAAATGGGCCTCGACCTGCCGGCGGACATGGAAATCCGCGTGTGGGACACCACCGCGGACACACGCTACATGGTGATTCCCACGCGGCCAAAAGGCACCGAGGGCTGGACTGAGGAAAAACTCGCGGGCATCGTCACGCAGGATTCCATGATCGGCGTTTCGCGGCTCTAGGAGAACGGCATGGACGGCATGCACGACCTCGGCGGCAAGCAGGGATTCGGACCGGTCAAGTTCGTACCGCACGCGCCGGCGTTCCACGCCGACTGGGAGCACCGCGTCAACGCGCTGTACTCGCTCGCCGTGCGCGGCGGCGTGTACAACATGGACGAGTACCGCCATGCCATCGAGCGCATGGATCCCCGCCACTATTTGTCGGCAAGCTACTACGAGCGCACGCTGACCGGCCTGGCGACGTTGTGCGTCGAGAAAGGCCTGGTCACGCAGGAAGAGCTGGACGTGCTCGCGGCCGGCCACTTTCCCCTTTCCAACCCGAGCGCGCCGGGCAGGAGCAACGCACCGGAGCGCGAACGCTTCAAGCCGGGCGACAAGGTGAGCGTGAAGCCCGACTACGTCAGCGGCCACATGCGCATGCCGGGATACATTCGCGGCAAGAGCGGCGTGGTGGTCGGCGAATCCCCGCCCTATCCTTTTCCCGACGCGCATGCGCACGGCGTGGACTCTGCCGACGAGCCGACCTACGACGTGCGCTTTCGCACGCAGGACCTGTGGCCCGATGCCTCGGAAGACGCGCTCGTGCACGTCGGGGTGTTCCAGAGCTACCTCGTTCGCGCCGATTGATCGTCCCCGTGCGATGTAAACCGGGCGTAAGCCCCGTCCGTTCAAATGCCAGCCGGCGACCGGGGCGGACTTGCCGACCCGGGCCGTGAACGGAGAATCCGATGAAAAAAGTCTTGTTGTTGCCGCTGCTGCTTGCCGCCACCTGCGCCTTCGCGCAGGAAAAGCCCGAAGGTCCCTGCAAGGAAATCCACGACGCCTGCCTGAAAGCCGGGTTCGTGAAAGGCGACGCGAAGGTCGGCTACGGGCTCTGGGTGGACTGCATCGATCCCATCATGCAGGGCAAGCCCCAGCCGGCCAAGGCCGTGAAGCCGCTGCCGGCCGTAAGCGCGGATCTCGTCGGCGCCTGCAAGGCGAAGCATCCGAACTTCGGCGAAGGCAAGCCGAAGAAGTAGGCGGCACCGGTTTTCATGCGCCAGGACGGCGGCGAAACCAGGGGGCAGCATGCCTGAGCAAACGGACATGCCTGCCCGCGACTGGCCCGAGCTGCACTACGACGCCTGGCGCGACACCTGCTCGACCTTGCACCTGTGGACGCAGGTCGTCGGTAAAATCCGGCTGTCGCTCACGCCGTGGCAGAACCATAGCTGGCACGTGCCGCTGTATGTGACGGCGAAAGGACTGACGACCTCGCCGATACCATACGGATCGCGCGCGTTCTCGATTGAATTCGATTTCAACCGGCACGTGCTCAACATCGAAGCCAGCGATGGCAGCGCCAGGCAGCTGCCGTTGCAACCGCAATCCGTGGCCGATTTCCACGCAGGCGTGATGCAGGCATTGGCGGAACTGGGCATCGTCGTCTCGATCGACAAGCGTCCCTGCGAAATCGCGGGCGCCATTGCGTTCGACGAGGATGTCGCGCACGCCGCGTACGCCGCCGAACACGCGAACCGCTTCTGGCGCGCGCTCGTGCACGCCGATCGCGTGTTCAAGCAGTTCCGCACCGGCTTCCTCGGCAAGTGCAGTCCCGTGCATTTCTTCTGGGGCAGCTTCGACCTTGCCGTCACGCGCTTCTCAGGCAGGACGGCGCCGCGATTTTCCGGCAAGGCGCCGGGCGTCGCCGATGCCGTCATGCAGGAGGCCTACTCCCACGAAGTCAGCAGCGCCGGTTTCTGGCCGGGCGGCAACGGCACGGACGCGTCGTTCTACTCTTACGCTTATCCACGGCCGCAGGGCTACGCGCAGGCTCCCGTCAGGCCGCGCGAAGCCGGCTTCAGTGAAGCGCTGGGCGAATTCCTGTTGCCCTACGAGGCAGTGCGCTCGGCGACGGACCCGGTCGCCACGCTGCTCGGCTTCCTGGAAAGCACATACGAAGCTGCCGCGCGCACCGGCAACTGGGATCGCGCGGCACTCGAATGCGCGCCCGGCGCTCCGGGTGTCTGCCGCGCCCTCGCCCCGTGAAAAGCGGGAGCTAGTCGAGCGAATCGCCGCTTCGCGTTTTCCTGTTTTCGCGCGATTCGCGGATCACGAAAGCGACCACGATGACGATGCCGATGAGCGCGGCTATCGTCAGCTCGACCTTGATGAACGTCTCGCCGCTGAACGGCGCGAACCAGAGTTCGGCGATGCCGATCAGCACGCCCAGCACGAACAGGCTCGTGCCGACCGCGAGGCTGGTCCTCATGCCTGCGCCTGCACGACGACGGCGGTGCCGTAGCAGAGGACTTCGGTCACGCCGCGCATGACCTCGGTCGCGTCGTACTTCACCGCGACGATCGCATTCGCGCCGTTTTTCTGGGCTTGCACGCACATCAACTGGTAGGCATCCTTGCGCGCGGTCTCGCACATGTTCGTGTAGATCGTGATGTTGCCGCCGACGATGGTCTGCAGCCCGCCGAAGAAAGACCCGACGATCGACCGCGAGCGAACGACGATGCCGCGCACGATGCCGACGTTCCTGACGATGCGATGTCCCGGCAGCTCCAGCGCCGTTGTTACCATTCTCGTTTCCACGTTTCCCCCTTGCGTCCGCAAGCCGGCGGATATTCGCCCGGCATTCGGACTATACCGCAGGCGCCGGGCATGCCCGCGGTCAGGAAGGCTTGCGGAATCGCAGCACGAAGCGGTCGCTCGTGCCGCGCTTTTCACCGGCGGCGCGCGGCGAATCGTTCCAGTCGCGCGTGTCGGCTGCGTTGCGCAGGAAATTGCCCTCGCCGTCGAGCGAGAAGCCGGCCGCCTCGACTTCCTTCTTGACGACGTCTTCCTCGATGCGATGGAAGGTGTCGGTCACGTTCGTGCCGTCGCCGGCGCGCGCGCTGTGGTCTACGACCAGGTAGATCCCGCCCGGCTTGAGCGCGGCGAAGACCGCCTTGTTCATGGCCGCGCGGTCCACTTTCAGCCAGACCGTGTCGTGATAGAACAGGATCAACGTGACGGCGTCGAGCGGCGGCAGGTCGGCGGGAAACGGATCGTCGAAGTCGCGGTCGAGGCGCACGACGCCTTCCATGACCGGTTTTGCCAGACGCGCGCTCCACGGCTTCTCGAGGAATTTTTCCAGCAGGGCCGGAGAATTCTGTCCGTATACGGCACCGTCGCTGCCGACAGCCCGCTGCAATAATTCCGTCGTGTAGCCGCCACCGGCCCCAAGGTCGGCGACCCTCCACCCGGGCTGGATGCCGAGGAAAGCCAGCATCTCGGCCGGCTTGCGCCCGGCATCGAGCGCCTTGTCCTCCGGGCTGCGATCGGGCGCATTGACGATGGCACTGCCGATACTGACGGCATCCTGCGCGAATGCCGGCACGATTGCGGCGCAAAGCACGACGAGCAATCCAGCGATCAGTGAACGGGTGTTGGTCATGTTCTTCTCCGGGAAAAAAGGCTTGAAACGATGATCGATCAAGCGCGAACCCGATCTCTCCTGTCGTCGAGGTTGGCGCTGTGCATGTGCGGAAGACACCTTACCGCGCATTCTACCGATCCGGGACGCAGGCACCGGCGCTCTATGGCGCGGGATATCGCCGCATCGGTTACACGACGTAATCCGGTCCATGCACCTGACATCGCCCGCCAAGACGCGGCGCCGAAAATACACACTGTTACTCATGCCCCGGGAACCTCGCGGCTCCCGCCGCGGCCTCATCGGCATGGGCACGTTTCGCAAATCGTGCAAAGGAGAATCGCATGAGCAAGGGCGCAGCAGTCGCGGCGATCGCCGCCGCATTCCTGGCGGCCGCAGCCGCATGGGCCGCCGACAAGGCAGCCAACCCCAGCCCGGTCGAGCAAGCCGTGCAGGCCCATGAAACCCTGCCGATGGAGGACATTATCCGGCGCGCCAAGGCCGAGCAGCCCGGCCAGGTCCAGGAAATTGAACTCGAGCACAAGCACGGGCGCCTGCTCTACGAGGTCAACCTCGTCGCGGACGACGGCAGCAAGAAGGAGTTGAAATTCGACGCGAAGACCGGCGAGCTCGTCTCGAAGAAGGATGACGACGAAGACGATGACGACGACTGAACCTCGCGCTTGCTGCCGGTAATGCCGACACTTCGCCGGCGCCGCCTGCTCCGCTTCCCGGCCGCGGTTCATGAGAATCATGAGGCCGGGACGATGATTTCTACGTAATCCCCGATGTGGCTTGCAGCGCACAATCCGCGGTGGACCGGAAAGCAATGGCGCTTCCGCGATCCGGGCCTGGTGCGTTGCGCCAGGCCAATCCTTACGACAAACGGGGAGTGCACATGGGGAAGAATCTCTGGATTGGCATTTTGCAGGCGGCATTGGTGCTGGCCTGTGCGGGGCACGCGGTCGCCGAGGACAGCGGCGCGATCGCGATCGACGACAACTCGTTCCAGTGCCTGGACAAGATGACGAAGGTACGCCACTTCTACGTGGACAACCTGCTGGGCGACAGCCAGCGGGAAGCCACCATCGCCGTCGCGAAATCGGAAACCGGTGGAACCTACCCGGTCGGTTCGGTGGTGCAGCTCATTCCGGGCGAGGTTATGATCAAGCAGCGCGCGGGATTCAATGCCGCGACCAGGGACTGGGAATTTTTCGAGCTCGACGTTTCCCCGGAAGGCTCGAAAATCCGCAAGCGCGGTTTCGCGGACGTCAATAACCGCTTCGGCGGCAACTGCTTCGCCTGTCACGTGCAAGCGAAGCCCGAGTTCGACTTCATTTGCGAGCTGGACCACGGCTGCGCGCCCATCCCCGTGACCCGCCCGATGTTCCACGCGCTGCAGAGCACGGACCCGCGCTGCGGACAGAAGGAAGTCAGCGAAGAAGACAAGAAGGCCCTCGCGGACCTCGGCGAAGTCATCAAGGCCATCATGTCGGCGCAGGATAAGAAATAAAGCCGCCGCTTCCATAGCCGGCTGGAGTCGTGCACCGGGCCCGCGCTTCGCGCGGGCCTTTTGTTTTCAATGGAGATTGTCCGACGGCGCGTCCATCGCAACACTAGTGTCATGAAAATGACACGCCGAATCGCGATCATGCCGGCTTTACGGAGGATCGCCCATATGAACAGCACCGCAACGACGACAGCAGGGATTCCCCCGCATGCTTCGTCGCGCCCCAATCTCGATCGCAGCAACGGCCCGCTCGCCGGCTTCATCTTCGTGGGGTTGCTCGTCGTCGGCTTGCTGGTCACGGGCTACAGCCTCTATTCCGATGTGGCGGCGACGGATCATCCCGTCACCACGTTCCTGCCCTGGTTCCTGCTCGGCGTCGCGCTGCTGATCGCGCTGGGCTTCGAATTCGTCAATGGCTTCCACGACACGGCCAACGCGGTCGCGACGGTGATCTATACCCACTCGCTGCCGCCGCAGTTCGCGGTGATCTGGTCGGGATGCTTCAATTTCCTCGGCGTGCTCGTTTCCAGCGGCGCCGTCGCTTTCGGCATCATCTCGCTGCTTCCCGTCGAGTTGATCCTGCAAGTCGGCTCGAGTGCCGGCTTCGCCATGGTGTTCGCGTTGCTGATCGCCGCGATCATCTGGAACCTCGGCACCTGGTGGCTCGGCCTGCCGGCCTCGTCCTCGCACACGCTGATCGGCTCCATCATCGGGGTGGGTGTCGCCAACGCGCTGATGCACGGTCGTGACGGCAGCACCGGCGTGGATTGGGGACAGGCAACCAAGGTCGGCTATTCCCTGCTGCTCTCGCCCCTGATCGGATTCGCTTGCGCGGCCCTGCTGCTGCTGGCGTTGCGGGCATTCGTGAAGAAAAAGGAGCTCTACAGCGAACCCAGGGGCAACAAGGCGCCGCCGGCATGGATTCGCGGCATCCTGATCCTGACGTGCACCGGCGTTTCCTTCGCGCACGGGTCCAACGACGGCCAGAAGGGCATGGGCCTGATCATGCTGATCCTCATCGGCACGGTCCCGCTCGCCTACGCGCTGAATCGCGCGATGCCCGTGGACCAGATGACCCAATTCGTCGCCGTGGCCAAGGTCACGCAGGAAGCGCTGGCCAAGGCCGCACCGCAAGCCGCGCCGGCCGATGCCCGCGCCGCCTTGTCCGACTACGTGCGCACAAGGGAACTCAAGGCCGAGACCCTGCCCGCCCTCGCTGCCGTCGTCGGCAGCATTGGTGATCAGGTCAAGCAATACGGCTCGCTGGCCCAGGTACCGTCAGCATCGGTATCGAACGTCCGCAATGACATGTACCTCGCGTCCGAGTCGATTCGCCACCTCGACAAGAGCGGCAAGGCGGGGCTGGATGATGACGCGAAGAAAAACCTGAAGGCGTTCAAGTCGCAGATCGACGCCGCCACGAAGTTCATCCCGCTCTGGGTCAAGATCGCCGTGGCCATCGCGCTCGGCCTCGGTACCATGGTCGGCTGGAAGCGCATCGTCGTGACCGTCGGCGAGAAGATCGGAAAGTCGCACCTGACGTATGCGCAGGGCGCCTCCGCCGAGCTCGTCGCCATGGCCACCATCGGCGCCGCGGACATGTACGGCCTGCCGGTTTCGACCACGCAGGTCCTGTCCTCCGGCGTCGCCGGCACCATGGCCGCCAATCGTTCCGGCCTGCAGATGTCGACCATCCGCAACCTGCTGATGGCATGGGTGCTGACGTTGCCGGTCGCAATCCTGTTGTCCGGCAGCCTGTACTGGCTCTTCTCGCACGTGTTCTGAAGATGGACATGAACAAGCCGATGCTCCCCGACCACGAGGAGCTGATGGGCCGCATCGAGCGCGACCTCATCGACAGCTACGACGAAGAGCTCGAGATGGAAATCGAGGACAGGACGGCGAAGGACGTCCTGTCAGGCGGCCTGCCCCGCGGGGAGAATGCGAAGGCCGAACGGGCGGCATATTTCCGCGAGTTGTTCCGGCTGCAGGGCGAACTCGTCAAGCTGCAGGACTGGATCGCGGCAACCAGGCAGAAGATCGTCATCCTGTTCGAAGGCCGCGACGCCGCCGGCAAGGGCGGCGTCATCAAGCGCATCACGCAGCGTCTGAATCCGCGGGTGTGCCGGGTGGTGGCATTGCCGGCGCCCAACGACCGCGAGCGCACGCAGTGGTACTTCCAGCGCTATGCGGCCCACCTTCCCGCGGCGGGCGAGATGGTCCTGTTCGACCGTAGCTGGTACAACCGCGCGGGCGTCGAGCGCGTGATGGGCTTCTGTACCGACGCGGAATACGAGGAGTTCTTTCGCTCCGTGCCGGAATTCGAGCGCATGCTCGTGCGCTCCGGCATCAAGCTGCTGAAGTACTGGTTCTCCATCACCGACGACGAGCAGCACCTGCGCTTCCTGGGCCGCATCCACGATCCGCTCAAGCAGTGGAAGCTCTCGCCGATGGACCTGGAGTCGCGCCGGCGCTGGGAAGACTACACGAAGGCCAAGGAGATCATGCTGGAGCACACGCATATCCCCGAGGCTCCATGGTGGGTCGTGCAGGCGGTCGACAAGAAGAAGGCGCGGCTGAACTGCATCAACCACATGCTCAACCAGTTTCCCTACCAGGAAGTGGAGCATGCCCCGGTCGTGCTGCCGGAGCGCGTGCGCCACGACGACTACATTCGCCACCCCGTGGCGGCCGACATGATCGTGCCGGAGAAGTATTGAACGCGTAGCCTAGGCTTGCGGATCGCCCTGGTCGCGCTTTGTGCGCAACACGGGCGCGGCGGGATCGGCGGCGACCTTGCCTTCCGAGACTTCGTCCTTCGGTTCCGCCGCGAGCCGCGCGGGCTCGAACGCACCGGGGAATTCCCGGGTGGCGCGAGCGGCGGCATCGTCAATGGCGTCCGCGCCGAGGTAGAGCGCGACCCTGTCCTTTGAGACTACGCCCACCGGCTCGTCGTTCTCGCCGGTGACGATCAGGCGCCTGACGCCGTGTTCTTCCATCAGGTCGGCGGCATCTTCGATATCGCTGTTCTCAGGCAGCTCGATCACGTCATGCGTCATCGCCGCCCGCACTTCGGTGCCCTGGGGATTCAGGCCCCGCGCCACGGCACGCAGGACAATGTCGCGATCGGTAATCACGCCCACCAGCGAACCGTGATTCACCACCGGCAGGAATCCGACCTTTTCCGCTTCCATCATGCGCGCCGCATCGCGCAGCGACATGGTCGAAGGGACCGTTTTCACCGCACGGCTCATGATTTCGCGGATTTGCATGCTGGCCTCCTCGCGTGTGGAATATTCACCGCATTGGTCGATGCGGGATCGATGAAGGTAATCAGCAATGTCCGTGCCGCGGGCGGACCTTCGCGCAATCAACCACATGCGCAGGCCGGCGGCGATCGCGCCGGTAACTCTTGCGCGCGAGGCGCAGACGTTCTACCTCGGCTGGTCCAGGTCGAAGGTCTTGTGCAGCACTCGCACGGCGAGCTCCATGTACTTCTCGTCGATCACGACCGTGATCTTGATTTCGGAAGTCGAGATCATCTGGATGTTGATGCCCTCTTCCGCCAGCGCGCGAAACATCTTGCTGGCGACACCCACGTGGGAGCGCATGCCCACGCCGACCAGGCCGAGCTTGCAGATCTTGTCGTCGCCGATGACTTCGCGCGCGCCGATGTGCTTGCAAACCTTCGCGAGGATGTCGAGCGTCTTCTTCAGGTCGTTGCGATGCGTGGTGAACGAGAAATCGGTCAATCCGTCGCGGCCGATATTCTGCACGATCACGTCCACCTCGATGTTCGCCTCGGCGATCGGATCGAGGATCTGGTAGGCGATGCCCGGCGTATCCGGCACGCCCAGCACCGTGACCTTGGCCTCGTCCCGATTGAAAGCCACGCCGGATACCAGTGCCTGTTCCATGTCTGCATCTTCCTCAAAAGTAATCAACGTTCCCGACACCGACTCCTCCGCGATCGGAAGGTCCGGCGGCGTCAGGCTCGACAGCACGCGCAATCTCACCTTGTACTTGCCTGCGAATTCGACGGAGCGGATCTGCAGCACCTTCGAGCCCAGGCTTGCCATCTCCAGCATTTCCTCGAAAGTGATGGTCTTCAGGCGCTGTGCTTCCGGCACGATGCGCGGGTCGGTCGTATACACCCCGTCCACGTCGGTATAGATCTGGCATTCGTCGGCCTTCAGCGCGGCGGCAAAGGCCACACCCGAGGTATCCGAGCCACCGCGGCCGAGCGTGGTGACGTTGCCTTCCACGTCCACGCCCTGGAAACCCGCGACCACGGCGACGTAGCCGTCCTTCAGGTCGCGCCGGATATTGCTTTCGTCGATTTCGAGAATGCGCGCCTTGGTGAAGGCATCGTCGGTGAGCACCTTGACCTGCGCGCCGGTATAGCTGCGTGCCTTCAGGCCGAGTTCCATCAGAGCCATCGCGAGCAGGCCGATGGTGACCTGCTCGCCGGTCGCGGCGACCACGTCGAGTTCGCGCGGATCGGGTTGCGCCTGGATTTCCTTCGCAAGCGCGATCAGCCTGTTGGTTTCGCCGGACATGGCGGAGACCACGACGACCACGTCGTTGCCCGCCGCCTTCCATTTCGCCACGCGCCTGGCGACATTCTTGATGCGCTCGGTCGAGCCGACCGACGTGCCGCCGTATTTCTGAACGATCAACGCCATGTTTACGCCATGCTTTTGCCGAGAAAAGCTGGCGATTTTAGCGCAATTGACGTTACGGCCCCACCCATCCCTTCGCCCTGCCCAGCGCCTTCGCCCAGCCGGCCAGCAGCGCGTCGCGCCGGTCGGCATTCATCGCCGGCTCGAAACTGCGGTCCTTCTTCCACAACGATGCGATCTCCGCTTCGTCCGCCCAGTAACCGACGGCCAGGCCGGCAAGATAGGCCGCCCCCTGGG
>DASZTG010000029.1:0-35913 GCA_035548375.1 Burkholderiales bacterium
ATGTTGATGGTGTTGGCCACGACGAGCAGCCAGACGATGATCAGCAGCACCCAGCGCGGGAACAGCCGGCGGATGTTGGCCGCCAGCCCCTCGCCGGTGACCCGGCCGATGCGCGCGCTCACGGTCTGGATGCCCACCATCAGCGGGAAGGTGAACACCATGGTCCACAGCATGTCGACGCCGAACTGCGCGCCGGCCTGGGAATAGGTGGCGATGCCGCTCGGATCGTCGTCGGCGGCGCCCGTGATCAGGCCGGGCCCGAGCTTGTCGAGCAGGGAATCGTCGTCTTCGTGTTTTCCGGCTTCGCGCATGGTCTCTCCAGCGGAGGAGCACATGCGCGAATTCCGGGATGGCGTTGCGCCGTGCCGCGGCCTTAACGCCGCGAAGGTAAAGCTGTTGACACCGAACTCGAAATCAAGCGCTGGCTTCTCGCGGCAACGATTGGCGGCCGCGGCGCCGGCTGCGCCAGGTGCGCGCGCGCTCGAGATAGAGATAGACCACCGGCGTGATGTACAGGGTCAGCAGTTGGGAGACGAGCAGGCCGCCCACCACCGCCAGGCCCAGCGGCCGGCGTGCTTCCGAGCCCGCGCCGAAGCCCATCGCGATCGGCAGCGTGCCCATCAGCGCCGCCATCGTGGTCATCATGATCGGCCGGAAGCGGATCAGGCAGGCCTGGTAGATTGCCTCCGCCGGATCCTTGCCCTCCTTGCGCTGCGCCTCGATGGCGAAGTCGATCATCATGATCGCGTTCTTCTTGACGATGCCGATCAGCATGATCAGGCCGACGAAGCCGAACATGTTCAGGTCCAGCTTGAACAGCATCAGCGTGATCAGCGCGCCGAAGCCCGCCGTGGGCAGGCCGGACAGGATCGTGATCGGGTGGATGTAGCTCTCGTAGAGAATGCCCAGGATCAGGTAGATCACGAAGATCGACATGATCAGCAGCAGGCCCATGCCGGCAAGCGACGACTGGAAGGCCTGCGCCGTCCCCTGGAAGCTGCCGATCAGGGTCGGCGGGATGCGCAGCTCGGCAATGACCTTGTCGACCTGCTCGATCGCCTGGCTCAGCGAGCTGCCGGCCTTCAAGTTGAACGACAGCGTGGTCGACGGCAGCTGGCCCTGGTGGGTGACGGTCAGCGGGCTTACGCCGCGCTCGACGCGCGCGACGGAAGACAGCGGCACCAGCGTGCCACTGTTCGAGCGGATATAAAGCAGCGACAACGACTCCGGGCTGTCCTGGTACGCCGGCTCCAGCTCGAGGATGACCCAGTACTCGTTGCTCGGCGTGTAGATGGTCGAGACCTGGCGAGTGCCGAAGGCGCTGTAGAGCGCGTCCTCGACCTGTTCGGCGGTAACGCCGAGCGCGGACGCCTTGTCGCGATCGATCTGCACCTTGACCGTCGGGTTGGTGATCTGCAGGTCGCTGTTGACGTCGATGAACGCCGGCAGGCCGCGCATTTTCTCCTCGAGGATGGGCGCCCAGCGGTACAGCTCGGTCGTGTCCGCGTCCTGCAGCACGTACTGGTATTCGCTCTTGGTCACCTTGCCGCCGATGCGGATCGGCGGGATGTTCTGCAGGTAGACCTTCATGCCCGGGATCGAGGTCAGCTTGGGCCGCAGCTCCTGGATGATTGCCTCTGCCGGGATGCGCTGGTCGCGCGGCTTCAGGCGAATGAAGATCCGCCCGAGGTTCAGCGTCTGGCTGGAACCGGAAGACGAGGGCCCGATGAAGGCCATCGCCGCTTCCACGTTCGGGTCGGCCTGCACGATGCGCGCGGCCTGGCGTTGCTTGGAAGCCATGGCGTCGAAGGAAATGTCCTGCGCGGCCTCGGTGAAGACCAGCAACTGGCCGGTGTCGGTGCTCGGCAGGAAGCCCTTGGGCATGACCGAGAACAGCCACCAGGTCGCGGCGAACACGGCGAAGAAAATGATCATCGTGACCCAGTTGTACTTGATCGACCATTTCAGCGTCACGTCGTAGAGGTCGCGCACGGAATCGAAAGCGCGCTCGCTCCACTGGTAGAGCTTGCCGTGATCGCCGTGCGCAACGGGCCTGAGCCAGCGGCTGCACAGCATGGGTGTGAGCGACAGCGAGACGAAGCCCGACACCAGCACCGAGGCCATGATGGTGACGGCGAACTCGTGCAGCAGCTTGCCGAGGATGCCGCCCATGAACAGCACCGGGATGAACACGGCGGCCAGCGAAAGGGTCATGGACACGATGGTGAAGCCGACTTCGCGCGCGCCGTCCAGGGTGGCCTGCATCGGCGCCTTGCCCATTTCCATGTGGCGGCTGATGTTCTCCAGCATCACGATGGCGTCGTCGACCACGAAGCCCACGCACAAGGTCAGCGCCATCAGCGATAGATTGTCCAGGCTGTAGCCGAACAGGTACATGACCGAGAACGTGCCGACGATGGACATCGGCAGCGCCAGGCTGGGGATCAGGGTGGCGGACAGGTTGCGCAGGAACAGGAAGATCACCAGCACCACGAGCGCGAGGGCCAGCATCAGCGTGAACTGCACGTCGTCGACGGATTCGCGGATGGAATCCGACCGGTCGTAGAGGATCTCGATCTTGATGCCGGCCGGCGCCTGCGCGCGGAAGGTCGGCAGCAGCTTCTTGATGGAGTTGACGATCTCGATGGTGTTCGTGCCGGGCTGGCGCTGGATCGCCAGCACGATGCCCTGCTCGTCGTTCAGCCAGGCCGCGAGCTTGTCGTTCTCGACGCTGTCGATGACCCGCCCGATTTCGGACAGGCGCACCGGCGCGCCGTTGCGCCACGCGACCACGATCGGGCGGAAGGCCGCGGCATTCATGAGCTGGCCGTTCGCCTCGACGGTGTAGGCGCGCTGCGCGCCGTAGAGCGTGCCGGTCGGCAGGTTCGTGTTGTGGCGGTTGAGCGCGTCCGAGATCTCGTCGATGCCGATGCCGCGCGAAGCCAGCGCCTTGGGGTCGAGCTGCACGTGCACCGCGAATTTCTGCGAGCCGAGGACCTGCACCTGCGCCACGCCGTTGATGGTCGAGATGCGCTGTGCGAGCAGGGTTTGCGCGTACTCGTCCACGGTCGACATCGGCAGCGTGTTCGAGGTCAGCGCCAGGTAGAAAATCGGCGCGTCGGCCGGGTTGACCTTCTGGAACGCCGGCGGCGTGGTCATTTGCGGCGGCAACTGCTTCAGCGCGCGCGTGATCGCGGCCTGCACGTCGGCCGCGGCGGCATCGATGTTGCGGTCCAGCGAGAACTGCAGCGTGACGCGGCTGATGCCCAGGGCATTGGTGGAATCCATCGAATCGAGGCCCGCGATCGTCGAGAATTCCTTCTCGAGCGGCGTGGCGACCGCGGACGCCATGGTGTCGGGGCTGGCACCCGGCAGCGAAGCGGTCACGGCGATGGTCGGAAAATCCACGCTCGGCAGGTCCGACACCGGCAGCAGGCGGTAGCTGACCACGCCGAACGCGAGGATGCCGATCATGACCAGGCCGGTCATGACCGGACGGCGGACGAAGATCTCGGCGATGCTCATCAGGATTTCTCCGCGGCTTTGCCGGCGGACCTGGCGTCGGGCGCCTTCGCCGGTTCAGGCGATTTCGCGCTGATCTTCGAGCCGGGCAGGATGCGCGAGGCGCCGTCGACGACCACGGTCTCGCCGCCTGCCAATCCGCCGGCGATCACCGATTCCGCGCCTTCCGTCCGGGCAACCTGCACCGGCCGCAGCTCGACGCTCGAGTCCGGCTTCACTACATATACGTACTGGCCTTTCGGGCCGACCTGCAGGGCCTGGGTGGGCACCACGAGCGCCTTGTCCTCGTCGCGCAGCGTCACCCAGGATTCGACGAACTGGCCAGGCCAGAGCTGGCGATCGTCGTTGGCGAAAATGCCGCGCAGCTTGATGGTACCGGTGGCGACGTCGACGGCGTTGTCGATGAAGCCGAGCTTGCCGGTGATGGTCCTGCCTTTTTCGAGTTGCACTTCCACGCGCAGCGGCACCTTGCGCTGGCGCTCGCGGATCTCGTTCAGGTATTGCTCGGGCACCGAGACGCTCACGTAGATCGGGCGCAACTGGTTGATGACGACCATCGCGACGGTGTCGTTGGCCTTGACCAGGTTGCCCTCGGTGAGCAGGACCTTGCCGGCGCGGCCGTCGATCGGGGAGCGGATGGTGGTGTAGGCGAGGTTGATTTTCGCGTGCTGGATCGCGGCCTGGTCGGCGTCGACGCTGGCTTCGGCGCCGCGGAAATTCGCGGCGACCTGCGCATAGCCTTCCTTGGACACGAAGTTCTGCGCGAGCAGGTCCTTGTAGCGTGCTTCCTGGCCGCGCAGGTATTCGAGCTGCGCCTGGTCGTGCACCAGGTTGGCCTGCGCCTGTTCGAGCTGCGACTGGTAGGGCTTGGGGTCGATCTGGAACAGCAGGTCGCCCTTGGCGAGGTCCTGGCCGTCGCGCACCGGTGACGAGAGGATCTGCCCGTCCACCCTGGCCTTGACCGCCACCGTTGCGACCGGCTCGACGTTGCCGATCGCATGCAGCCGCAGCGGCATCGACTTCTCGACGGCCTGACCGGTCAGCACCGGCACCGGCGGCGGGCCCTTTTTCGCGGCGTCGGCCTGGGCATTGCTCTTGTCGGAGCAGCCGACCAGCGTACCGGCGGCGAGCATGGCGGCGGCCGCGAGAACGGCCGTTGCCCGAATCGATGAGAGCTTCATGCTACGTTCCATTGCCGGATCCTCCAGGTCATGCGGCTTCGTCCGTCGCCGGACTGCCGCTTCTCGTTTTCCTCTCCAAGACTCATCCCTCGCTCAATGCTGGGACGCCGTGTCCTTGCGCGGATACGCGTCGCCGCGCGCGAGTTCGTCGGATTGCGGAAGCGTGGCGGCGTCCCAGCCGCCGCCCAGCGCCTTGATGAGCAGCACGCTGGCGGCGAGGCGGCGGTTCTGGATGTCCACCGCGCTGCGCTCGTTGGCGAGTGCCGTCGCCTGCACTGTCACAACGTTGAGATAACTGACGAGGCCGGCCTTGTACTGGTTCGTCGTCAGGGTCACCGACTGGCGGGCGTTTTGCACGGCTTCGTCCTGGACCGCGGCTTCCTGCTCGAGGATGCGCAGCGCCACCAGGTTGTCTTCGACTTCCTTGAACCCGGTCAGCACGGTCTGGCGATACGCGGCAACGGTGGCGTCGTATGCGGCCACGGCCTGCGCGGTTTGCGCGCGCCGCAGGCCGGCATCGAACAATGTCTGCGCGATGTCCGGCCCGATGGACCAGAAGCGGCTCGGCGCGGTGAGCCAGTTCGAGAAGCTGGAGCTCTGGAAGCCGCCGGATGCCGAGAGACTCAAGGATGGATAGTAGGCGGCCTGTGCCACGCCGATTTGCGCGTTCGCAGCGGCGACCCGTCGCTCGGCCGCCGCGATGTCCGGGCGCCGCTCGAGCAGGGTGGATGGCAGCCCGAACGGGATGTCTGGAGGCAGAGCCGCCAGCGTGGCGGCCGGCAACGAAAATTCGGACGGCGGCCTGCCGAGCAGCAACGCAATCGCATGTTCGAGCTGGGCGCGCTGCACGCCCACGTCCAGCGCCTGGGCTTGCGTCGTCTTGAGCTGGGTCTGTGCCTGGATGACGTCGACCTTGGCGGCGACGCCGGCCGCGTACTGGTTCTGCGTCAGCGTCAGCGAGCGCTGGTACGCCGCGATGGTGTCGTCGAAGAGCTGCTTTTGCGTATCCAGCGCGCGCAACTGGAAATAGTCCTGCGCGAGTTCCGCCTGGATGGACAGCTTCATCGCCTCGAGGTCGCCCGCGCTTGCCTGCGCGCTCGCGACGTCCGATTCCACGGTCCGGCGCACCCGACCCCAGACGTCGATTTCCCACATGGCGTCGAGCGAGAGGGAATAGTTCGTGACCGGCGCGCGCGAGCTTTGCACGAAATTGCCGTTGCTCGACTGGTTGCTGAAGCCGGCGGGTGACTTGGATCGCGTTGCGGATGCGTCGGCCGATACCGTCGGCCAGTAGCCGGCGCGCGCGGCCTGCACCAGCGCGCGCGCCTGGCGAAACTGCGCCGCGGCCTGCGCGAGGCTCTGGTTGGACACGCTGACCTGGTCCATCATGGCGTTCAACTGCGCGTCGTTGAATGCTTCCCACCATTTGCCACGCAGAAGCTGGTCGCTCGGCTGGGCGGTCTTCCAGCCGTCCGCCTCCTTGAATTGCGCAGGCTTGTCCGCCACCGGTTTCACGTAGTCGGGCCCGACCGTGCAGGCGCCGAGTGCCGCCAGCAGTGCCGCAAACGAAAAAAGGCGAAAACCTTTCACCACGGAGAACACGGAGGGCACGGAGGAAAAACGGGTTCCAAATCGGGAAATCAGGCTGATCATGAATTCCTTCTCCGTGGTCTCCGTGCGCTCCGTGGTTCAAGTTTCCGGTATTTCATGGAACCTCTCCTGCAATGTCGGCCGGAGTCGCGCCGTGCGGATCGCGGCCCCCCGACCATTTGCGCTTGCACCAGAGGCGGAAGCGATCCAGGTACAGATAGACGACCGGCGTCGTATACAGCGTCAGCATCTGGCTGACGATCAGCCCGCCGACGATGGAAATGCCCAGCGGGCGGCGCAGCTCTGCGCCGTCGCCGAAGCCCACGGCGAGCGGAATCGCGCCGAGCAGGGCGGCCATGGTGGTCATCATGATCGGGCGGAAGCGCAGCAGGCAGGCCTGGTAGATCGCCTGCTCGGGCCGCATGCCGTGCTTGCGCTCGGCCTCCAGCGCGAAGTCGATCATCATGATGGCGTTCTTCTTGACGATGCCGATCAGCAGGATGATGCCGATCAGCGCGATGATGCTGAACTCGCTGCCGCACGCGATCAGTGCCAGCAGGGCGCCCACGCCCGCCGAGGGCAGCGTCGACAGGATCGTTATCGGGTGCACCAGGCTCTCGTAGAGCATGCCCAGCACGATGTAAACCGTCAGCAGCGCCGTCAGGATCAGCCAGGGCTGGCTGTCCAGCGAATCCTGGAACAGCTTGGCGCTGCCCTGGAAGCTGCCCTGGATCGTGGTCGGCACGCCGATGCGCCGGAAGGTATCGACGATCGCGCGGGTCGCGTCCGACAGCGAAACGCCGACCGGCAGGTTGAAGGAGATCGTCGAGGCGACGAACTGGCCCTGGTGGTTCACCGCCAGCGGCGTGTTGTTCGGCCCGTAGCTGGAGAATGCGGAGAGCGGCACCTGCTTGCCGTCGGCGTTGCTTACGTAGACGTCGTCCAGCGCCTGCGGCGCCTGCCAGTATTGCGGCGCCGCTTCCATGACCACTCGGTACTGGTTCAGTGCCGTGTAGATCGTCGACACCAGGCGCTGGCCGAACAGGTCGTTCAAGGTCGCGTCTATCGTATTGGTGGTGACGCCCAGGCGCGACGCCGCATCGCGATCGATCAGCAGCGACGTCTTGTCGCCCTTGTCCTGGCTGTCGGTGTTGACGTCGGCGAGTTGCGGCAGTTGCGTCAGCGCCTGGCGGATGCGCGGCTCCCAATCGCGCAATTCGCGCAGGTCGTCGGCTTGCAGCGTGTACTGGTATTGTGCGTTTCCCTGGCGCCCGCCCATGCGGATGTCCTGCACCGCCTGCAGGTACAGGCTCGCTCCCGGTTCCTTCGCCAGCCGTGCGCGCAGCCGCGCGATCACGGCGTCGGCGGAAATCCTGCGCTGGTCCAGCGGCTTGAGCGAGATGAACATGTTGCCGCTGTTGCGCTGGCCGCCGCCGGTGAAGCCGATCACGTTTTCCACGGCCGGATCCTGGCGCACGATGGTCATGAAATCGCTCAGCTTTTGCTGCATCGCTTGGAAGGAAATGCCCTGGTCCGCCTGGATGGACCCGCTGATGCGGCCGGTATCCTGCTGGGGAAAGAATCCCTTGGGGATAAAACCGTAAAGCCACACGTTCAGGCACACGGTCGCCGCCAGGATCAGGATCATGATCAGGCTGTGGCGCAGCGCCCAGCCGAGCGAGCGCTCGTAGCCGTGCTCGATCTTCTCGAAGGCGCGTGCGCTCCAGCGCGCGACCGGCCCGGTCCGCTCATTGGGTTGCCGCCGCTTCAACAGGCGCGCGGCCATCATCGGCGTGGTGGTGAGCGAAAGTGCCAGCGAGATCACGATGGCGACCGACAGCGTGACGGCGAACTCGCGGAACAGCCGGCCGATGATGCCGCCCATCAGCAGGATCGGGATGAACACGGCGATCAGCGACAGGCTCATCGACAACACCGTGAAGCCGACTTCGCGCGTGCCCTTGAGCGCGGCCTCCGTCGGCGCCATGCCTTCCTCGATGTGGCGCCAGATGTTTTCCAGCACGACGATGGCGTCGTCGACGACGAATCCGGTGGCGACCGTCAGCGCCATCAGCGACAGGTTGTTCAGGCTGTATCCGGCGAGGTACATGGCGCCGAAGGTGCCCAGCAGCGACACCGGCACGGCCACCGTCGGAATCAGCGTGGCGCTCACCTTGCGCAGGAACAGGAACACGACCATGACCACGAGCGCTATCGAGATCATCAGCGTGCGCTCGACTTCCTTCAGCGACGAGCGGATGGTGGGCGTGCGGTCGATCACCACGTTCAGGTCGATCGCGCTCGGGATCGAGGCCGTCAGGTTGGGCAGCGCGTCGCGCACGCGCTGCACGGTATCGATGATGTTCGCGTTCGGCTGCCGGTAGAGCACGATCAACACCGCCGGCTTGCCGTTGGACTGGCCGTCGTTGCGCAGGTCCTGCACGGAATCCACGACGTCCGCGACGTCCGTCAGGTGCACGGCGGCTCCATTGCGATAGGCGATGATCAGCGGCAGGTATTCGGATGCCTCGCGCGCCTGGTCGTTGGCGTAGATCTGCCAGTGGCGCGCGTCGTCCTCGACCATGCCCTTGGGCCGGTTCGCATTTGCGGTGGCCAGCGCCGTGCGCACGTCCTCCGTGCCGATGCCGTACTTGTGCAGCGCCGACGGGATCAATTCGACGCGCACCGCCGGCAGAGAACTGCCGCCGACGACCACCTGGCCGATGCCGTCCACCTGCGAGAGCTTCTGGGCCAGGATGCTGGAGGCCGCGTCGTACAGCTGGCCGCGAGTCATGGTCTGCGAGGTCAGCGACAGGATCAGGATGGGCGCGTCGGCCGGGTTGACCTTGCGATAGGTCGGGTTGCTGGGCAGCCCCGTGGGCAGCAGCGTGCGCGCGGCGTTGATGGCCGCCTGCACGTCGCGCGCGGCGCCGTCGATGTTGCGGGTCAGGTCGAACTGCAGCGTGATGCGGCTGTTGCCCAGCGTGCTCGTCGACGTCATCTCGTTGACGCCGGCGATGCGACCCAGCGCCCGTTCGAGCGGCGTGGCGACCGTCGACGCCATGGTCTCGGGAGCCGCTCCCGGCAGCGAGGCCTGCACGAAGATGGTGGGGAAGTCCACTTGCGGCAGCGGCGACACCGGCAGCAGCTTGAACGCCATGATGCCGGACAACGCGATGCCGGCCGTCAGCAGCGTGGTGGCGACGGGGCGATGGATGAAGAATCCGAAGAAGTTCACGGCTGCGCGTTCCCCGTTTGTTCACGCGCCGCCGGCCGGCTTGCCTTGCCGCGCGAGGAGCGGGTTGCCAGGCGGTCGAAGAACAGGTAGATGACCGGCGTGGTGAACAAGGTCAGCGCCTGGCTGAAGATCAGGCCGCCGACCATGGTGATGCCCAGCGGATGGCGCAGTTCCGAGCCCACGCCGGTGCCTATCATCAGCGGCAGCGCGCCCAGCAGCGCGGACATCGTCGTCATCAGGATCGGGCGGAAGCGCAGCAGGCAGGCCTGGTGGATGGCTTCGCGCGGGCTCTTTCCCTCGTTGCGCTCGGCGTCGAGCGCGAAGTCGATCATCATGATCGCGTTCTTCTTGACGATGCCGATCAGCAGGATGATGCCGATGATCGCGATGATGCCCAGGTCGGTGCGCGAGAGCATTAGCGCCAGCAGCGCGCCGACGCCGGCGGAGGGCAGGGTCGACAGGATCGTGATCGGGTGGATGTAGCTTTCGTACAGCACGCCCAGCACGATGTACATCGTGACGATGGCCGCGAGGATCAGCAGCAGCGTGTTGTTCAAGGAGGATTCGAAAGCGAGTGCCGCGCCCTGGAAGCTCGTCTGCATGCTCGCCGGCAGGCCGAGATCGGCTTCCGCGTTGCGAATCACGCGCACCGCCTGGCCGAGCGAATGGCCGGGCGCCAGGTTGAAGGAGATGGTCGTTGCCGGGAACTGGCCGAGGTGGCTGATGGAAAGCGGTCCGGGCTGCTCGACCACGCGAGCGATCGCCGAAAGGCGGACCTGCTGGTTGTCGGTCGAGGTGACGTAGATGTCGTTCAGCGAAGCCGGCCCGTTCTGGAAATCCGGGTGCACTTCCAGCACCACGCGATACTGGTTCGATTGCGTGAAGATCGTCGAGATCAAGCGCTGGCCGAAGGCGTTGTAGAGCGCGTTGTCGACCGCCGCGGGCGTGACGCCCAGGCGCGCCGCCGTGCTGCGGTCGATGTCGACATAGGCCTGCAGCCCCTGGTCCTGCAGGTCGCTGGCGACGTCGGCGAGTTCAGGCGCGCCGCGCAGGCGTTCCACCAGCTTCGGAACCCAGATGCTCAGGTTGTCGAAGTTGGCGTCCTCGAGCGTGAACTGGTATTGCGTGCGGCTCACGCGGTCCTCGATCGTGAGGTCCTGCACCGGCTGCAAATACAGCGCTATGCCTTCGACCTGCGAGGCGTGCGCCTGCAGGCGCTGGATCACTTCGGTTGCCTTGACCTTGCGGACCTCCAGCGGCTTCAGGTTGATCAGCATGCGGCCGCTATTCAGCGTGGCATTGGTGCCGTCGACGCCGATGAAGGACGAGACGCTTTCGACCGCGGAATCCTGCATCACGACTTTCGCGAGCGCCTGCTGGCGCATCGCCATGGCCTCGAACGATATCGACTGCGGCGCCTCGGAAATGCCCTGGATCGCGCCGGTGTCCTGCACCGGGAAGAATCCCTTCGGCACGTAGACGTATAGCAGCACCGTGAGCACGAGCGTGCCGACCGCCACCAGCATCGTCATGGCCTGGCGGTCGAGCACCCAGTCCAGCATGCGGCCGTAGCGCTCGATCACCGTGTCGAAGAAGCGCTGGCTGGCCTTGTAGAAGCGACCCTGTTCTTCTTCCGGCGTGTGGCGCAGCAGGCGCGCGCACATCATCGGCGTCAGGGTCAGCGAGACGAACGCCGAGATCAGGATGGAAACCGCGAGGGTGATGGCGAACTCGCGGAACAGGCGGCCGACCACGTCGCCCATGAACAGCAGCGGGATCAGCACGGCGATCAGGGAGAACGTCAGCGAAATGATGGTGAAGCCGATCTGCTCGGCGCCCTTCAACGCCGCTTCCAGGGGCTTGGCGCCTTCCTCGATGTAGCGCGAGATATTCTCGATCATCACGATGGCGTCGTCGACCACGAAGCCGGTGGCGATGGTCAGGGCCATCAAGGTCAGGTTGTTGATGCTGAACCCGGACAGGTACATCACGCCGAACGTGCCCACCAGCGACAGGGGCACCGCGACGCTGGGGATGATGGTCGCCGCGACGTTGCGCAGGAACACGAAGATCACCATGACGACGAGTGCGACGGAGAGCATGAGCTCGAACTGCACGTCCTTGACCGATGCGCGTATGGTGGTGGTGCGGTCGGTCAGGAGCGCCACGTCCACCGTGCCTGGCAGAGATGCCTGCAGCTTGGGCAGCAGCTTCTTGATGCGATCCACGACCTCGATGACGTTCGCGCCCGGCTGGCGCTGGATGTTCAGGATGATGGCGGCCTTGTCGTTCGCCCAGGCCGCCAGCCGCGTGTTTTCCGCGCCGTCGATGACGTCGGCCACGTCGGTGAGCCGGATCGGAGCGCCGTTCTTGTAGGCGATGATCAGCTTCTGGTATTCCGCGGCGGACTTGAGCTGATCGTTGGCGTCGATCGTGGAAGCGCGCGACGGCCCGTCGAAGCTGCCCTTCGCCTGGTTCACGTTGGCGTTGGCGATCGCGGTGCGAAGGTCGTCCAGGCTCATGCCGTAGGCGGCGAGCGCCCTGGGATTGGCCTGGATGCGCACGGCCGGGCGCTGCCCGCCCGACAAGGTGACGAGGCCGACGCCGGGCAGCTGCGAGATCTTCTGCGCGACGCGCGTATCGATCAGGTCCTGCAATTTCGGCAACGGCATCGACACGGAGCTGATCGCCAGGGTCATGATCGGCGTGTCGGCCGGATTGACCTTGTTGTAGATCGGCGGTGACGGCAGGTCGACGGGCAGGAAGGAGCCCGAGGCGTTGATGGCCGCCTGCACTTCCTGCTCGGCGACGTCGAGCGTGAGCGCCAGGCTGAACTGCAGCGTGATGACCGATGCGCCGCCCGAGCTGGTCGACGACATCTGGTTCAGCCCGGGCATCTGGCCGAACTGGCGCTCCAGCGGCGCCGTGATCGAAGACGTGGTCACGTCCGGACTGGCGCCCGGATAGAGCGTGACGACCTGGATGGTCGGATAGTCGACTTCCGGCAGGGCGGACAGCGGCAGCAGGCGGTAGGCGACGATCCCGGAAAGCAGGATGGCGACCATCAACAGCGAGGTCGCCACCGGGCGCAGGATGAACGGGCGCGACGGATTCATGCGTCGCGGCGCTCAGCTGCTCGATTCGGAGGCGGGCGCATTGCCGTCGCGATGCCGCTTGCCGCGTTTGGCTTGTCCGCCGTCGGCCGCATCGGCCGCCGGAGCGGACGCATCGCGCGTGCTGATCTCCACCCTGGCGCCCTCGCGCAACTTGTCGGTGCCGTCTATGACCACGCTTTCGCCCACCGCGACGCCGCTGTCGATCGCCGAGGTTTCACCTTCGGTGGTTCCGACCTTCACCGGCCTGACCGTGACGGTCTTGTCTTCCTTGACGACGTAGACGAAGGTGCCCTGCGTGCCGCGCAGGACGGCGGCCGACGGGATCAGCACGGCGTCGTGCTTCACGTCGAGCAGCATGCGCGCGTTGACGAACTGGTTGGGAAACAGGCCGGCATCCTCGTTGTCGAACTGCGCCTTCAGCTTGATCGTGCCGGTGGTGGTGTCGATCTGGTTGTCGATGGTGAGCAACGTGCCGGTGGCGAGCTTCACCTTGCCGGCACGGTCGTAGGCGTCGACGGAAAGCTTCTGCCCGGCGTGGACTTTTTTCATCACCGCGCTGATGTTGTCCTCGGGCAGCGTGAACACGACCGTGATCGGCTGCAGCTGCGTGATGACGACGATGCCGGTGGTGTCCCCCGCGTGCACGATGTTGCCGACGTCGACCTGCCTGAGGCCGAGCCGGCCGCTGATCGGGGCGGTGATGCGCGAATAGGTGAGCTGCAGGCGCGCGTTGTCGATGGCGGCCTGGTCGACCTTCAGCGCGCTCTGGTATTGGCCGACCAGCGATGCCTGGGTATCGAGCTGCTGCTTGGCGATCGAATCCTGCTCGAACAGCGTGCGATAGCGCTCGAGGTCCGCCTTGGCGTTTTGCAGCAAGGCCTGGTCGCGCGCCATCTGGCCTTCGGCTTGCGCGAGCTGGACCTGGAAGGGGCGCGGGTCGATTTGCGCGAGCAGGTCGCCTTCCTTGACCACCTGGCCCTCGCGAAACATGATCTTGTCGAGCGCACCGTCGACGCGGGAATGCACCGTGACGGTATTGAGCGGGACGACCGTGCCCAGGCCGTTCAGGTACAGGTTGATGTCACCCGATTTTGCCGCAGCAGCGACGACGGGTGGCGGGCGATTCATGCCGCCACCCTTGCCGGCGCGCTCGGGGCCCCCTGCGGCAGGCTTGCCGCCTGCCTCTGGCTTCGCGAATACGAGCCATGCGCCGCCGCCCAGCAGGCAGAGCACGATCAGCCAGAGCCACCAGCGCGACCACCATGCCCTGGGCCGACTGTCGCGTTGCATGGCGGGCGGGATCAGGTTGTCATCCGCCAGCGGTGGGAGCGGGGCATTGCTCATCGAAGCATTCCGGGATAATTTGCTTGGGAATCGACGCCACTGCGGCGAGTGTCGCAACTGTATGTCATGACCCTTCCGGTTGTGTAACGAAGTGTCCCGCGCGCGGCGAGGGTTACAGTAAGTGACAAAACTTCTCCCATTAGGTTTCGGTCGGAGGTATAACGAGTTGGTCCAGCTTCGCAAGGTTCCCCTGCTACATGCGTGATCGCGTCCTGATCGTCGATGACGACGAAGACATCCAGTCGCTGCTGGAGGAATACCTGCGCAAGAACGGTTTCGACGCGCAGGCGGTGCCCGACGGCAAATCGATGTGGGAAGCCCTGTCCGTGAAGCCGGTCAGCCTGGTGGTGCTGGACCTGATGCTGCCGGGCGAAGACGGGCTCTCGCTCTGCCGGCAATTGCGCACGCGTTCGCAGGTGCCGGTGCTGATGCTCACCGCGCGCGGCGAAGCCGTGGACCGCATCCTCGGCCTGGAGATGGGCGCGGACGATTACCTGGCGAAACCCTTCGATCCGCGCGAGCTGCTGGCGCGAATCCGCAGCATCCTGCGACGCGCGAAATCCCTGCCCACCGACACCGAAGTGGACGTGCCGGAGTCCTTCACATTTTCCGGCTGGCGGCTGGATACGCGGGCACGCAATCTGTATGCGCCCGACGGCGTGGTGGTCCCGCTGTCCGGCGCCGAGTACAGGCTTCTGCTGATCTTCCTGCAGAATTCGAACGTCGTGCTCTCGCGCGACCAGTTGTCCAATTTCACGTTCGGGCGCGACGCCGATCCGCTCGACCGTACCATCGACATGCAGGTCAGCCGCCTGCGCGAGCGCCTGCGCGAGCAGGCGCGCGAACCCGAAATCATCAAGACCGTGCGCGGCAAAGGCTACGTGCTGGCGGCGAAGGTGGAAGAGAGCCTCGCGGAGGAGAGGCGGTGAGGTGGTTTCCGCGCTCGGTGTTCGGTCGCATCGTGCTGATCCTGGGCGGGGGCTTCATCGCGATCCAGCTGATCACGACGGCGATCGCAATCTCGGATCGCAATGCGCTGGTGTTCCGCCTGGGCGCCAGCCAGGCGGCGACCCGCATCGGCGATGCGGTGCGCGCCGTCGAGGCGGCGAACGCCACGGACCGCACGCGCATCATGCGCGCGATCTCGGGCGAATCCCTGAAAGTGGCGTATGGGCGGCCCGCGGGCTCCGAGGGCCTGCAGGGGGAAGAGTCCGAGCTGATGACTGCGGCGCGCGAAGCCGTGGCGCTGGCGCTCAATCCCGGCGTCGGGTTTCGCGTGATCGATGCGCAGCCCGTCTACATCAACCCGGACTCGTGGTACGCGCGCGAGTTCGGCGAGCGCCCCGGCGTGCGCGTGTTCGCGACCGTGCTGCTGAGCGACGGCGTCTGGATCAACATCGAGAGCGTCGAGCCTTCGCGTTACACGCAGTGGGTGCAGCGCCTGTTCCGCAACCTGGCGATCGTCGACGGCGTCATGGTCGTGCTGTGCTTCTTCGCGGTGCGCCTGGTGACGCGGCCGCTGTCGGTGCTGGCCGGTGCGGCCGAGGACTTGGGCCGCGACATCGACCGGCCGCCGTTGCCGGAAAAGGGAACGAACGAAGTCGTGCGCGCATCGCGGGCGCTCAACGTCATGCAGGATAGGCTCAAGCGCTACGTCGACACGCGCATCAAGGTGCTCGCGGCGATGTCCCATGACCTCAAGACGCCGATCACGCGCATGCGCCTGCGCGCCGAATTGCTCGACGACGCCCAGATCAAGGGAAAATTCGTGAAGGACCTCGACGAGCTGCAGCAGATGGTGGTTTCCACCCTCGACTACATGCGCGGCCTGAGCGAAGGCACGGAAGCGATCCAGCCCATCGACGTGACTGCGCTGATCTCCAGCCTCAAGGAAGACGCCGAGGAAGCGGGTCACATGGTCACGGTGTCGGGGGACGTTCGCAGCCCGGTCATGGGGCGCGCGCAGGCACTCAAGCGTTGCCTGCAGAACCTGATCGACAACGCGCTGGCCTACGGCAGGCGCGCCGACATCATGCTGCAGGACGAAGGCGGCGCGCTGAGCATCGCCATCCGCGACGATGGACCCGGCATTCCCGAGGGCGACATCGAGCGCGTGTTCGAGCCGTTCTATCGGGTCGAGGGCTCGCGCAACCGCAACACCGGCGGCAGCGGCCTCGGGCTCTCGATCGCGCGCAACATCGCCCAGGCGCATGGCGGCTCGGTGCGCCTGCGCAACCTCGCGCGCGGCGGACTCGAAGCGACCTTGAGCCTTCCGCGCCGGGCGGCCTGACCTCGTTCCGGTCGCCGGATCGCGGCGGGTAGAATGCCTTCTCGCAAGCAGCGCGAGGGCAACCGTGGCGAGCAATAACCAGGAATACCGTGGCGCGAACGTCATCGTGCGTTTCGATGCGTCGAAATGCATCCATTCGCGCAATTGCGTGCTTGGTCGACCGGAAGTGTTCCAGGCCAATGTCCCGGGTGCCTGGATCCAGCCCGACAAGGCACCGGTGGAACAGGTGATCATGACGGCAATGGCCTGTCCGTCGGGCGCGATCACCTACGAGCGCATCGACGGCGGCGAACAGGAAACGGCACCCCCGGTCAATGTCGTGCGCATCCGCGAAAACGGTCCGCTGGCCGTGCACGCCGACCTGAAGATCGGCGAATCGGACTCGCAATTTCGCACGACGCTATGCCGATGCGGCGCTTCGAAGGCCAAGCCTTACTGCGACGGCAGCCATGCGACCGCGGGATTCCAGGCGACCGGCGAGCCGCCCACGAGGAGTTCGGAACCGCTGGCGGCGCGCGACGGGCCGCTGGACTTGACCCTCAAGAAAGACGGTCCGCTGTATTTCTCGGGAAACCTCGAACTCGTGAGCGGCACCGGCCGCACGGTCGATCGACTTCGGGAAGCCTGGCTATGCCGGTGCGGGCAGTCCGCGAAGAAGCCGTATTGCGACGGCACCCACAAGAAAATCGGTTTCCGGGGCGATTGATGCCGAGCGTCAGAGGCCGTCGACGACGATGATTTTCGCGTCCGACGTCTTCTGGCGGATGTCCATCGCGGGCTTGTACTCCGGCGATTCGTACCATTGCCGCGCGCGCTCCAGGCTCTCGAACTCGCAGATCACGACGCGCTTCGGCTTCCAGTCGCCTTCGAGCACGTCGATCTTGCCGCCGCGCGCGACGAACTTGCCGCCGTATTTGGCGAGCGACGCGCCGACGAGCTTGCGGTAGTCCTCGTAGCCGACGGGGTCGTGGACGTCGATCTGGGAAATCAGGTAGGCGGGCATGTGTCTCCTCCGTGTGTCGTCATCTCGCCTTCGCGAGCTTCCAGTCCTGCATGATGAATTCGGCGCCCTTCTCGGCGATCATGGTCGTCGGCGCGTTCGTGTTGCCGGACGTGATGCGCGGCATGACCGAAGCGTCGATGACGCGCAGTCCCGCC
Source organism: Burkholderiales bacterium (assembly GCA_035548375.1). GTDB lineage: Bacteria > Pseudomonadota > Gammaproteobacteria > Burkholderiales > JACQAP01 > JACQAP01. The sequence continues at coordinate 17,440 of DASZTG010000029.1, forward strand.
ATGTCGCGCACCTTCAACCGTTCGTCGACCACCGCCATCGGATCGCGGCCCATCTTGCAGGTGCCGACCGGGTGGAAAATCGTCGTGCCGAGTTCGCCGGCCGCGCGCGCGAGTTCCTCGTCGGACGCGATGTCGAGGCCGGGCAGGTATTCCTGCGGCTGGTATTTCGCCAGCGCCTTCGCGCGCATGATCTCGCGCGTCTTGCGCACCGAGTCGACTGCCACCTGGCGATCCTCTGGTGTAGACAGGTAGTTCAGCAGGATCGAAGGCGCCGTATACGGATCGGCGCCCTTGATGCGCACGCGTCCGCGGCTGGTTGGCCGCAGGTTGCAGACCGAGGGCGTGATCGCGGGAAACTTGTGCAGCGGCGAGCCGAATTTATCCAGCGATAACGGTTGCACGTGCCACTCGATATTCGCCGAAGGTTGCGACGGATCGCTTTTCGCAAATGCACCGAGCTGGGAAGGCGGCATCGTCAGCGGCCCGGTACGATACAGCGCATATTCCAGGCCCATCGCCGCCTTGCCGAACAGGCTGTTGGCGCGCTCGTTCAGGGTGCCGACGTTCTTGACCTTGTAGACGATGCGCACCTGCAGGTGGTCGTGCAGGTTCTCGCCCACGCCGGGAAGGTTGTGCTCGACCTCGATGCCTTGTTCCTTCAGCAGCGCCGCCGGACCGACACCGGACAACTGCAGGATTTGCGGCGAGCCGATCGCGCCCGCGCTCAGGATGACCTCGCGTTTCGCTTCGGCGATTTGTCGCCCGCGCGGCCCCAGGCGGAACTGCACGCCGGTCGCGCGCCTGAGCATGCCCATGTTCTGCAATTGCAGGCGTTCGACGTGCGCGCCGGTGATCACCGTGAGGTTGGTCCGGTGCATCACGGGGTGCAGGAAAGCCTTGGCGTTGCTCCAGCGCACGCCGCGTTTCTGGTTCATCTGGAAATAGGCGTTGCCGAAATTGTCGCCGCGATTGAATTCCTCGATCTTCGGAATGCCGCACTCGGCAGCCGCTTCCCGCCACGCGTCCAGGATCTCCCAGTGCACGCGGCGTTCTTCCACGCGCAATTCACCGCCCGCGCCGTGCAGCTCGCTGGCGCCATGCGCATAGTCTTCGGTCTTGAGAAAGTAGGGCAGCACCTCGTCCCACGACCAGCCCTTGTTGCCCAGCGACGCCCAATGGTCGTAGTCACTCCTCTGGCCGCGCATGTAGATCATCGCGTTGATCGACGAGCAGCCGCCGAGGACCTTGCCGCGCGCGTAGCCTATCGAGCGGCCGTTCAGTCCCGGGTCGGGATCGGTCTTGTAGCACCAGTCGGTGCGCGGATTGGCGATGGTGTAGAGATAGCCGACCGGCACATGGATCCAGAAATAGTCGTCCTTGCCGCCGGCCTCGAGCAGCAGCACGCGCACAGCCGGGTCCGCGCTCAGGCGATTGGCGAGCAAGCAGCCAGCCGAGCCGGCACCAATGATGATGTAGTCGAATGGTCCGATGGACTCGGCCATTTCTCCCCCGATGTCTGTTCTTGGTTGCAATGACGAATCGCCCCGATTATGCCCGATCCGCTGCGCCGGATTGGGAATGATCCGACAAAACAAAAAGAATGGGGAACCACGGAGTGCACGGAAGAAAACACGTTCTGGAATTTGATCTGGTTGCAGCGTTGGTTCCCTCGGATTTTCGGCTTTCCCCCCCCCGTTCTTCTCCGTGTCCTGCGTGTTCTCCGTGGTTCAATAAATCGCTTCGCCCGGAAGCGGGTAATCTCTCGTCTTTCGGAGGAGAACAATGAAAATAACGGCAATCAAGACCACGGTCTGCAATGCCGAGATGCGCAACTGGGTGTTCGTGCGTGTCGAGACTGACCAGCCCGGCCTGTACGGATGGGGCGAAGCCACCCTGGAATGGAAGACCCGCGGCGTCGTCGGCGCGGTGCAGGACCTGGAACCGCTGCTGCTCGGGCGCGATCCGCGCGACATCGAGCAGGCCGTGCGCGTCATGGTCAAGCATTCGTTCTGGCGCCTCGGCGTAATCGGCAATACAGCCATAAGCGGCATCGAAATGGCGCTGTGGGACATCTGGGGCAAGGAACTCGGCGTGCCGGTGTGGCGGCTGCTGGGCGGCAAGACCCATGACAAGATCAAGGTCTACACCCACCTGGGCTTCGGCGACATGCTCTCGGTCTATGAAAGCATGGACCACAGTTCGGTAGTCGAACGCGGCCTGAAGGTGATCGAGAACGGCTACAAGGCGCTGAAGGTCGTGTTCATCCCGTACACGCATTTCACCGCGTCGCCGAAGCAGCAGGACCATGTCGGCGGCATGATGGGCAAATTGCGCGAGGCGGTTGGCGACGACGTCGAGATCATGATCGATTTCCACGGCCGCCCGGCGTCGACCAGCGCCGCGTTGCAGTACATCCACGCGCTGGCACCGTCGCGTCCATTGTTCGTGGAAGAGCCGATCCAGCCGGGCGATTCGCAGGGCATGAAGCAAATCCTCGACAAGTCGCCGGTGCCGATCGCGACCGGCGAGCGCCTCGTGGACCGCCGGGAGTTCGACGATCTGTTCCGGCTGCGCGCCATCAACATCGCGCAGCCCGACCTGTGCCACGTCGGCGGCTTTACCGAGGCGCGCAAGATCGCGGCGATGGCAGACACGGCCGGCGTGGGCATCGCGCCCCACAATCCGCTCGGCCCGCTGGCGGGTGTGGCGGCCCTGCATTTCGACATCGCGACGCCGAATTTCGTGATCCAGGAAGAAATGTCCGGCGCCGTGCCGTGGTACCACGACGTCGTCAAGGGACCGATCCGTCGCGTGGACGGCTACTGGCAGATTCCCGATCTGCCGGGTCTAGGCGTCGAAGTCGACGAAAAGGAAATCGCGAAGCATCCGTTCAAGCAGGAAGTCATGCATGCCGGCCATGCGATGCTGGACGACGGCACGGTCGTGGACTGGTAGGGCAAGAGCTTCACCGCAGAGGCGCAGAGAACGCAGAGGCGAGACAAAACAGAGATCAGGAAGAAATCGGCCTTGGCTCGCGCGTCGGCGTTGCTCACGTCATGAGAGTGGACCGCGAAAAACAGCCCGTGTTATGTGTGCCCTTCTCTGCGTTTCCCCTGCGTTCTCTGCGCCTCTGCGGTTAACCGCTTTTCTTTGTATCGAGGTAAAAAATGGCTGAGGCATTCATCTGCGCTGGATTGCGTACCCCCATAGGCCGCTACGGCGGCAGCCTGTCGTCGGTGCGCACCGACGACCTCGCCACGATCCCGTTGAAAGCGCTGATGGAGCGATGCAAGTCGGTGGACTGGAGCGCCGTCGACGACGTCGTCTACGGCTGCGTCAACCAGGCGGGCGAGGACAATCGCAACGTCGCGCGCATGGCATTGCTGCTGGCGGGCCTGCCGAAGGAGATTCCTGCCAGCACCATCAATCGCCTATGCGGGTCCGGCATGGACGCGGTGGGCATCGCCGCCCGCGCGATCAAGGCCGGCGAAGCCGAGCTCGTCATCGCCGGCGGCGTCGAGAGCATGTCGCGCTCGCCTTTCGTGATGCCCAAGGCCGACAGTGCGTTTTCGCGCGCCAATGCCGTATACGACACGACGATAGGCTGGCGCTTCGTGAACCCGGCGATGCAGAAAATGTACGGCATCGACTCGATGCCCGAGACCGCGGAAAACGTCGCCGCCGAATTCAAGGTGTCGCGCGAGGACCAGGATGCGTTCGCGTTGCGCTCTCAGGCGAAGGCGTCGATTGCGCAAAAGAACGGCCGGCTGGCGAAGGAAATCGTGGCGGTGACGATTCCGGCGAAGAAAGGCGATCCGATCGTCGTCGATCGCGACGAGCATCCGCGCGAGACCAGCCTGGAAGCGCTCGGCAAGCTCAAGGGTGTCGTCAGGCCCGAAGGCAGCGTGACACCAGGCAATGCTTCTGGCATCAACGATGGCGCCTGCGCATTGATCGTCGCCAGCGAGGCGGCGGCGAAGCGCCATGGCCTGACGCCGCTGGCGCGCGTGATCGGCGTGGCCACGGCGGGTTGCGCGCCGCGCGTCATGGGCATTGGACCGGTGCCCTCCACGCAAAAGCTGCTGGCGCGCCTTGGCATGAAGATAGACCAGATCGACGTCATCGAGCTGAACGAGGCGTTCGCAGCGCAGGGCATCGCGGTGCTCAGGCAGCTTGGCGTGAAGGACGACGACTCGCGCGTGAACCCGAACGGCGGAGCCATTGCACTTGGACATCCGCTCGGCGCGAGCGGGGCGCGGCTCGTTACAACTGCGACGCACGAGCTGCAAACCCGCAACCTGCGCTACGCGCTGACGACCATGTGCATCGGCGTCGGCCAGGGCATCTCGATGCTGATCGAGCGGGCCTGAAATCCCGCTGCGCGGCAAACAAAAAGCCCCGCGCACAGGCGGGGCCGATCGAAGCGCTGCCGGATTACTTGGCCTTCAGGCATTCGCTCATGAACTTCTTGCGCTCGTCGCCCTTCAGCGCCTTGGCTTTCGCGTCGGCATTGCAGGTCTTCATCTTTTCCTGCTGCGGCGTCAGCTTCTTTTCGGGCTCGGCGGCCGCGGCGGGCTTGGCGCCCAGGCATTCCTTCATGAAGGCCTTGCGCGCGTCACCCGAAAGATTCTTGGCCTTGGCGTCGGCATTGCAGGTCTTCATTTTGTCCTGCTGGGCCGTGTCGGCCAGGGCCGGCAGCGCCAACATGGACAGGCTCAACAATAAAATTATCTTTTTCATGTAATCCCCCTAGTCATGTGGTGAAAATCGCCTCCCGCTTCCGGGAGGCTTTGTCGCTAACGCACCGCCGTTTTCAGCGTTGACTCCTCGTGTGCCGAAGGCAGCGGTGCGACCCGGCCTTCCGCGTCGAATGCGAACGGCGCGGCGGGCGAGGCGATCTGGAATTGCTCGGGATGGGCGCGCACTTCCGCGAGCATCGGTTCGGATACCTGGATCTGCGCCAGCTCGAGGGTGTTGCGAATGCGCACGATCCGGCAATTTTCCGGCTTGACCCGGACCACGGTCTTCACCGCGAGCTGGATGGCTTCGCGGTCGTTGTTCATGACGATCGGTATCGCGCCGCCGTCCAGGTTCATCGACGTGATGATGTTCGCGTAGGTCGACGGCACGTCGATTTCCTTGAACAGCCGCATCGTGATGACGTCGGCACCGCCCAGGCCGGTCGCGTTGCCGTGCGTCTCCGGGGTGAGGCCCAGCACGGCGATCTTCTTCGTCTTCGGGCCGAACTCCCACTTGATCGCCCGGCGATTTCGGCCGGTGATGTTGGGATCGAAGCCCGCCCCGCTGATGTTCTTGCCCATCTCGTCGATGACGAGCACGTCGATCTCGTCGAAGCACAGGCGCGGCATCAGGCGCTTCGCCATTTCCTGCAAGGCGGGTTCTCGCGCGGCAATCTGGTTTGCCGGCATGACCTCGATGAGCGCCGTCTGGTCGTGCGCGTTCTCGACGATGCCCACGCCCAGCATCACGTTGCGCCTGGCCAGGTTCACGTCGCGCACCTTGGGCAGCAAGGTCGGGAAGGTATCCATGCCGTGGCGGTGGTAGGTCGCAGCACCCGTGATCTTGCCGATGCCGATGGACAGCATCTTGGTCACGCCGCTTTCGGTGGCGCCCCGGAAAGCGGTGTGCGGCTTGATGCGGTTGATGACGACCACGCCATCGGCCTCCGCGGCGAATTTGTCCATGTGCACCGGCGTGCCGTCGTCGAGCTCGCCGACGATCGTGGTATCCATCGTGGCCCTGACTGGTACGCCCATCGTGGCTTCCGAGATGCCGTAGCCCTCGAGGACCTTGCGCTGGCCTTCCGCGGTGGCGGCGCCGTGGCTGCCCATGGACGGGAAAATGAAGGGCTTCGCGCCCAGGGCTTGCAGTTCGCGAATGACGCACTTCGCGATGATCGCGATGTTGGCGACGCCGCGGCTGCCGCAGCCGACCGCGACGACCTGGCCGGCCTTGACCCGGGCGCGCACGTCGGGGCGCTGGAATTCCTTCGCGATGGTGCCGGGGATGTCGCCCAGGTGCGCGCCGTCGAATTTCTGGCGCACGCTCACCATGCGCGGCAGGGCGACGTCCAGGCCGCCCGCGATGTTCACCTCGATCCTGTCCTCGATCATGTTTTTCTCCTCAGGCCGGCTGGTAGTAGGGCACGACGTAAGGCCCTTCGGGAATCACGGCCAGCGCGTGGTCCCCGCTTTCGCGTATGCATTGCTGCAGCGTTTCCTCGATCGAATCGATCAGCTTGACGCCGGTGAGCGCGCGATCCGCCGCCGGAAGGCCACCGGTGTAAAGGTACACGGTGCCCGCCTTCATCGGCTTCAACTGCATTTGCGTCTGCCATTCATCGACGTCGGCGAACTGCTTGCGGCTGATGTCAGCGTAAAACCCCTCGATACCCAGATTGATGAGGCGGCGCTGCGCATCGGCATATTCCGGCGATCCCAATCCTTCCGAGCATTCCGACACGACGACGAGGCTTCCGCCGGGCTCCAGGATATCGACCGGGCCGACCATGCCCTTGACCGTCTGGTAATACGTCTTGTCGAGCGGATAGCCGGCGGCGCTGGTGACGACGGTCTTGAAGCGGCGATGCAGGGGGACTCGCGCGTAACGCTGTGTGAAGTCCACCGCCTGCTGGTGGCTAGCGACGATCTCGCCGTAGTTGACGAAGGACAGCCGGCGATGCTCGTCGATCACCGTGTTGACGGCAAGCACGTGGCCCAACATGCGCACGATCTCGAGTTGCTCCTCGTGCAGCGGATTGCCCTCGAGGATGCAGTTGTCCGCCTTCGGGTCGGACATGAAGCGCGCGCTATGGAACGTAGTGATGGTTTCGCGGTGCGCGATGCCGGGTGCGATGACCTTGCGGCCGCCGGAATATCCGGCCATGAAGTGGGGCTCCACCAGGCCGGTGGCGATCTTGACGTCGGCTTCGACGAAGCGGCGGTCGAGCTTGACCGGCGTGCCGCGCGTGGACGTGCGCCCGAGGTCGACATGCGCCGCATCGTCGCGCGCGAAGTGGTTTTCCACGCGCACGGTATTCATGACCCAGGGATCGCCGACCAGTTCCTCGAGCTCGGCGCCTTCGTTCGGACGATGCAGGCCCGTCGCGACCAGCACGGTGATGTTCGCCGGTTTCAGGCCGGCCTCGATCAATTGCCGGACGATTTCCGGCAGCAGCAGGCCATTGGGAACGGGGCGCGTGATGTCGCAGATCAGGATGCAGGCCGTTTTCTTGCCGCGCGCCTCCTGCACGAGGGGTTTCGCGCCGACCGGTGTCGCCAGCGCCTTGCGCACGGCTGCGGCCGGCTCCGCCTCCACCGGCATGGCCGGCTTGCGGATCACGGTGACATCCCAGCTTTCGGGCAATTCAAGCGCGTAGCGGTCGCGGCCGTAGTTCAGATCGAGTCGCATTGATTCGGAGGCAAATTTCCCGTGGAAACTATAGCACCGGGCCGGGTAGCGCGCCGGCTTCCTGCCGCCGCGCCGGGACGGTAGCATCCGCACTATGAACCTTTCCGATCCCGTAATGGCGGCGCTGATCGGCGCCACGGCGACGTTCGTGACGGCGCTGATCCAGTTGCTCGTCAACGCCAGGCGCCAGGCGGCCGAACGCGCGGCAGGCAAGCCGGCATCGCGCAAACCGGGAACCTGGCTGGCGATATTCGCGCTTATGCTCGCGGCAGCGGTCGGCGGCTACGCCTTCGCGCAATACCAGGGATACCAGGACAGGGAAGACAGCAAGGCGCTGCGCGGCGAGATGCAGGCGCAACTGCGCGACCTGGGCAACGCCGCCGCGAGGCTGGAGCGCGCCGGATTGCAGCGAACGGAGTTGTCGCAGTCCGACGCCACGCTCGGCCTGGAGAGACGGCACGGCCAGGAGGGCGTATCTGCCGTGGTCGAGCTGCCGCCTTGCGAAGCAGGCGGCGCATGTAGCGAAAGTGCTCCGATGCGTGCCGCGATTTGCGCGACGGTTCCTGCCGGCGTGACGGTCACGGAGGTGCTGCTGTTCACGAGGCAGGAGGATTCGCAGCAGCCATGGGCGGATGCAAAGGTCGCCTCCGGCCAGGATGCGGGCAGCGCCAGGTTCATCGACAACTACTTCGAGCGCGTGCAAGCCGATGCCAGGGAAATTTGCCAGCGCTTCGTGCACTGGGGAAGCCAGAAGGGCCGGTCGGCCCGCATCGTGGTGCGTTACACGCCCTGACCGAGCGCCATCTTGAGGGCGAGCCCGGCCAGGGCGCTCGCAAGTACGACCGGAATGACGCCGCCGCGATAGCGCATCAGGCAGACGAACGCGACGATCCCGATCAGCGCCAGCGGCCACTCGAACGGACCATTCCACCCGGTCGGCCAGAACACGTGCCCGGCGAAATAAGCCGCCAGGCTGGCGATGACGCCGACGATGGCCGCGGAAACGGCGGTCAACGGCGCCGAGAGTTGCGCAAGATTGCGCGCGCTTTCGACCAGCGGTCCGCCGAGCAGGATGAACAGGAAGGACGGCAGGAACGTGAACCAGGTCGCCACGATCGCTGCCGCGGCGCCGGCGAGCGCTAGTTGTTCCGGGCCGAGCGCCGCATGGGTCCAGCCGCCGACGAATGCAACGAAGGCGACGACCATGATGAGGGGGCCGGGCGTGGTCTCGCCCAGCGCGAGGCCGTCGATCATCTGCGGCGTCGTCAACCAATGGTATTGGTCCACTGCGCCCTGGACGACGTAGGGCAGTACCGCGTAAGCGCCGCCAAACGTCAGCAGGGCCGCTTTCGTGAAGAACCAGCCCATGGCGACGAGCACGCCGTCCCAGCCGAACATTGCGGCCAGCGCGCCCAGCGTACCCGCCCATAGCAGCAATCCGGCAACCGCGACGCGAGCAAAGCGCCTGCGATCGAACCGCGCATGCGTGGGGGCCGGCGTGTCATCGTCGATGATTGCCGGCGCGCGCGTCCCGGACTCTTGATGTGACGTTGACTGCGAGAACCATCCGGGCACGAAGCGCGTACCGGCGTAACCAAGCAGCGCGGCAACACCGACGATTGCGGGAAAAGGCACGCCGAACAGCGAAATCGCTAGAAACGAGGCGAGCGCCAGCAGCCAGAGCACCGGATGGCGCAAGACGCGGGAACCGATGCGCCAGGCGGCGAACAGGACCACCGCGGTAACGGCGGGCTTGACGCCGTAAAGCAGGCCCGAGATCACGGGCGTGCCGCCGAACGCCATGTAAATCCAGGACAGGACGATCAACAGCACGAGCGAAGGGAGCACGAACAGGCTGCCGGCGATGATCCCGCCTGCCGAGCGATGCATGAGCCAGCCGATGTAGGTGGCCAGTTGCTGCGCTTCCGGACCCGGCAGCAGCATGCAGTAGTTCAGCGCGTGCAGGAAGCGCTTCTCGGAAATCCAGCGGCGGCGCTCGACCAGTTCCTGGTGCATGATCGCAATCTGCCCGGCCGGGCCGCCGAAACTGATGAAGCCCAGCTTGAGCCAGAAGCGAAATGCAACCGCGAGCGGGACACTCGGGTCGGCGGGAAGATCGGGCTCCGATATCGCGGCTGCCATGCGTGAAGGTTGACACAAGAATTCGCGCGGTGTCATCTTTCGGCTTTGGTCTGCCAATAACAAGAAATAACAAGAGGGGAAGTCCCATGAGCCGCATCTGCCGCGTGGAAGTCCGCGAATTCGCGTTCGAATTGCCCGACCTTGGATTCGACAGGAGCGGCTTCAACATCGTCTACCAGCCCGGCAATCGCCTGGCGCTTTCCAAATACGCCATCGCGATCGAAGCCGACGACGGCGCGCGTGGAGAATACGTCATGCTGTGGGGCGGCTCGAAGATGGCTCTGGGCCAGACCTTGACGCTCGCACCGCATCTGCTCGGCCGCGACCCGCATCAACGCGAACTCATCTACGATGATTTCAAGCGCGCGCTGCGGCAATACGACCACATGGGCTACGGCTGCATAGACATCGCGCTGTGGGATCTTGCCGGCAAGCAATTCGGCGTGCCGATCTGGAAGATGCTCGGCGGCTGGCGCGAACGGCTGCCGACCTATGCCAGCTCCTACCACGGCGATCGCAACGGCGGATTGTCGAGCGCGCAGGCGTTCGTGGATTTCGCGCAGCAGTGCTATGACATGGGATACCGCGCATTCAAGATGCACGGCTGGTGCGATGGCAACGCGAAAGAGGAAAGCGAGGCCGTGCTGGCGCTTGGGCGCAATTTCCGCGGCCGCATGGCGCTCATGCTCGATCCGGCATGCGAGTTGCGCACCTTCGCCGATGCACTGGCCGTCGGACGCGCCTGCGACGAGGCGGGATTCTTCTGGTACGAGGATCCGATGCGCGACGGCGGCTGGTCGCAGCATTTTCACAAGAAGCTGCGCCAGTTCATCAAGACCCCGCTGCTGCAGACCGAGCACGTGCGCGGCGTCGAGCCCAAGGCGGATTTCATCGTCGCGGAAGCAACCGATTTCGTCCGTGCCGATCCCGAATACGACCTCGGCATCACGGGAACGATGAAAATCGCGCACCTTTCCGAAGCCTTCGGGCTGGATTGCGAGATCCATGCACCGGGCCCGGCGCACCGCCATTGCATGGCGGCCATGCGCAATACCAACTTCTACGAACTCGCATTGGTGGGTCCCGCGTGCCCGAATGCGATGCCACCGGTTTATGCCGACGGCTATTCAGACCAGCTCGATGGCGTCGGCCAGGATGGATGTTTTCCCGTTCCGCAAGGTCCCGGACTCGGCGTGACGTACGACTGGGATTTCATCAACAAGCACACCACGGCCCGCCACGAATTCAGGTAGCCGGCGCGGCCGTTTCGCCCGCGTGCATCTGAATTCGCTCGCCTATTCCCTTTGGGAATAGCGCCTATGCCATCTTCGTGGATTATTTCCGCGCCGCAATATTCATTACATTCGAGATTCGCGTGTCGGTAATCCAAGTTGTTCGACGGTAAATCGAGTTGACGCCATTGCGCTGCGCCAACTATATTACTAACCGGTCAGTTAATTCTTGCTCGAAGTCGAGAGCACATCGATTGAAAGCCGGGAAGCGATCGACGAACGGAAAACTGACCCGGCCAGGGCATGCGTGCTCGCATCGAGCCCGGGTGTTGTGGTCCGTGCAGGTGCACGGAGGAGACCAGAATGAACGCGCCATACGAACGACCGCTCGCTGCTGCTGTGCTTGATCGTTCGGATTGTTCCGGGCGCTCGACGGAACCCGTCGAATTTTCGAGTTTGCGACCGGATAGCATCAGGGTATCCAGCAGACCGCTCGGATGGCGGCCGCTGAACATCGAGCGCCGCGAGGTCGAGCCCGGCACGGATTGCCTGCCCGGAGGATTGACCGAGCATCTGATTTTCGTGAGCCTGGCCGATGGTCACGTGATCCGCGAGAGCGGCGGCGACATTGCCGAAAAAGATCTCGAAGCCGGACTGGTGTCTATACACCCCAGCGATACGCCCGTGCGATGGTCGTGGGATACGCGGCTCTCGTTCACGATGATGTCGCTCGAGCCCGAGTACCTTCAAAAAGTGGCGCATGAATCGTTCGATCTCGATCCCGCGCAATTGAAGTTGCAGACAGTAGAGGGCAGGCGCGATCCGGTCATTGCCAGCATCGCCGGGGCGCTCACGCGCGAGGCGATGAACGCCGATGCCGGCAGCCGCCTGTATGCCGAGTCGCTGGCCAACATGCTGGCCGTGCACCTGGTGCGCAACTACACGGGGCAGCCGGTTCCGGCCGAGAGCGAGAAGGCCAGCGTGGTGCCGCGCTCGGTCATGCAGGCGATGAAATACATCCATGAGAATTACGCGAACGATGTGAGCCTGGCGGACATTGCCGGCGCGGCCCACCTGAGTTCCTATCACCTGACTCGCGTATTCAAGAAGGCAACCGGCATGTCGCCGCACCAATATCTCGTCCAGGTTCGAGTGAACAGCGCACGCTCGCTGCTCACCGCGGGTGCAGGGGACCGTTCGCTCGCGGAGATCGCCGCGGCGGTCGGGTTCTCTGACCAAAGCCACCTGACGAGGCACTTCAAGCGCATGCTCGGCGTGACGCCAAAGCAATTGCGCGCATAGCGCGCAATGTGACCGCCCGTAATATTTACGGCGGGCGCTAGTCGTGCTCGGCGAGACGCGTTGCGGGTTTCGTCCAAAAAGCACGCAATGCTGTTCAATAATCTTGCTCGCCGCTCCATTATGCTGTTGCCATGGATCGAAGATTATTTCGCAAAGGCGAAATCGATCCTGATTCGTTACGCGTTGAAATCGAATCCATTGCACATGGACATAAAGGAGATACCGATATGATGAGCAAAATTGCCGCTGTAGCCGCCCTGGCCGTTGTCGCTGCGCCCGCATTCGCCGAGACCGGCGTGGGCACGATCCAGATCGACAACGTGAGTGGCGTGTACGGTCGCGCCGACATCGCGATGACCAGGGTTTCCGGCGTCGTGGTCACGCGCGGCACCGACGTCAATGTATCCGGTCGCGATTCCATCGGCACGGGCGCGGGGACGACGGTCCTGTCGGCGAACGAGTCGGTTGATCAAAGCTACGGTCGTTCCTGACCTGACTTTTCCCCCGCGGCCCGAGGGGTGAGGCGTTACCCCTCCCCTGGGCGTTCGCTCCTCGGTCCGCACTTCCTCCTCCGCCGCGCCGGTTCGACCGGTGCGGCGGTTTTTTTTGGACCCCCGCGATCTACGAACCTCGCTGACCACATCCAGGACGACCTTCGATACGCGACTCGCGTAGGGAATGGACCAATACGTGCGCCTTCGGGAGTTTCGCTGCATGTTTCGCGTCGTCGCCGGTGTCGCATGCGAGAGGGTTGCTGTTGTCGCGATTCGATCCGCCTGGTCCACGATGGCGCAGCGGATTTCGGTAACGCGCGCCACCTTTTCGCGCAATGGATGGACTACGTCGAAAAAAGCTTCTGGAGGCCGGCTGGTAGCCAGGCGCGTTCGCATCGGCGCGTGCGCTGCAGCATCCGACGTGTGTTTCATTCCGAGGTACTTCGACTATACTTTCCCGCGACCAAAGGAGGGCCATAGACCGAGGCTCTCCATCATCACAAAAACATTCAGGGGAGGAGCGTCATGGTCTGGTCCCAGGTTTACGACCCGTTCGGCAATACCATCCTGTCGACGTTCGTGTGTGCGATACCGGTGCTGATCCTGCTCGGCGGGCTGGGCTTCTTTCAGATCCGTGCCCACTATGCCGCCCTGGCAGGCCTCGTGGCCGCCGCGCTCATCGCGATGTTCGCGATCGGGATGCCCGGCGAGATGACGTTGCGGGCCGGATTCTACGGCGCGCTGTTTGCCGCCACCACGGTTTGCTGGATCATCTTCAACCTGATTTTCCTGTATCGCATGACCTTGAAAGTCGGGCTGTTCAAGGTGCTGCAGGACAGTATCGGCGGCATTACCAACGATCGCCGGCTTCAACTCATCCTGATTGCTTTCTGCTTCGGTGCCTTCTTCGAAGGCGCCGCCGGCGGGGGAACGCCGGTGGCGGTGACCGGCGCGATCCTGATCGGGCTCGGCTTCAATCCGCTGGCGGCATCCGGCCTCTCCTTGATTGCCAACACGGCGCCGGTCGCATTCGGGGGATTGGGAACGCCCATCATCGTGCTGCATTCCGTGACCCAGCCCGAAAATCCCGACTACCTGCTGACGCTGTCGTCGATGGTCGGGCGGCAATTACCTTTCTTCTCGGTGATCGTTCCGATCTGGCTGGTGCTGACGTTCTGCGGATTGCGACGCACGCTGGAAGTGTGGCCGGCGGTGCTGGTTGCCGGCCTGTCGTTTGCGATTCCGCAGTACCTCATCTCGAATTTCCACGGTCCCTGGCTGGTGGACATGCTCGGCGCGATGATCTCGATGATCTCGCTTGCCGTTTTCCTCGCGATCTGGAAACCGAAGACCGTCATGCTCGATGCTTCCGGCGCGGGAGTCACGGTGCCGAGGGCCGAAGCCGCGCAGGCTCACCACGGGCATAGCCGCGAGCTGGTGATCAAGGCCTGGATGCCCTGGGTCATCCTGACAGTCGTGCTGTTTCTGTGGGGCCTGCCGGTGGTCAAGGGATTCCTGAACGTGAAAGACGTCACGTACTGGGAATGGCAAATTCCGGGCTTGCACAATCTCGTCCAGCGCGTGGAGCCGGCAGTCGCCGCGCCGAAAGTCGAACCCGCGGTCTGGAAGTGGGGCGTCATTTCCGCGACCGGTACCGGCATCCTGATCGCGGCGGTGATCGCGGGCTTCGTGATGGGATTCAAGGTCAAGGACATGTTCAAGACCTGGATCGAAACCTTCGGCGTCATGAAGTACTCGCTGCTGACCATCCTCGCCATGCTGGCGCTGGGCTACATCACGCGTTACGGCGGCATGGACGGCACGCTGGGGCTGGCATTCGCCAACACCGGCTGGCTTTATCCGTTCTTCGGCACAATGATCGGATGGATCGGCGTCGCGCTGACTGGAACGGATGCGGGATCCAATGCCTTGTTCGGCAGCCAGCAGGTCATCACCGCGAACAAGCTGAACCTGAGCCCGACGCTGATGGCGGCCGCGAACAGTTCGGGCGGGGTGATGGGCAAGATGATCGACGCGCAAAGTATCGTGGTCGCATCGGTCGCCACCAACCAGCAGGGCAGGGAAGGCGTGATCCTGCGCTTCGTTTTCTGGCACAGCATTTCGCTCGCGGCACTGGTCGGCGTTCTCGTCATGCTGCAGGCCTACGTGCCGCTGTTCCAGTCCATGATTCCCAAATAACGAAAGCAAATTCTGACCGGCACGGCGTGTCTTGCCGTGCCGTTTTCATTTCCAGGCCCATGAACAACCTGCAGATCGTTCTTGCCAGTCGTCCGCAAGGCGCGGTGACCGAGGGCAATTTTCGCTTGATCGAATCTCCGGTGCCGGTTCCGCGGGACGGGGAAGTGCTAGTGCGCAACCATTTCCTGTCGCTCGACCCCTACATGCGAATGCGGATGAACGATGAAAAATCGTACGCCCCACCCGCTGCGGTCGGCGAGGTCATGGTGGGCGGCACGGTGGGCGAGGTCGTCGAATCCCGCGACCCGAAATTCAAGCGTGGCGATCTCGTGGGCGCGCGCGGTGGATGGCAATTGTTCGTCGCTGCAGATGGCGCGTCCTTGCGCAGGATCGATCCTGGAGCCGCGCCTCTGTCCGCGTCGCTGGGCGTGCTCGGCATGCCCGGCATCACGGCATGGTATGGCCTGATGAAAATCGGCGAACCGAAAGCGGGTGAAACCGTGGTGGTATCGGCGGCGTCCGGCGCCGTGGGAAGCGTGGTGGGGCAGATCGCGAAGCTGCAGGGTTGTCGCGTCGTCGGCATTGCCGGAGGCGCGGACAAATGCGCCTATGTGATGGATGAGCTGGGCTTCGACGCCTGTATCGACTACAAATCTTCGGCGCTCGAAAACGCATTGCGCACTGCTTGCGCGGATGGAATCGACGTCTACTTCGAAAATGTCGGCGGGCGGATCCTGGATGCGGTGCTACCGCTGCTCAACGCGTTCGCGCGCATTCCGTTTTGCGGCTATGTGTCGGAATACGACGGCGGGCCGCCTCACGGCGTGGTTCACCTGCGCTCGCTGCTGGTGAACCGCGTACGCCTGCAGGGCTTTATCATCTCGGAGCACCTGGACCACTGGCCGGCCGCGCTGCGCGATCTGTCTTCCTGGTTCGCGCAAGGAAGGCTGCGCTACCGCGAGACCATCGTCGACGGCCTCGAGAATGCCCCGGCGGCATTCATCGGCATGCTCAAGGGCAAGAACCTCGGCAAGCAACTGGTCAGGTTGATCTGACCGTCGAACTCGGTTGCGATCAGTGCAACACAGCGGGCAGCGTCATGAGGCCGTCGAATCCACCGAGAAATTCATCCACTGCAGCCGTGGTCGGATCCGTCGAAATCGCCTTCGCCAGGCTGTCGCGGAAATCCACCGCCGCGGCGCCATGGAAATACGTCCCCGCATGTGCCGACTTGCTGGTGACCTCGAAACCGTCGAGGCCGCTGTACTCGATTACGCAATACTTCTTGCTGTCATAGACGATTTGCATGTGCTGCTCGCAGAGGTATCCGCGCTTCGCGCGTATGCTTCCGATATCGCGCCGATGGCGCATTTTTCAATGGACCCGGGCCGGCCCCGGCGATCAAGACATGATTTCTCAACGGCTGAATGAACTGGGGATCCTGCTGCCTGCGGCGGCAGTGCCCGCCTTCCAGTACGTGCCGGTCACGGTGTTCGGAAAAATGGCTTTCGTCAGCGGCCAGTTGCCGCGCGACGGCGACAGCATCGTGACGGGCAAGGTCGGATCCGACATCGACGTGGATGGCGCACGCGCCGCCGCGCGGCTTTGCATACTGCAGGCGCTTGCCTGCCTTCAACAGGCACTCGGATCGCTGGACAATGTCGCGAGCATCCTCAAGATCACCGGCTTCGTCGCCTCCGCGACGGGCTTCAACCAGCAACCCAAGGTCATCGACGCGGCCTCCGAACTGCTCGTCCAGGTATTCGGCGAGGCGGGCAGGCATGCGCGCAGCGCGATCGGCGTCGCCGAACTGCCCCGGAATGCGTGCGTGGAGATCGAACTGATCGTGGCAACGCGCTGAAGCTGGCGGGAATGAGGCGAGTCCGCAGATGTGGTAGTCAATAACAATAAGAAACGACGGAGAACAAGAACATGAATTACAACAAGCTGGGGCAAAGCGAACTGCGCGTTTCGGAAATCTGCCTGGGCAGCATGACCTGGGGCGAGCAGAACAGCGAAAGCGAGGCGCACTCTCAGCTCGACTATGCGGTTTCGCGTGGAATCAATTTCATCGACGTGGCCGAAATGTACCCTGTGCCGCCGCGGGCGGAGACGCAGGGCCGTACCGAGAGCTATCTGGGCACCTGGCTGAAGAAGCAATCGCGTTCGAAGCTGGTGGTCGCGACCAAGATTACGGCGCCTGGACGCGGATTCGGCTGGGTCAGGGGCGGCCCCAGGGCGATCGACGCGAAAAGCATCCAGGAAGCGCTCGATGGCAGCTTGAAGCGCCTGCAGACCGACTACGTCGATCTTTACCAGATCCATTGGCCTGATCGCTATGTACCCGCGTTCGGCGGCGTGTTTTACGAGCCCGCGCAGGAGCGCGCAGCGGTTTCGATCGAGGACCAGCTGGAAGCGTTGTCGAAATTCGTCGCCGCGGGCAAGGTTCGCCATATCGGCCTGTCGAACGAGACGCCTTGGGGCGTGATGGAATTCCTGAGAATCGCACGGGCGAAGGGATTGCCGATCGCGGCATCCATCCAGAATGCCTACAGCCTGCTGAATCGCAATTTCGAGGCGGGCTTGTCGGAGGTCACGCGGCGCGAAGGCATCCCGTTGCTCGCCTACAGTCCGCTGGCGTTCGGCCATCTCACCGGAAAGTACCTGGACGGCGCCGCGCCGGTGGGCGCCAGGCTGACCCGGTTTCCGCCGTTCGGGCAGCGCTATGGCAAACCGAACGTGATGCCGGCGGTCGCGGAATATGCCGGTCTGGCGAGAAAGGCCGGCCTTTCCCCGGCCGCGCTCGCCCTCGCGTTCGTTCGCAGCCGCTGGTTCTGCGCGAGCACCATCATCGGCGCAACGACCATGGACCAGCTCAGGGAAAACATCGACGTCGAATCGGTCAACCTGACGCCCGACGTCCTTGCGGAACTCGACGCCATCCACCTGCGCTACCCGAATCCGGCGATCTGACGGTCGCCGGCGCCGTTTGCTCGCGGATTTCCCGGTCCAGGGTCGTGTTTTATTGTGCCTTCAGGTTTGACAGGCCCCCGATTCTTATCGATAATCCGCGGTTTCGTTCGGAGGGGTTCCCGAGCGGTCAAAGGGATCAGACTGTAAATCTGACGGCTCTGCCTTCGAAGGTTCGAATCCTTCCCCCTCCACCAACAAACAACGGGTTCAAGACGGACGGGCGGCGGGAGCGGCAAGGTCGCCGGGATGCCCGCATCCCGGATGTTTCGGCGGGACTGGGGCGGATTCAAGGCGGGTGTAGCTCAATGGTAGAGCAGAAGCCTTCCAAGCTTACGACGAGGGTTCGATTCCCTTCACCCGCTCCAGGAATTGACCGGACGATGGTTTCAAGGTGCTGAAGGCGGTTGGTGAGGGGCAGGCTCCGGCGGATTCGCCCATGTAGCTCAGTGGTAGAGCACTCCCTTGGTAAGGGAGAGGTCACCAGTTCAATCCTGGTCATGGGCTCCACGATTCAAGGGTTGTTCCAGTAGGGTACAAAGCTAAATTCAGAGGACAGCGAGATGGCAAAGGGAAAGTTTGAGCGCACGAAGCCGCACGTGAACGTAGGGACGATAGGGCACGTGGACCACGGGAAGACGACCTTGACGGCGGCGATCACGCACGTGCTGTCGAAGAAGTACGGCGGGGAGGCGAAGAACTAC
>DASZTG010000030.1:0-36186 GCA_035548375.1 Burkholderiales bacterium
TGCCTCTAACCCGGGTTGTCCACTCCCCCTGCCTCGCAATGACCATCGACGACAAGCGCCGCGAATTCATGCGCGCCGGCCTCGCAACCTCCGCCCTGCTCTTCGCCGGCCTGCCGCTGCGAGCCAATGCCGCGCCTTCCCTCGAATTCGGACCCGCGCAGGCTTTTTCCTTCGACGCGCTCAAGCAGCGTGCACGGGCGATGTCGGCGGCCGCCTATGCGCCGCCGCCGCGTCCGGCGCCGGACATCACCGGCAAGATCGACTACGCCACGCACGGGCAGATCCGTTACCGGCCGGAGATGGCATATGCCGCGGAGGGGCCGGGAGCGTTTCCGGTCACGTTCTTCCACCTCGGGATGTTCTTCCAGAGGTCGGTGAAAATGCATGTGCTCGCCGGCGGGCGGGCCCGCGAAATCGTCTACCGGCAGGATTATTTCGACATGCCGGCCGATTCGATCGCGCGCAAGCTGCCGCAGGGCTCCGGCTTCGCCGGGTTCCGCGTTCAGGAAAGCCGCTCCGGCGAACTCGACTGGAAGAAAAACGACTGGGCCGCGTTTCTCGGCGCCTCCTACTTCCGCGCCATCGGTGAGTTGCACCAGTACGGGCTCTCCGCGCGCGGTGTCGCCATCAACACCGCCAATCCCGTCCCGCCGCACCTGGAGGAATTTCCGGACTTCACGGAATTCTGGATCGAGGAGCAGCCCGGCTCCGCGGACACCATCAACGTCTATGCGCTGATGGACGGCCCGTCGATCGCCGGCGCATACCGGTTCGTCTTGAAGCGCGGGCGTGACGTGCTGATGGACATCGACGCCGCGCTGTTCCTGCGCAAGGACATCGCGCGACTGGGCATTGCGCCGCTGACCTCGATGTACTGGTTCTCGGACACCGTCAAGCCGACCGCCGTCGACTGGCGCCCGGAACTGCACGACTCCGATGGCCTCGCGTTGTGGACCGGCAAGGGCGAAAGGCTGTGGCGCCCGCTGAACAATCCGCCGGCCATCACCGTGTCCTCGTTCGCCGACGACAAGCCGAAAGGCTTCGGCCTCTCGCAACGCGATCGCGCATTCGATCACTATCTCGACGGCGTGCGTTATGACTTGCGCCCCACTCTCTGGGTCGAGCCGCTCGCCGGATTCGAGCGCGGCGCCGTGCAATTGGTCGAGATGCCGACCGACGACGAGATCCACGACAACATCGGCGCGATGTGGGTGCCGGCCGAGCCCGCCACCGCGGGGCGCGCGCTCGAATTCAGGTACCGGCTGCACTGGTCGGCGGACGAGCCGGTCGCCTCTACGCTGGCGCGTTGTGTGGCCACGCGGCTGGGCAACGGTGGCGTGCCCGGGCTGCCGCGACCCAAGGGCGTGCGCAAGTTCATGGTCGAGTTCCTCGGCGCGCCGCTCGCCAAGCTGCCCTTCGGCACGAAGCCCGAAGCCGTGCTCTGGGCCTCACGCGGCAAGTTCTCCTATGTGTATACCGAGGCCGTGCCCGACGACGTGCCCGGGCACTGGCGCGCGCAGTTCGACCTCACCGTCAAGGGCGCGGAGCCCGTCGAGATGCGCCTGTACCTGAAAAACGGCGACGAAACCCTGAGCGAAACCTGGACCTACCAGTACCATCCGTTCGGCAACGGTTAGGCATATCCGGCTTCTCCTCGCGCGGAACATAACGATTCAGGGCCTGTCTCCCCGTTGTGTCGATGACCTTCGTCCAGATCTACCTGCGCGCTCTGCGCCTGCTCGGCGCCGAGAAGCGTGCCGTGTTCGCCCTGGCACTGGCAAACGCAGCGGTTGCCACGCTGTTCTTCGTCGAGCCGATATTGTTCGGCCGGTTGATCGACGTGCTCGGGCAGGCGGCAACGCAGCCCGCCGCGCAGGTGATGCACGCCTGCCTGGTGACGCTGGGCGCATGGGGCATCGTCGGCCTGGCCGGCGTATTTTCAAATTTCCTGCTGGCGCTGGGCGCGGATCGCCTCGCGCATAGGCACCGCCTCGCCGTGACCGTGCGCTATTTCGAGCACGTGCTCGCCCTCTCCTTCGCTTTCCATTCCGAGACCCACTCGGCCAGGCTGCTGCGCACGATGCTGCGCGCCACCGGCTACCTGTTCGGCTTCTGGCTGGCGTTTTTTCGCGAGCACATGGGAACCGTCATCACGCTCACGGTGCTGCTGCCGCTCTCCATGCTGCTGAACTGGAAGCTCGGGCTGCTGCTGATCGTCTTCATGTTCGCCTTCACGGCGATCACCACGTTCGGCATCCGCAGGACGGAGGTTGCGCAGGCGTCCGTGGAAGCGGGCGATTCCGAGCTCTCCGCGCGCGTCGGCGATGCGTTCGCGAACGTGCGCCTAATCCAGAGCTATGTGCGCCGCGCGGCGGAAGCGAGCGCGCTGGCGCAACTCACGCGCCGCATCCTCGGCGCACAGTACCCGATCCTCGCATGGTGGGCCGGCCTGAACGTGCTGACGCGCGCCGCCTCCACGCTCACCGTCATCGGCATCTTCGCGCTGGGAACCTGGCTGACGCTGCGCGGCGAAGCCAGCGTCGGACAGATCGTCACGTTCATGGGGTTCGCATCGCTCATGATGGGCCGGCTCGAGCAGGTCGGCCGCTTCATCAGCCAGATGTTCGCCGAAATGCCGGCGGTCGCGAATTTCTTCGAAATCCTGGACACGCAATCGCAGATTCGCGACCGGCCAGGCGCCGTTTCGAAGGAGCGACTGCACGGAGACGTGGAATACGACGACGTATCGTTCGCCTACAAGGATGCGCCGGCCGTCAGTCACATCGGCTTTCGCGCCGCGTCGGGCAACGTCGTTGCGCTGGTCGGCCCGACGGGTGCGGGCAAGACGACCGCCGCTTCGCTGTTGATGCGGCTGCACGATCCCCAGCACGGCTGCATTCGCGTCGACGGCATCGACATCCGCGCAATCACGCTCGATTCCCTGCGCAAGAACGTCGGCGTCGTATTCCAGGATAGTGCCCTGCTGCACCGCTCGATCGCGGAAAACATCGGCCTGGGAGATCTGCACGCCTCGACCGCGGACATCGTGCGCGCCGCGCGGCTGGCGGAGGCGCACGAATTCATCCTCGGGCAGCCGCGTGGCTACGATACGGTCGTCGGCGAACGCGGAAGTACGCTGAGCGGCGCGGAGCGCCAGCGCCTGGCCATCGCACGTGCCTTGCTCAAGGATCCGCCCATCCTCATCCTCGACGAGGCGACCAGTTCCCTGGACTCGGTGACCGAAGCGAGCGTGCAGCGCGCGCTTTCCGCCCTCATGAAAGGCCGCACCACGTTCGTGATCGCGCACCGCCTGTCGACGATCCGCAGTGCGGTCCTGATCCTCGTGTTCGATCGCGGTCGAATCGTGGAGCGCGGAAAGCATGACGCGCTGGTCGCGCTCGACGGGTTGTATGCAC
This sequence comes from Burkholderiales bacterium, assembly GCA_035548375.1. Lineage (GTDB taxonomy): Bacteria > Pseudomonadota > Gammaproteobacteria > Burkholderiales > JACQAP01 > JACQAP01. Next base: position 3,417 of record DASZTG010000030.1, read on the forward strand.
GGCTCGTGCGCGCGCAGACGAATGCGACCGATACGGCACCGGCCGCATGACGGCCGGGTTCACCAAAGAAAAAAGCCCGGTGTGACCCGGGCTTTCATGGCTGGCGGCGCGCTTAAGCTCCGCCATCCGTAAATGTGCTCCGCCGCGAATTCAGGCGGGGCGAATGTTCGACGCCTGGTCGCCCTTCGGGCCGGAGGTCTTGTCGTAGGTCACCTTCTGGTTTTCCTTGAGCGACTTGAAGCCGTTGCCTTGTATTGCCGAGAAATGCGCGAACAAGTCCTTGCCGCCGTCATCCGGCGTGATGAAGCCATAACCCTTCGCGTCGTTGAACCACTTGACGGTACCTGAACTCATCTTGATTCTTCCTTCAATAAAAAATTGGTAAGCAAGCTTTCGCCGTACGGCGGCAGACCCAAGAGGAGAACTAAGGAGATCTGAGGAGTACCGTTGGAACGGGGCTACGACGGACCAGCAATTCAGCCTTGGAAATTCCTGCGGCTCCTATATACGCCTTTGACCAAAACCAGTCAAAGGCCAAAATTGTCGCCGGAAAGCGACTGCGGTTATATGCTTATAACAGCGTCGCCGTAAGCATGCCGGATAATCCCGGCGTCATCGACGTCAATACCGTTGCAACCAGAAAAAAGGAACCCCATGGCCCAGAGATGCGAGCACTTCAGCCAGATTCGCGAGGTCACGCCGTCCGCGCAGGGCTGCGAAGAATGCCTGAAGACCGGCGATAGCTGGGTGCACCTGCGGCTATGCCTGAGTTGCGGCCATGTCGGCTGCTGCGACCAGTCCAAAAACAAGCATGCGACCAAGCATTTCCACAAGACGCAGCATCCGATGATCCGCTCGTTCCAGCCGGGGGAGTCCTGGATGTGGTGCTATGTGGACGAGGAATTTTTCGAGTAGCTGTCGCGAGTAAAAAGTGTTTACAGCGAAAAACTGCCGGGGGTAGCCCGGCGGCTAGTTACCTTTCTTGCGCGGCCAAGAAAGGTAACCGAAAGAAGGCCGCCCCGATGTCGCGCCCGCCGTTCGGCGGGTAACCCTGCGCTGCCTGATTCGATAAGGCGGCTGCGGAACTCGACCTGACAGGGCACACACAACGTGCCCTGTCATGGGACTGACTCGGTTCCCGGCGGGCGCAAGCTTGGGGCGGAATCCGAGTCATGAGCGCCTGTACTGACATTGGTGGACCGAGTCCCGGCGCCTGCTCCCGCAAACGGAGCTGCGCTTAACGTGTCGACAGGCGCACAGTCCTCGCCGAAAACTCCTTGTCGAATCGAGCTGCTCGGCGCGTCACAAGGGGACCCTTGGCGAACGCCGTGCCATCAGCATGCGTTACTAGTCTAAAAAATCTCAGAAGTTTCTTCTACGGCGCCAGCGACGCGGTATAGGCCGCGATCGCCACCATGTCTTCCTGTGTCAGCGAAGCAACCACCGGCTTCATGAGTTCCGTCCACTGGCCGTTGCGCGTGCCGTGCTGGATGTCGTATAGCTGGCGGATGATGTAGCTCGGTGAACGCCCCGCCAGCGCCGGCACCGGCCCCATGCCTTTCAGATCCGCGCCATGGCAGACCGCACAGGGCGTGGTCTTTCCGCCGCCGTCCGCGACCAGCTTTTCCCCGGCGGCGATGCTGCCCACCGGCACGTACGCAATGAATCCGGACAGCGAGTCGCGCAACTCCGTGCGCTCGAGGTCCTCGGGCACTTCGATGACGCGCTGGCCGATGTCCTCGATCTCGCCGCTGCCGTCGAAGATCATCATCCAGCCGCCGACCTTGGTCTTCGGCACGGTCTCGGTTTCCACCACGCGGATCCATTGCTGCTTCTGCAGGCTCGCAAAATATTCGGCCGCGATCTTCGTGTCTTCCTCGCTGACGAGCTTGGCCACCGCGACCATGAAATTCGCCGGCAGGTTCGCGGGCTCGGAGCTCCTGCGCGCGCCGCTCTTGAAGTCCATGACCTGCTGATAGATGTAGGAAGCGGGCAAGCCCGCCAAGCCCGAATTTTCAGGACGGCCCAGGCCGTTCGGCAGATGGCAGTAGGCACAGGCGAACTGGCCTGGCTTCTTGCCCTGGCCGACGGGTTCGGGCATCGCCGGATGCGTCGCGGGGTGCCAGTCCGGCGGCGCGTACAAGTCGCGAATCTGCGTGAGCGTGAAAGCCGCTTCGCTGTTGGGAACGCGCTTGAACGAACCGTCATCCGGCGCGGGCTTGAGCCCGGGCGGGTTCACCGGGAAGGCCCAGTGCGGAATGTCCTCCGCTACGACGGCGGGCGCGGCGGACACGAACGCCGCACAGGTCAGGACGACAGCGAATCTGCGCATGCTCTTTCTCCCGGAATTATTGTTGGTGACCGCGCCGCCATGTTGAGGGCTGGCGGTGCCGTGCGCAATACCCTGTAAAGAGCCTAGGGATTGTTAGCACCACCATTGCCAAGGAATCGGGCCGTGGCCGTAAAGCGCCGGCGTGTTTCCCACGCGAACACGAGTCCGGCCAAGGGAGCGACCAAGAAACCGACGAATCGTGGCCGTAGTTTGATCGAGTATGTATAGATCAGATTGCAGTTTCGGTCCTGGCGGTCTGCGAACCGCATCGACGCCGCCCACAATGCAAACGGCCGGCAGGCTCAACCATTTCCGCCGAAGCCTGGATCGGAGGGCGATAGGTCAGGAAGCAAGTTCGCATTTGCAATCTTCGATTCCAGCCGCGCCCGATATTTGTCGAAACGGCACCGACATACGGATGCGCCCCCCACCCTCCACGTAGTTGACTCGAAGGAGCGTATCCCAACGCAATCGTATGTCGTAGTTGAAAAACGCCTCGAAGACCCGCTCGCTCTGTGCAGGCATGAGGAACTCAAGTCTTCCATGTGCCACATCAGATTGGCGGCAAGGGTTTGGCGACCATGAGGTAGAAAATCAGCAGCATCGCCAGGAAGGCCGGCACACCCAAGGCAAACCACACCCGAAACCACCGGTGAAAACGGGAAGGTAACGCTTCGATGTTGGGCAATCGCCGGGCCTCTCGATCGAGATAAATCTGGATCGCCACGACGGGGACCCAGCACAAGCCGACGAACACAAACAAGCTCCAGGCCGCGAGCGCCCACGGACCGGTCATTGGCCAGCCCAGCGAATTTGCCAGGACGTGGCCGCTGGCCGCTTGAAAGAACACGGCGGGTGCAGTCAGACAAGCATCGGCTAAGACAGTGAACCTCAGAACGGTGCGCAGCGAATCAATCTGGCCGGCTTTTAGCGCGTTTCGATAACCGAACCAGCAAATGGAGGCGATGACAATTCCTCCGCCAAACAAAATTGCGGCGCTCAGAATATGCGCCGTTTTCCACAACAGGAATGTACTGCTCACCAAGGCGTTTCCCGAATGCCGGTCCGCATGTACCAGCGGGCGAATTCCGATTCGAAGTCGGCAAGCGAGAGAAAATCCATGCACGGGAACGCACCGCGCGCTGCCAGTTCGCCCTTGGCCATTTTTCGCGCCAACAGGATCGCAGCCATGCAGGGAATTTCCGGGCCGTGATTTCTATCGGCCGTAATGTGCCAATCGATCCTCGTCTTTAGCGCGTTCGTGCCAATCCCCGCCAGGCTCACCAGCATGCCGCCACGCTCGCCCCCGAAACAATTCAACAGCGAGGCAACCCGGTCAATTTTCGATGCCATGCGCTCGATCGGCAACGGAACGCCGGACCGCCTCAAAGATCCTGTGACCCACAGGGCAAAATGCTGGATGCCGAATTCAAGTGCCGCGCGAAATTCCACCGTACGGACGCCGTGGTATCTCACCGGAAGCAGATCGAGATCGGGAATGTCACATGCGGCCGCCCATCGCCATCCCAAATCAGGCAAGTCTATGCGGACCAACTCCTGCCAGCCCCAGGCGTCCTGCCACACTCCACCGCGCAACCACTTCATGGGTCTGCCCGCATAGCTGAACACACCGGCCAGGGTAGCTGCTCCGCGCTGCGCTCTCTGGCCAGGTGCAATGAACATGCGAATTTCTTCAAGTCGCCCGAATCTCGGCAACAATGCATCGATTACGGCGGAGGAAAGTGCAGGTACGCTGCTCGCCCCTGAAATCATCAAGACTCCCGCGTCATGCGCGGCAGTCCCCATCGCATCTGCAAATTTCGTTACGAAAGTGCGGCCGTCCGAGAGATCGATATAATTCGCGCGCATCGAAGCAGCCGCTTCTGCAACGCGATAGTCCTGATTCTGGAACGGTCCCGCGCAATGGATCACCAGGTCGGGCGAGAGTGACATCAGCCGCTGCCTGAAATCGGGTGCATCAATATCCAGTTGCGCTGTTTCGACCCGTGCAGCCTGGCGCGAAGGATCGGGGTGACGCCCAGCCGCAATAATCCGGATCGCGGAATCTGCCTGAAGCGCGCGGCAAATACGCGAACCGAAGTTTCCAAAACCGCCGATTACGACTGTTCTCATCCTGGATGCGGAAGCGAATTCGTTGCCTGCATTCTAGCGCCGTCGAGGATGCCGATTGCATCGCGCAGGCAGGTGCTTTTCGGCGTTCGTTTCGTTTTGATACCCTAGATAGTTCATGCCATCCTTGCGAGGTCATCATGCGCTATCGACTGCTCGGCCGCTCCGGCCTGCTGGTATCCGAAATCTGCCTGGGCACGATGACTTACGGCGGCAAGGGGCGCTGGGCGCCGATCGGCCAGCTCGGCCTCGCGGATGTCGAGGGCCAGATCAGGACGGCGATTGCCGCCGGCGTGAATTTCATCGACACCGCCGACGTGTATTCGGAAGGCGTCTCCGAGGAACTGGTCGGACAAGCCTTGAAGAACCTCAAAGTGCCGCGCGAGGACATAGTCGTTGCGTCCAAGGTGCGCATACGCATGGGCCCGGGGCCGAACAACGTCGGCCTCTCGCGCGGCCACATCATGGACGGCGTCAACGCCAGCTTGCGCCGCCTGCAGCTCGACCACATCGACCTCTACCAGATCCACGGTCAGGACGTCGCCACGCCGATGGAGGAAACCTTGCGTGCGCTCGAAGACCTCGTGCGTTCGGGCAAGGTGCGCTACATCGGCCTCTCCAACCACGCCGCGTGGCAGATCATGAAGGCTTCGGCGATTTCCCAGCATCGCGGCTGGAACCGCTTCGAAAGCGTACAGGCTTACTACTCGCTCGCGGGGCGCGAGCTCGAGCGCGAGATCGTGCCGGTTTGCCTCGACCAGGGCTTGAGCGTGCTGGTGTGGAGCCCGCTCGCGGGCGGCTTGCTGTCCGGAAAATTCTCCGAGAACGACAAGGGGCCGGACGGCGCGCGCCGCACCACGTTCGACTTTCCGCCCATCGATCGCCCGCGCGCATTCAAATGCGTGGACGCGATGCGGCCGATCGCGAAAGCACACGGCGTTTCCGTCGCGCGCATCGCGCTTGCGTGGCTGTTGCACCAGCCCGCCGTCGCAAGCGTGATCGTCGGCGCGAAGACGAACGAACAGCTTGGCGACAACATTGCCGCTACCGATGTCCGGCTTTCCGAAGCAGAACTGAAATCCCTCGACGAAGCGAGCAAGCTGCCGCCGGAATATCCGGGCTGGATGTTCGCGCGCCAGAACATGGACCGCTTCCCCGGAGGCGCGATCAAGTGACGAGTGACGAGTGACGAGTGACGAGTGACGAGCAGATTGGGTGTGCGTAACGTGAGCCGAATTCCGGTTTTTCAGCTTTTCCTCTTCACTTGTCACTGGCGCGAACAGCGCCAAAGTCACCTGTCACTCGTCACTTCCTCACAGCCGTTTCACTACGTTACATCGCCCGCGTAAACGCGCCGTGAGAACGCGGCGTTGAGGGATTAGCAGCAACCGGCATCGTCCATCGCCGTAAGCATTCGGCAGCCGCTTGCGGCATTTACTCTCAACAGGAGATCACCATGAGCAAGACATTCACCCTGCGTAGCGGCATCATCGCAATGGGCCTGCTTGCCGCTTCGGGATTTGCGGCGGCAGCGGACGAAGCGCCAGCCGGCGCCCCCGCCGGCCAGCACGCACAACACCGCCACTTCGATCCGGTCGCGCACACGCAGCGCAGCCTGGACAACCTCGCGAAGAAGCTCAACCTGAAGGACGAGCAGAAGGTCGCGTGGCAAACCTATGCCGACGGCGCGCTCGCGCGTGCGAAGGAAAAGTCGGACAAGATGCAGGAAATGCATGCGCGCAAGCATGAAGCGCGGGCGGACACGGATACCGCGACGAAGCTCGACCACATGTCGCAGATGATGCGCGATCGCGCGGACAAGCTGCAAAAGGTCGCGCAGGACACGCGCGCGTTCGAGAACGTGCTGTCGCCCGAGCAGAAGACGATTTTCGACCTGTACTGGAAATCGCAGTTTCATCACCACATGGGCCATCGTCCGGTGGCCTGATGCCGGGACACTCCGGCGACGAGCCGGATGCGGCAATGAAAAAGGCCCGGGGATTGCCCGGGCCTTTCTTGTTCCAGCGCTTCGATTACAGCGGCTGGATGTTCGACGCCTGGTCGCCCTTCGGGCCGGTCGTCTTGTCGTAGCTCACCTTCTGGTTTTCCTTGAGCGACTTGAAGCCGTTGCCCTGGATCGCGGAGAAATGCGCGAACAAATCCTTGCCGCCGTCATCCGGGGTGATGAAGCCGAAGCCCTTTGCGTCGTTGAACCACTTTACGGTACCTGTTGCCATGACTGTCTTCCTTAAGCTGTTGTGGGTGGGGCTGAACCCCGAAAGCGAGAAAACCAAGAGTAGAGATTAAGGAGATCTGAGGAGTACCGGGTTTACGGGGCTACGACCGACCAGCAAAGTCAACGCTTGAGAATTCCGCAGCGCCGTTATACGCGCCCGTTCAGATACGGTCAAGCCCGGCGAACCCGCCCGGATGCGCTTGTCCTGAATCCGGGCTGGGCGCGGCGGCGGGGCCGATTTACCGGCCGCCGCCGCCGCTGCGGCGCCCGCTATGAGCTGGATGCCGGCTTTTCGGTCAATGCCCGCTTGAAATTCGGGTTGCGGACCATCTCATGCACCGCACCAATCAGCGCGTCGCTGAGCACTTCGTAGTAGTTGGCCGCCTTGTAGCCGATGCCGAAGCGGCTCGACGTGCCCGTGGTTTCGACCACCCACAGGACCTTGCCCGAAGGATCGACGATGCTCACGCGCAATTCCACGGTGGCGTTGTAGCGGCTGTTCTCCTCGGCGAAGAACTTCTTGACTTCGCCCCGCATGATCGACGTCCCGCCGCTCTCGACCACGGTAAGCCCCAAGCCGGACAATTGCTGCTTCACCTGGTAGGTCACGAAGCGCGGCACGTCCTCTCTCGTGGTGACCTTGCGGATGGGCACCTTGTTCAGGTTGCGGCCGATCAGCTCGGCATCGTCGCGCTTGTCGGTGAACGGCTCGACCTGGATCCTGACGCCGTCGAGCCCGCGCAGGTCGACCGGCGGACGCTCGGTCATCGGCGACGTCGGGCTCCATTGCAGCGGAATGTTTTCTAGCTTGTCTGCGGCTGACGCATTCAAGGCCAGGAACGCCACGCAGGCAGCGAGCGATGCAAGGACAGAGTGAAGTTGTTTTTTCAATTCGTTTCCCCCGTGTTGAACTGGTATGGCCTCCCCTCCCCTTCGTCCGTCGCGCAGCACCCGGAGTTCCCCTTGATTTGCCGGGGCGGCGCTATTGCAGCGTCCGGTCGGCCACGGTAATCCGGTGGAGCAGGCGTCGATGTCCCTCGTAGCCGCCGGTCGCCGCATGGATGACGCAGCGGTTGTCCCACATGATCAGCATGCCCGGCGCCCACTTGTGGCGATACTGGAATTCCGGCTTGGCCTGGTGCGCGTACAGCTCCTTGAGGATGGGCACCGCTTCGTCGTCGGGCACGCCGTCGATGCCGATGGTGTAGCCGGGGCTGACGAACAGCGCGAGGCGGCCGGTTTCGGTATGAGGCCGCGCGACCGGATGCAATTGCGTCCTCAGCGCCGAATCGCCGTACTTGATCGCCATCGAGCGGCCCTTGTCCTTTTCACCGTACATGCCGTCGCGCGCATAGCCCTTGCGCGCGGAATGCACCGCCTGCTTGTCCTTCAGCATCGATTTCATCGAGGCCGGCAACGCCTCCCAGGCGGCGTACTGGTTGGCAAACATGGTGTCCCCGCCCGTCGGCGGAATGATGTTGCCGTACAGCACGGTTGCGGCCGGCGGCGCCTTCAGGAAACTCCAGTCGGAATGCCAGGTTTCCGCGAAGATCGGCGCCTTCTCGTCAGGCTCGCGCTTCACCTGGACCACCCGAGGATGGCCGGCAATGGCCTCGATGTATGGATCTTCCCCGTTCGGGCCCATGTAGGTTGCAAACCGCTCGATGTCCGCGATTTCCATCGGCTGGTCGGGAAAGGCGACCACCTGGTGCTGCAGCCACGCGGCGCGGACCTGCGCCACCTGCTCCGGCGCGAGCGGGCTGGCCAGGTCCAACCCGCGAATCAGCGCGCCGCAGGATGCCGGCTGGCGAGAAACATCGATGCTCATGCGATTGCAACGGTCATATTGTCGTGGTCGGGGATTCTAACCGCATGTCGCGCTCATGTACGCTTGCCGTTATGTCGCTTTTCCGCGACTATCGCCGTCGCTGTGGCGATGGGCGGAACTCGGCAATCCGGCCGGATGTCTCAATCGCGGAACCAGAGGGTCGCCGATCGCGGCGCAAACAACTTCGACGGAGGAAATGATGAAAGCGAATTCCCGGAAAACGGCAGGTGTACTAGGCAGCACGCTGGCCATCGCGGTCTTGTTCGGCTCCGCCGTCGGCCTGGCGAACGCCGCGGCCTCGCAAGTCACCTTGAGCGGCTCGGAAGAAGTGCCGCCCGTGCAATCGGCAGCGAAGGGTTCCGGCACGATCACCGTCAATGACGACAAGACGGTCAGCGGCAGCGTGAAAACCACCGGCATCCAGGGCACGATGGCCCACATCCACGAGGGCGCCGCGGGCAAGAACGGCGGCGTCGCGGTGCCGCTGGAGAAGAAAGGCGAAGACGAATGGGCCGTGCCCGCCGGCGCGAAGCTGACGGATGCGCAGTACAAGGCTTACAAGGCCGGCGACCTGTACGTGAACGTGCACAGCGCCGCGCACAAGGGCGGCGAGATTCGCGGGCAGCTCAAGCCCTGACGCCGGTTGCCGTACCGGCAGGAAGCGGGCCGCCGGCGCGGCCCGCTTCGTTTTCGAACTCGCAATCGGGAGCGCGGATCCTCGCCGTAACGAAGTGTCACCCGGCCTTACGGCGCATTGCGTGCCCCCGTGGGTTGCGCGATCATGATTCATCGGCGTCGCCCGACCTGGCGATGGCCATGGAGAACGCCATCATGCGCCTCACACTTTCCGCCGCCCTGCTGCTCGCACTCACCGCATTCGGCTCAATCGCGCACGCGGACATCCTGCGTTGCAAGGATACCAACGGCAAAACGCTGTTCACCGATTCGAAGTGCCCCGACGGCATGCAAGTCGTGGCCGCCACGCCGACTCCGCAAGCCTGCACGACGCAGGAATGCGACAAGCGTCGCGAGCGCGATCTCATGGAAGCGAAGGCACGCGCACGCGCCGACAGGGAAGAGCTCGCCGCCATGGTCGCCGCGCGCAACCGGCGCGAGATCGAAGACAGGCGCATCGACGAAGCGCGTTACGAAGCCGAACTGAACGCTGCGGCCATGGCGCCGCCCGGCATCGACGAGGCGGCATATCCGATATATCCCGTCTATCCGATCGTCGGCTATCCGGCGCGCTGCGGCACGCACTGCCTGAACGGTCCGCGCCATCATCATCCCGGTGCTGCAGGCGTGAAAATCGGGCAAAACAATCAACCCGGGCATAACCCCACGGTCATGCGCTCGGCAGCCAACGAACCGCGCGCGATTTCTCGCTCACCTTCATCCGGTCGGGTGGTAAGGGACCGCTAGGCCGGTTCCGGGCGCGCCCGGCGTCGGGGACGTCGACGCCTGCCGGAAAATTCAACCCGGTTTGCGACGCAGCTAGCGCTTGCAGACGATGCGTCGTCCGTCCGCGCCCGTGTTCAGGATCATCTTGCGCGCGGAGAGCTCCTCGGCGGTCAGGATACTGGTCTTGCTGGTATCCGCGAGCGTCAGGGTCTTGCCGGCCAGCTCGAAGCGATATTCTCCCGCGCCTTCGGTGGAGGTGACGGAGAGCACGCCGTGCTCGCGAAACGAATACTTGCTATTGCGTCCGGAAATCGCATCGGTGCAAGCCCAGTCGCCCAGCACCGGGTCCGCTGACGTGTCCGCGACCTGGACCGGTGCCGACGCCACGGCTGAGGCTTCCGCAGCCTGCGGGCTCGCCGCCTGGGGTGACAGCGCCGGCGCGGCTTTTTTGATCGGGATCGGCTTCCTTGCCTGCGCCACCACGGGCGCTTCCCGATGCGTCGTCCACCATGCCGCGAGCAGTGCGGTTACGACCACGAGTGCCAGCCAGGTGCCCCGCTGCTGCAAAAAAGTCCGTTCGGCTGGGACATCGGAAATATCGGCATCTGGCTCCGCGCGACGAATGGAAGCATCGTAGGTCGCCCGCTGGTTCGGGTTGGTCAGGATATCCCTCGATTGCTGCAGAACCCGCAGCCGGTTGGGGTCCTGCAGCGTGGCGAGTTTCAATTCGTCGATGCGCGCGTGGTACGCGGCTTCGATCTCCTCCCCGCTAGCCGCGGCATCGACGCCGAGAATCTCATAGAGGGTTTTCTTCATGGCGGGCGAAAGGAAGGGCGGTCAGCCGATCATGCGCCAGCACACAGCGCAGCGCAACATGCACTCACAAAATCCGGCGACGACATTGCTCACCAGGCCCGGAATCGCGGTCTTGCTCCGATTTTCGATTCGAGCGCACGCCGAACGAGTACGTTCTCGGTCGAATTTCGCAGCCTCACATCCGGCTAGACAATGCCCGCAAGAAGCGAAGAGCCAAGCGTCCGCTTGATGCGCATATCATATAATCGCGTCGTATATTTTCTTGGCATTCGACGAGGGAACTGACAAATGCGATTTTCACCGTCGTGGACTATCTCCATTCTGGCACGGCGCGCCCTGGCATCGCTCGCAGCCCTCCTGCCATTGTTCATATCTCTCCCGGCCAATTCCGAACAGCCTCGCGCAAGCGCGGAAGAACAGAGGCAATTCGACGTAATTTTCGACGCTCTGCAGACGAATAGTTCACCTGAGGCAATCTCAAAGGGGTACGAACTCGTTGCCGAATTCAGAAAAGCGTACCCCCAAAGCCCATATCCCCTGATCGCACTCGGCGAAGTCAAATTCAGGGAGTGGGGCGCCTATAACAAGCCGGGATCGCTCGAAGAAGCAACCGCATTGGCCTTTCAGGCGATCAAGATGAATGATCAGGTCGCCGACGCTTACATCCTGCTGACCAACCTTTACGTCGAAAAAAAGGACGGCACCAATGCTTTACAAGTGGCAAACCGGGCCATCGTGCTCGAACCAAAAAAGCCTGAGGCGTTGCACGCCATGGGACGGGCGATGCAGCAAAATCGGCGGTTTCAAGTGGCTGCCGATTTTTTCGATCAGGCCGCCGATGCGTTCGTCAATCCGATACGCAAATCAAACATGTACATGTGGGTATACCACGCGCTCTCGGATCCGGAGCGCATACCTTCCGAAAGGCGGGCGGATGTACAAAGAATGGCCGCCGCATTGGAAAAATCCATCAGGCTAGATGCCTCCGGTTCGGCGAAGAAAATGAACTATGGTTGCTTTCTCGTCGAGACCAAGGGCGATATTCAGGAGGGCCGAAAGTATCTGGAACTTGGATTCCGATCTGGCGACAGTCCGACAAGAGACGCAGGACGCTGCTACAGCCTTGCCGCATATCTCGAATGGTCGCTATCCGCGAAAAACGGCAACAGAGCCGCGCTCGACAAGATTGCGCTCGAAACCGGAATGTCATTGGAGGATGCGTTCGTGGAATCGGCGGCATTCGATGGCCTCACACCGATTGCCGAAGCGATGCTGCGTTATCGGATCATCGCCAATTTGAATACCATCGGGAGCGGCACTAGCCGCTTCTACATCGGCTGTTGTTCGGCATTGGTCAATGCCGCATTCAATGACAATCTGCCCCTTTTGAAAAAAATACTTGAAGCGGGGGCAAACATCCACGCCGAGGATCAATGGGCACGAACGGCACTGTTCTACGCGATATTCTCGGCGGATGTCGAAATGGTCGAATATCTGCTCGACCAGGGCGCCAGGCCCAATGTTCGCGACAAATCCGGTTCAACACCTTTGCACATTTGCATTTTTTCGGCCCAGAGCAATCAAATTGCGATGATGAGGGCTCTTTTGAGGCACCAGGCGAATCCCCTCGCGCCCACGTCAGCGGGGCCTGCGCTGGCTTTTTTTGCGGTCGGCACGACGAATTCGCGGTCCAATCCAGGCTTGGACAGACTCGAAATGCTGAAGGCATTCATTGCCGACGGTCACGTTGGCATCAACGCCGAAGATACCGACGGCCTCACTTTTCTCGCCGTGGCCGTTTACGATTCGAACCAGGTGCGCTATCTCCTCGACAATGGGGCCAATCCAATGACCAGGCTCAAGGGCAAGGACATCGTGGAATTCTATGGCCCCATACTGCAAACGGGATTTCGGGACTGGCGATCGCACGAGCTGGAACGCAGTCTGCAGATGATCCGCGATGCGCGGAAGGGCAATGTTGAAAAATAGGCCACGGATGATTCCATCCGGCCCGACGGCGATCCTGGCGATTCTCTATGTTTCCGTGCCTGCCGCGCTAGCCGCGGAACCATTTCTCGTAAAGCACAATTGCTTCGATTTCTACGATCCAGCGGACATCATTTCCGCAGCACCGAAAAAAAGCGGGCAGTTTGAATTCGGCGAACCGGAAACCCGGCGATTCGTCATGGACCTCGAGTGCGATTGCTCGTTGACCAGTACCGCGATCAAGCAAATCCAGGTCAATGTGGATAGCCGTCTGGGGACTGAACCCATGAATCCGTACGCCTGGGCTGCGGCGGCCGAGTTCAAGCTGAAGCGGCTCCAGGTTGGGCAACCACTCAATTCAAACGCCCTGGAACCCATCCAACTCGCTCGGCGTGCAGCAGAATTAAAGCCGCCAACCGGCCGCGCCCAACTTGCTCTCGCAAAAGCCGAACTGAACGCCGGCGATCCATTCAGCGCAGTCAAACATCTGGCAGAAGCAATGAAGTTGGGCGTGCCCCAGGACGAATCCCTGTTCATGCGAGCCTTGATATCCGAGCACATCAACAACGATCTCGAAGCGCAGCGCGCCCTCGAGAAAGTGATCGAAATCAGTTCGGCGCCAGAACTCCGGGCAATTGCAGCGGTCTCGTTGGGGGATTTGCTCCGAAAGAGCGGCAAGCTGGACGATGCCCAGAGGCGGTACAGGTCCGGAGCGCTACTGCAATCCTGCATCATGAATCCCGTTCGCCGGCTCGCGACGCTCTTGCTATTCGAAAAAGGCGATCCTGGTGCTGCCAGATCCGCGTTGGCGGAACTGAGCACGAGTCGAACTCAAATCGCGAACGCACGTTTCCTCGAAATCGTTCGGTTTTTTGAATGGTCAAGAGAACCAGCGCCAGCAGCGGCCAAAAAGGAAAAGCTCGCCCGCCTGTTGCAGCAATGCGAAATCCGCATGGACGAGGTTTTTCTAACGGCGGCACAGTTCGATCCCGGCAAGGATCTCGTACGCGACCTGCTGGACGCAGGCGGGTTAAGTAGCGTCGATGTCGCGGATGGTCAAAGCAATACGGCGCTCATCCTGGCTGGACGTGGGAACGCGGGAAGCGTAGCCGCGGAATTGGTGGCACGGGGCGCCGAAGTCAATTCGCAGAACGCCGATGGGGAAAGAGCCATAGGCCATTTCGCCGGGCACGGAAACATTGAGGCGGTGAAGAGACTGCTGGAAAACGGTGCGGAACCGAATTACGTGGACAAAAGGGGAAATTCGCCTCTCGGCCTGGCTATCGCGGGATCCCACATCGAGATGGCGAAACTATTAATGCAGCACGGCACCAAAGCAGATTTGGGAACTCTATTGAGCAGGGTCGCACTCGGATCGAACCTGCCGATGGTGCAACTGCTCGTTTCGATGGGGGCCGATGTGAATGCCAGCAGCGAGAGCACACCGCCGCCTTTGCTGTCGGCCATTCTGGCCGGCGACCTGCCTACCATCCGTTTCCTGCTGGAAAACAATGCAGATCCGCAAGCTTCGTTCAGAGATCGAACCGTCCTCGACTACTCGACAGCGCTTGATCGGCCGGATATCGTCAAACTATTGTCGGAAAAAAGGAAAATTCGGCTATAGGAATTCTGACCACTTCCCCCAGCCCAAAATTGCGGATGCGAATTGGCATTCTTCGCCTGAAACAACGATCGGGGCGAGGCGGAATTCGCGCATCGTCCACCGGAATCACTGGTATGCGTTATCCTCTCCAACAGCATTTCGTCCCTTTCTGCTTGAAAGGAAATTCATGAAAAAGATCCTGCTTGCTGTCGCACTGATCATGGGGCTGGTGGCCACGAGCGCCGAGGCCGGACGCGGCTATGGCTGGGGCGGTTATCACGGCGGCTACCACGGCGGCTATTACCATTCCGGCTGGCACGGCGGCTACTGGTGGTGGACCGCGCCGCTGATCGTGGGCGCCGCCATCGCCTGGCCGTATTACTACTCCCGCAGCTACGCCCCGAGCTACTACTATCCCCAGCAGACCACGGTCTACGTGCAGAACCCGCCGACGTACGTGGTCGCGAACCAACCCAGCTACCAGGCGCAAAGCAACGGCGTGCAAGAACTCGGCCCCGCCACCGGCGCGCCGCCGCAGATTTCGAACGCAGCCCCGGCAACGGTAAGTCCCGCGCCGCCGCCCCAACCGGTCGCCGGACGCTGGTTCGTGTATCCCAGCAAGGGACAAAGCGATGCGCAGCTCGCCTCGGACCAGACCGAATGCGGCGACTGGGCAACCAAGCGC
This sequence comes from Burkholderiales bacterium, assembly GCA_035548375.1. Lineage (GTDB taxonomy): Bacteria > Pseudomonadota > Gammaproteobacteria > Burkholderiales > JACQAP01 > JACQAP01. Next base: position 18,434 of record DASZTG010000030.1, read on the forward strand.
TCGGGCTACGATCCCGACATGCGCTACAACAACCATCCGCCCTCCGCGTTGAGCGATTATGGCCGGGCGATGAGTGCCTGCCTCGAAGGCCGCGGCTATACCGTCCGCTGAGTTGGTGGTGCACGAGGAGGCGGCCCCTCCATTCGGCCGGCCGGTGACGCTGTCTTCCGGCCGGCACCGCGTGATCAAGTCTGCATCCATCCTGCTGGCCGTCGCTTCGCTGGCGCTGCCCTGCGCCGCCCATGCGACGCTCGGCGAGGACGTGCAGTCCATCGCGTCGGACAGCGCCTCGATGAATGCCACGGCAACCCCAACCCAGGCCGCGAAGTACGCCGTCCATGAAATTCGCGCCGCTTCAGGAACTCTTGTCAGGGAATTCGTATCGCAGACGGGTAAGGTATTTGCGATAGCGTGGCAGGGGCCGGTCATGCCGGACCTGCGACAAATCCTGGGAAGTTATTTCGATAGGTACGAGAGGGCCGCCAAAAGCGGTGACCGGCGAAATCGCGGCGTCAATGATCCGGACCTGGTCGTGCAATCCCGCGGCCACATGCGTGCGTTCACCGGGATGGCATATCTTCCGCAGTTGATGCCCGCCGGGGTATCGGTCGATGAAATCCAGTAATTCGGGGGAACGATTTGCTTTCATGGCAGACCGCGGCCGCCCTGGCCGTGAGCGTGATGCTTTCCATCCCCGGCTGCGGAGGCGGCGGGGGCGGCAGTAGCACGCCGGCCGGGAAACAGGGCCCGAACGTCGCCGGCATCGTCGTCGAGAGCGGCCCGACGGCGAACGTCAACCTGCTTTTCACCACCGTTACCGTCTGTGCGCCGGGCACCTCGAGGTGCCAGTCGATCGACCACGTGCTCGTCGATACCGGGTCGGTGGGGCTCCGGTTGCTGAATTCCGTGCTGTCTTCCTCGCTCGCGCTGCCGCAATCGACGAGTGGGGGCACGCCCGTGGTCGAATGCGGGCAATTCGCGGCGGGCTTTACCTGGGGGCCGGTGAAGCTGGCCGACGTGAAGATGGCCTCGGAGACAGCGGCGAACATTCCGATCCAGGTGGTCGCGGATCCGGCTTTCTCCACGATCCCCGCAGGCTGCAGCAACACGGGCGCTTCGATCGACACCGTTGCCACGATGGGCGCCAACGGCATCCTTGGCCTCGACGTCTTCCGGCAGGATTGCGGCACGGGTTGCGCGCAAAGTGCGCTCAACATTTATTTTCTTTGCCCTTCCAGCACCTGCACGGCAACCGCGCTGCCGCTCGCCCAGCAACTGCAGAATCCGGTCGGGCATTTCGCCGTCAACAACAACGGCTTCGTCATCGACCTGCCTGCGATTGCCGCCGCCGGCGCGTCGCGCGTTGACGGAACGCTGGCATTCGGCATCGGCACGCAGGGCAACAACGGGCTGGGCAGCGCGCGCATACTCGACGTAGATCCCGCGACGGCGACGTTCACCACCGTCGTGAACGGGACGACTTACGCGCACAGCTTCATGGATTCGGGATCGAACGCGTATTTCTTTTCCAGCGGCATCGCGGTCTGCGGCAGCAGCGCCGATTTCTATTGCCCGGCCTCGACGCAAACCTTCAACGCGACGAATCGCGGACCGGGCGGCACCAACATTCCTGTCAGCTTCCAGGTCGCAAATGCCGAGTCGCTGTTCGCAGGGAGGCCGTTCGCCTTCGCGTACAACAATCTCGCAGGCACCGATCCCGTCAATGCGACCTTCGATTGGGGACTGCCCTTCTTTTTCGGGCGCAGCGTGTTCCTGGCCCTGGACGGAGCAGCCACGCCCGGAGGTTCGGGCCCTTACCTGGCCTTTTGATCGGGCAATCCTCGCCGGCGCATCCGGCAGATTCCTTACCGCTCTTCTTCGTTCTGCATGCCGCCTGGCGCATCCGCATCGACTTCGCGCTCGGCTTCGAGCCAATCGTCGAGTTCGGCTTCGCCCGCGAATCCGCGTCGCTCGGCCTTGTAATACGCGCTCACCGCGATGCGTTCCTCGCGAGTCGGCTCCGATTCGGGTATCGAATCCGCGGGCCGGTAGACATCGGTCGGCTCGACCCATCTTTCCTCCGGCGATTTGCGCCGGGCTGCCGGGCGTTGGCTGGCTGCGCCCTGGCTTTCCTTCGAGATCGTTTCTTTCATGATGCTTTTCCTCCTCGAATATTGAATGCCGCGCCCATCCAGAGGGCGAATCCACGCCCGCCCGGCGGCTACGGCATCCAGCTTCAAAGCAATTGACGTTCCGCCGCTCGAGAAAGCCGTCGCGACGAGGATAAACCCCTGAAAAGCAGGCGTTACCGCAAGTCGGCGGCGGCAGCTACCAGCATGGGAGGATTTCATTGCAGAAAAACGTGCAGGCCGTCGCGGTAGCAATTACCGGCCTGGCCACGGCAGCTACGCGACTTCCTGGCGGCTTACTGCTGCGGGGGAATGCCGTCCGCGGCCTTCCGTTCGAGCGCGGCGACCGGCTGCGCCCGCTGCACGAATTGCTCCGCCAGCGCCTTGTAGATCGGCTGGCTGCAGACGATGCGCGAGCATCCCGCCGCGATCAGGGAAGCCGCCATCAGCGGCAGGATCATGTCGTGGTTGTCCGTCATCTCGACCACGATCACGAACGCCGTGACCGGCGCCTGCACCACGCCGGAGAAATACGACACCATGCCGAGCACGACCATCACGCCCGCGGGCGCATAGGGCGCGAAGTCCGCCAGGTTGGAACCGATGCCGGCGCCGACGGCAAGCGACGGCGCGAAGATGCCGCCAGGAATGCCGCTGAGATAAGAGATCAACGTCGCGACGAGCTTGAGCACGCCGTAGCTGGCCGGAAGATCGTCGGAGCCCTCCAGGATGTGCTTCGCCTCCTCGTAGCCCGTGCCGTATGTCGAGCCATGGGATGCGAAGCCGATGACGGCGAGCGCAATCCCGCAGATGGCCGCGAAGAGGATCGGACGCTCGCGCGCCAGGCGCCCGATCGCGCCCGGCAGGCCCCGGGAAAACGCAATCAGCACCTGGCTGAACAGGCCGCCCGCGAATCCGCCCGCCACGCCGCACAACAACACCGCGATCCAGCCCGGGCCCTCGCGCAGGATTTCCGACGTGCGGCCGAAGTAGGTGTAGTTGCCGAGCCACCACGCCGAGACCATGCCGGCGATGATGACCGCGGTGAGCACGGTGCCGCTGGTGCGGCTTTCGAACGAGCGGCTCATCTCCTCGATGGCGAACACGATGCCGGCGAGCGGCGTGTTGAACGCGGCGGCCACGCCCGCGGCACCGCCCGCGAGTATCAAGCCGCGGTCGACCTCGACCCGGGAAAATTTCGTCAGCCTGCCCAGCGAATGCATGATCGCCGCGCCGATCTGCACCGTCGGCCCTTCGCGCCCGACGGAGGCGCCGGCCAGCAGGCCGACCAGCGTCAAACCAAGCTTGCCGGCCGCGATGCGCAGCGACAGCAGCCGCGAGCGCGACGCTTCGTCCGCAATCTGCAACGCGGCGATGGTCTGGGGGATGCCGCTGCCCTGCGCGCCCGGGAAGAGCCGGCGCGTGACCCAGGCCACCGCCATCAGCCCCAGCGGGGCAATGACGAATGTCAGCCAGGGAAGCGCGGCGATCAGCCTGTGATGCAGGTCGATCATGCGCGCGGAGCCGAGCGCGAACAGGATGGCGGCAACCGCGACGGCGATCGCGCCTATCCACAGCACGACTCGCCTCAGCCAAAGGCGCGGCGACCAGGCGCGGCGACCGCGGCGGTACCAGGCCTGCGGGACTTCCAAGTATTTATCGAATTCCATCATCGAAGCGTAGACGATTGGCGACGACCTGTCGCCCCGGGCTATTCACGTTTCATCGCCTGCGGGGTTGACAGTGGATCGGCCGGGAAATTCGCGGGCGATCCATGGCGCGGCACCCCTGCGATCTTTCGGTGCACAGTTCAGAACGGATCGTCGTGACCGCCCTGCTCGCCCTGCATCAGGCTTTCGAACATCGCGCGCAGCGCGCGCCGCTCGCTGTCGATGGAGGCAAAGACTTCCGCGCCGCGGCAATGCTCGTCGGCTGCCGATGCAACGGCGAGTTGCCGCAGCCCGCCTGCCGGGTCGACCACGAACACCGGGCCGCCGGAATCGCCGCTGCACGTGCTCACGCGCGCGCCCTGGCTGAAGCGCGACATCAGCACGATTTCGCTGTTGCCGCTCGCGCCCTGGTCGATGCGCGTGTTGCCGATTACTTCCGCGAAATGCAGCCTGGGAAATTCGGACTTGCCCTCGCCGCTGGTCTGGCCGAACCCGGCAATGATCTTCCTGGCCTGGCGGCTGTCGCGAAAACCCGGCGGCACGACCTGCACGGCCCGGTAGGGTGCGGGTGCGGGCCGGTGCAACAGCACCAGCGCGAGATCGGCAGACGTGCGCGCCGCATCGATCCTGTCCTTCTTGCTCGTTGCTTGCGCGTTGCCCCGCTTCGGGATTCGCGATGCGTCGGCAAACCGAGGATGGACCGAAACGTCGAGGCCCTCGCGCCGCACGGCACCGCCGAATGCGCCGAAGTAAAGGACGATGCGGCTCGATGCGCTCGGCGCCTCCGGCACGCAATGCGCCGCAGTGAGGACGACGCGCGGATGAATGATCGTCGCCGTGCAGGCGGAGACGATGTTGCCTTGGGCATTCAGGCGCCCGAGCGAGACGGTGGACCCGACGACTGCGCGTGCAAGCGCGAACTGGTCAGCCGCATCCGTCGCGACGTTTCCCGACAGCACGTCGTCGACGGCAACGCCGCCGGTAATGGCGAACAGCGGGCTGGCCGGCACGACGCACAGCAACGCGAATGCGACGATGCGGACAAGCATGACTCCCCTCCCAGGGACTGGCGCGCTGGCTACTTCTGCTCCTGCATGAGTTCGGCGCCCTCGTTCTTCGAGGCATTGACCTGCGCGCCGACGGGATAGTGCAGGATATTCGTGACGGCGTCTCGCCTTGCCGCTGCAATCGCCGCGGCCGGATCGGTCAGTGCCTGGTCCAGCCAGCGCTGTTCCGCCTCGGGCGTCAGCACGACCGGCATGCGCTCGTGCACTTCCGCGGCCGGGCCCACCGACCCCTGGCTCAGGATCGTGCAACTCAACACCGGCTCATCCCGGTCCGGCGATTTCCAGGTCGCCATCAAGCCGGCGAACGAGAACAATTGATTGCCGGGCAGGTGGAAGAAATGCGGCTGCTTGACGGTCTTGATCTCGCCCGTTTCCGGATCGGGTTTCTCGACAGTCTTCCATTCGTACCAGCCGACGGCGGGCACAAGGCAGCGCGAACGCGAAAGCGGGCCCTTCCACATCGGCTTCGTCGCCGCCTCCTCCGCGCGTGCGTTGTGCGAAGTGCGCGGCGGCTTCGCGTCCTTCCACCAGTTCGGGATCAGGCCCCAGCGCGCGTTGACCAGCTCGATCTCGCCGGTCTCGCGATCGAGCCGGAGGATGGGGATGATCTGCGTCGGGGAAACGTTGAAGCGGCGCTGGAAGGGATTGTTGTTATGCCGGCCGATGTGCCAGAAGCGTTCGATCTCGGCTTGTTCGGGGCTGACGTAGCGGCCGCACATAGCATGAATTCACCACTCAATCGATTCTGTATCTCAGAACGGAATGTCGTCCTCCACGATCTTATTTTGATCAATGCTCGGATTCACAGTTAGCGTGACCCAATCATCCTGCCAATTTGAAGCATTGATTACCTTCAAATCTCCATTTTGTCCGAATACACTTTTACTGACCCGTAAAACCCTCTGTTCCTTTCCTTTTTTTAGATCGTGAATCCGAGCCCATTCCATGATTTTAGGAGAATCCCAATTTTCCTCTTTTACACGTTCATAAGATCGTGCATGTAAAAGCCATTCGTCTAGCTCTTCAATATTCTGGAAATAAATTCGGTAATTGTTCTTGAACAATCTCTTTAGTTGACCGAACATGGGATGGTTACTGAATAGAATTTGCTGGATCGCCGCATCCCCTTGATCGCGCGCCTCAGTTAGAAATTCCACCAGTTTGCCAACTGTCTGCAAGCTATTCTGCAGTTCTCCGATTAAGGTCGTTTGTGACTTAGTCGACTCTTCCATCAGTAGCCGTTGAAAAAGTCCCGCCCATTGTTCCTCGAGCAAATTGGCTATATCCGCGGCGATATCAAATTCAAAAATCGGATTTCCTCGCGGTAGAGCATAAATTTCCTCCAAAAATTCGTAGATCTTAGGGTTGTCGACAGCTGTAAATTTCACACCTTTGTTATCTTTGTTCGCATGCCATACCCTGTACTCATAGTGAACACTTCGTTCAACAAATATATAAACTTGCTTTCCCAATTCGAACGCCGTTTTTAATTCCTTTTGAGTGATGGAATATGTATTAGACGATGAAACAGATCCGTACTTGCCACCAACTATGCATACGAGGATGTCGCAAAATTCAATTTCTCGGTATGAGTATTTTTCCGGCTGTTCCTCTCGTCCATATGCAATTTGGCCTCGTTCATGTCTTATGGCTTCAAATCCTTTTTCTCGCACGAATCTGTCGATATCATCCCGAATAGTTTTCAAATCGAAATAGGTCGAACTAATGAATACTCGAGGTCTAGCCATAATTCACCAAGTCAATTGAGTTTAGTGAGGAAACAGCAATCGGTTATGTCGGTTCTAGGAAATGCATAGACAATAAATTCTTTTGACGACAGTCGTTTGTCATGAAGATACGCCGCTCTTGAATCACGGTAAAGCCACAGGCCGGGGGTAGCCCGGCAGCTTGGTACTTTTGGCTCCGGCTAACGCGGCGACCGCATCGAGGGGAGATGATGGCGGTACGCCGCATGACCCTGTGCCGCAACCTCCGGTTGTCTTGCGTCGGCCAAGAAAATCGAAGATTTCAGTGGAGGCTAACCAGCTTGGCTGGTCAGGCCGCAACTAAATTCCCGAGAAGTGGCTAGCCAGTCAAGCAGGTTATACCGGAACTAAAAGTACTCAAAAGAAGGCCGCCCCGGTGCCGTGCCCACTTGTCAGTGGGTCTCCCTGCGCTGCCTGACTCGACGAGGCGACTGCGCAACTCGACCTGGCAAGGCATACACGACATGCCTTGCTGCGGGACTCGAACAGTGCTCGTCGACTTCCCCTCGTCGAGTCGAGCTGCTCGGCGCGTCACAAGGGGAAGAAAAAGTCGCTGCGCTGGCGCGCGGTCAGGCGCTGAAAGCCGATCAATGAATTAAAAAGCCCGGTCATCCGGGCTTTTCTCGTCCTGAACTGCCTAGTAATGTTCCTCAGTTTGCCGACTAATTTTCCCTCGCCACCGGATATTTCGGCGTATGCCGCATCGTCCACCGCAACGTATCGGCCTCCGACTTCAGCGTCTCGTCGAGATGCGCGAGACTCCGTCGCTGCGAAAGCATGTCGACGGTATCCAGCGGTTCGCTTCCCATCAAGCCGGCAATGCCCGACTGCATGCGTTCCGCCAGCGACTGGCGCTGGCCCTGGATCTCCTGCATGCGCGCGCAGCGCGCAGACTCCTCCTCGATGAACGTCGCCGCGTCGGCCAGCCGCTCCGGCGGAACGACGAACGGCACGCCGCAGGTGCGGCAGACGGGATCAGGGGTTGAGGGCTGCGAGGTCATCGAACAAGGATGAAAAGATCATTCGTCATGCGGTTGACGATACGCCCCTGCTAGCAGTGCGTAAAGGAGGCCGGGCGTAGCCGGCTTGACGCTCTTTATCTTGTTACCAGAACAATCGCCCTCAGACGTTGGCACGGCGTTCGCCAAGGGTCCCCTTGAGACGCGCCGAGCAGCTCGCCTCGATGTGGGGAAGTCGACGAGCACTGTTCGAGTCCCATGACAGGGCACGTCGTGTGTGCCCTGTCAGGTCGAGTTCCGCAGCCGCCTTATCGAATCAGGCAGCGCAGGGGCACCCCGTGAAACGGGGCGCGGCTCCGGGGCGGCCTTCTTTTGAGTACTTTTCTTGGCCGCGCAAGAAAAGTACTTAGCCGCCGGGCTACCCCCGGCAGATTTTCAAGTAATCTTGCGCGGATCCATTCTCGGAAAACGCTGGAACCTGCCCATGACTATCAAACACATCACCGCAATCCCCGGCTATGCCGCCCCGCATTCCCCCTATTCCCATGCGGTCGTGGCAAACGGCTTCGTATTCGTCTCCGGCCAGATCCCGGTGAAGCCGGGCGGCAAGCCGACCGAGGTCGAGGGCAAGACCATGCACGAGCAAACCCGCCAGTGCCTGCGCAACATCAAGATGATCCTCGAAGCCTCGGGCAGCTCGATGGAGAAGATCGTGAAGGTCACGGTGCTGCTGGTGCGCACCGACCTCTACCAGGAAATGAACGAGGCCTACGCGGAGTTCTTTCCCGGCGCGAAGCCGGCGCGCGCGATGGTGAGGTTCGGCGCGGACATTCCCGGCGTGCTGGTCGCGATGGAGGCGATCGCGACGGTGTGATCGCCGCCGGGACTTTGCGAGCGACAGCACACGGCGCCGGCGTCCGGCCATGCCGACCATCCTGACGCACCCTGCCGTTCCCTTGGCAATCGGCGTGGGCCTCGGCAGCAACATCATCCCGAGGCGGTTGCTGCTGGCCGGCGTGGTCGCGGCGATCCTGCCGGACCTCGACGTCATCGGCATCCAGCTCGGCGTCGAGCGCGGCACGCAGTTCGCGCATCGCGGCTTCACGCATTCGCTTGCGTTCGCGCTTGGCGTCGCGCTGGCCTGCGCATTCGCCGCGCGAAGCTTGCGAACGCCGGCGCTCGTCGCCTTCCTCTATGTCTTCGTATCCACCGCTTCCCACGGCGTGCTCGACAGCTTCACCAACGGCGGCAACGGCATCGCCTTCCTGTGGCCGTTCTCGGACGAAAGGTTCTACGCACCCTGGCGGGTGATCGAGGTCTCGTACATCGGCGCGGGTTGGCTGCTCTCCGCGCGAGGCTTGACAGTGCTCGCGTCCGAACTGCTGTGGGTCTGGCTGCCTGCGGCCTTGCTCGGCTTCGGACTCATGCTGGCCCGAAGAAAAACGCCCGCGTCCGGCTAGATATCTTCCAGGTGGGTTTTCGTGGCACTTGGCGCCCTGACTTTCATCGCGCCGACGAGGGCATCGAGCGCCGTCGATAGCTGCTTCAGGGAACGACGGTCCATGCGCTCGAGCGCATCGGGCAGGACACCGCGCGCCGGGCCGGGCGCGCGCACGACGATTTTTTTCCCGGCGCTGGTCAGCCGCAGCCGGACGATCCGGTTGTCGCCCGCTTCGCGCAGGCGCTGCACGTGGCCGGAGGAAGCCAGCTTCTCGATGAGGTTGCTGACGGTGGACTGGTGCAGCGACATGCTCTGCGCAAGCTCGGTCACCCGGATGCCGGGCCGGGCATGGATTTCCGACAGGGCCCAGAGCTGGGCGCCGCTGACACCGGCCGTCCGCTTGACCCTGGCGAAGTGCAGCTTCGCCGCCCGGAATACCTCCCGGAAACGGCGCAGGACTTCGATCGGCAGGTCATCGGTCCCGGCGCGGGCCGGCTTCCGGGCCGCTTTCATTCCGGCCTTTGCCTTCACTGTTCCTGACTTGCCCCGCTCGCCGGATTTCATCGACAGATCAATGCCAAGGTGATGCTGAGCAGCGGATGGTATCCGGTTTGCACATCGCCGGCGTTGCCGGCAATTCCAGGCTCCGGCCGCCAGAGCTCGTGCGAGGCCTTGAAATCCTGCCGTAAGCCGGTCTAGAATTTATATTGGTGCAAATATAATTTGTCCAAAATCATGCACCGGGTTCTCCATCTCCCCTGTTCACTTCGCCCGCAAGGGCGATTTTTTTTGCCGTGACGGCTCCCGTCCCGGCCCGTGTATGCGGCCTTGTCAACCGGCGCGACATGCAGCCGTTACGTGGAACGACTGCGGACAGTCGCCTGCCTTGATCCTGCGCGCGCCCGTACCGGCAGCATTGCTCATCAACCACGGGGATTCAAAATGAAAATTACAAGTTGGTTGTGCATTTCGATCGGCATTCTCGCAATGATCCAGGGTTGCGCCCTGCAGCCGCAGAACGTGAGGATCGATCCCAGATTCGACCTGGGCCGGGAGCAGACCGGCGACGCCAGGACCATAGGCGTGGCGGTTTCCGACGCGCGGCCGACCAGCAAGCTGGGCGAAGTGGGCGATCCCAACCGCGAAATGGTCGACGTATCGGTGAGCCAGGATCCCTCTCCCGCAATCTATTCGCGCGTTTCCGACGCGCTGTCCGGCATCGGCTACAAGGTCGCGCCGTATGCGGAAGGCGTGGAACCCAGCCTGAAGATCGAAATAGCGTCCCTGAAGCTCGAGTCCGACAAGCGCGCGTTCGATTTCCTGACGACCTTGCACGCCGAAGTCGCGGCGCAGGTCGAAAACGGCAGGTCGCACTTCGAAAGAAGGTACACCATCAACCAGTCCATGAATTCCGCCGGACCCATCTATATCAACGACAGCACCCGCCTGGTGAACGATGCGGTGTCGGCGGCGTTGAAGGACATGTTGTCCGACCAGCAGTTGCTAGCCGCATTGAACAAGTGAGGGTATTTAAAAAGGGGGAAACGATCATGAAGCATGATTTTGCGATGGACGTCGCGAGGGTTGCCGTTGCTGCATGCGTCGCCGGAATGCTGGGCGCATGCGCCACGACGCAGAAAAGCAGCAGCGGCATGGGCATGACGGACGATGCGGCCGCGCCCGCGAAGGCCACCGCAGCCGCGCCGCCCGCGGCGCCGGCGTCGGCCGCCTCCGCCCAGCCCGAGCCGGCGCCCCCGGTCAAGGCGCAGGCCACCGAGTCGTCCGACATGAAGGAGGACACACCCGCCCGCTCGGCCGGCAACGACTCGACCGCCAGTCCCACGACGATCAGCAGCCAGGAAATCGAAGCGGAGAAACGCGCGCTGGCCACCGAAGAAGCCAACATCAACAAGCTGCGAGCCGGGCAGGAGACGGACAAGCAGGGCATCGAGGCCGACAGCGCCGCGCCGCCCGCCACGGCGACGGCCGCCAGTTCCACGAGCGCGACGCAGGCGGCACCCGAGGCAACGCAATCCAGTCCGCCGCGCACGGCGTCCAAGGGACCGGACGACGCGCAACTCGTGTTCCCCGAGAATGGCGGCGCATCGAACCGCGATGAGGCCGGCAATCGCCAGGCTGCCGGCGACGAGCCGAAGAACCCGCTGCAGCGAAGCGTCTACTTCGACTTCGACAAATCGATCATCAAGGAGCAATACGACCCGATGCTGAAAGCCCAGGCCGCCTGGCTCGAATCGCATAAAAGCACGCCGGCCGAGATCCAGGGCAATTGCGACGAACGCGGCAGCCGCGAATACAACCTCGCGCTGGGCGCGCGCCGCGCCGAGGCCGTCAAGCAGGCGCTCGAGCTGCTCGGCGTGGACGGCGCGCACATCAAGACGGTCAGCTTCGGATCGGAAAAGCCCATCGCGCTGGGCAAGGACGAAGAAAGCTACAGCCAGAACCGGCGGGCGGACATCCTGCACTGAGCAAGCCGGCGGGCGGCACCGCCGATATCGATGCCGCCCGCCTCGCGCCCCGATGGGGGGGTGACGCACGCGCCCGACGCAAGGGCAATTTTCGAGGCGGCATGGCATGCTGCCTGGCGCGACCCGTCACGCCTTTCTCCATGCCCATAGAATCCAGCCAGGACGTCACCTCCGCGATCGTGCGCTTCAACGCGGGACGCGATTCCGAGCGCCTGGCGCTGAAGTACAAGGCGCTGCGCAAGGACGCCTTTTCGTTTTTCCGCGGCACCTGCCACCTGTTCTGGTCGGAGGCACCGCGTGTGTTCTGGTCGAGTTCAGCGCCGATGGCCTGGAGTTGCGGAGATCTGCACCTGCAGAACTTCGGTTGCTACAAAGGCGATGACCGCTCAGTTTATTTCGACATCAACGATTTCGACGAAGCATGCGCCGCGCCGTGCTACACCGACCCCGTGCGCCTCATGAGCAGCATCCTGGTTGCCGCCGGCAAGCTGGAATGGGGAAAAGACGACGCGCTGTCGCTTTGCAATGCATTTGCAACGGCGTACGCCTCCGCGCTGCAGGATGAAAAAGCACGCAGCATCGATCGAGACACCGCACGCGAACCCGTTCACAACCTGCTCGACGTCGCCAGCAGCCGCAAGCGCACCGAATGGCTGGACAGCCGCACGGACGTTCGCAACGGCAGGCGCAGCCTGCGCATCGACGGCAAGAAGGCGCTGCCGGCCAGCGCGGCGGAGAAAGAGGCATTGCGCAAGTTCATGGCGCGGTTCGCGGCAGGCCAACCGGATCCGGAATTCTTCACGCTGCTCGATTCGGCCCGGCGCATTACCGGCACGGGCAGCCTTGGCGTCGAGCGCTATGTGCTGCTGGTCGAAGGCAAGGGCTCGCCTGATCGCAATTACCTGCTCGACCTGAAGGAAGCGAGACGGTCGGTACTCGCGGATCACGTCCGGGCCGCGCAGCCGCGATGGAAAAGCGAAACCGATCGCGTGGTGTCCATCCAGCGCCGCATGCAGGCCGTGCCTTTCGCCTTCCTTCACGCGGTCGAACTGAACGGCAAGCCGTTCGTGCTGCGCGGCCTGCAACCGGATGAAGACCGGTTCAGCCTGGAGAAGCCCAGGCCCCGCCTCGCCGACCTGCACCGCCTCGTGACTGCAATGGGAAGCATCGTGGCGTGGGACCAGTTGCGAACCAGCGGCTGGCTCGGGGCTTCAACTGCTCGAGAACTTGCCGCGTTCGGACGAAACGTCGATGCTTGGCGGCCGGCGCTCATCCAGCTCGCCGAGAATTTCGCGAAGCGTGTTGAAGATGATTGGCGCGCGTTTCGCGCGGACCCTCCGCAATAAATATCTTTGCCGGGGGTAGCCCGGCGGTCTAATTCATATGCCATCTAAGCCAATCGCTATGTGACATTGGCACGGCGCTCGCGAAGGGTCCCCTTGAGACGCGCCGAGCAGCTCGATTCGATAAGGAGTTTTCGGCGAGGACTGTTCGAGTCCCGCAGGGAGGCGCGTCGTGTGCGCCTCACCAGGTCGAGTTCCGCAGCCGCCTTTTCGAATCAGGCAGCGCAGGGGCACCCCGTGAATCGGGGCGCGGCTCCGGGGCGGCCTTCTTTCGGTTACCTTTCTTGGCCGCGCAAGAAAGGTAACTAGCCTCCGGGCTACCCCCGGACATTCTTCAGCAAATCAGTGGTGATCCGTCGCCGCGATCAATCGATCGGTGACCTTCCTCAACTCCCCGACGTTCGCATCCGACACCGCCCAGAACTGCATGCCGTTCGCAACCCAGTACGCCACGTTGAAGCCCTGGCGGGCATAGAACGTCACGTCTTTCGACGTTTCGCCGTTCGCCGGCCAGACGAAGACGTTGACCGTGTGCAGGTTCAGCTTGTAGATCAGCGCGGAAACGGGCCGCTGGCCCAGGTAGTCGAGGCGCCCGCCGACGAGCGGGATCTCCGGCGCCAGGTCGATGACCGGCGGCGCGTAATCGAGCTTGCCGGTGAACCACGGCTTGACCGTGTGCCGGTCGGAAGACTTCACGTCCACCAGGTGCTCGCCCAGCAGCGAGCGGACATGCGCATCGACGATCGTCTGCGCCATGCGCCCGTCTTCGGCGCCGCCGCGCACGACGAGCAGCACCGTCACGCTCAGCAGCATGCCGACCGCGAAGGCGCCGGCCATGTTGAACCACCGCCGCCACGGCTCGGGCTGGCGCACCGCGGGTTTTGGCGGCCGCGCGGCAAGGCCGATGCCCTCCTGCGAGAGCATGCCCGACACGCGCGCGCGCAGGTGCGGCGGCGCCGCGTGCCGCGTGGCCTTTTCCCGGATCAGGCTGCCGAGCTCGTCGTCGCGTTCGCTCATGCTCTTTCTCCTTCGCCATTTCGCGACAGGCGTTCGCGCAACATCGACCTTGCGCGGGACAGGCGCGACATGACCGTGCCGATCGGCACGTTCGATATCCGGGCGATCTCTTCGTAGGACAAGTCTTCCAGCTCGCGCAGCACGATAGCCTCGCGATACACGGAAGGCAGCCGCTCGATCGCGTCATCAAGGCGCGCGCTGTCGATCTTGCGCGAGAGTTGCGCCTCGGGATCCCCGTCGATGGAGGGCTGCGCGAATTCGCTATCGCGCTCTTCGTCGAACTCCACCTGCTCGCCCGCCTGGCGGCGCTTGCCGAGCAGCGAATAACAGGAGTTGCGCACGATCGTCAGCAGCCAGGGCCTGGCCTCGCCGCCTTCCAGGCTGTCGAAGAAGCGGAACGCGCGCAGGAATGCGTCCTGCACCGCGTCGGCGGCGCTGTGCTCGTCCCTGAGCAGCCAGCGCGCGAGGTTGTACGCGGCGTCGAGGTGAGGCAGCACCATTGCCTCGAATCGCTGAGTCCTTTCGTCCAACGCCGATCCCCTGCCCTTGCGGCCAAAAGGCGGCCATTGTAAGCCGGACTCGCGGCTGGTTCCTTGCTCGATCATTTCCGTGCGTGGAGTTGAAGTCTGTCGTTGCCATACCGCCCGGTCCGGGGATTTATTCCAGGAATATTTCGGTGCCGGTCGGGAATGGCCGGCGCACGCCGACGGTATTGCATTCCCGAAGCGCGGATGGCCGCGCACCAACCAGAGGAATGCCCATGATCGACCGCAGGAGTTTCCTGAAACTGGCCGCCGCCGGCGGCGGCGCCGTCTTCGCCTCGAGCCTGATCGGCAACGCGCGCGCGAAAGCCGGCTACGACGATTTTTTCTTCGTGCAGCTCTCGGACACGCATTGGGGCTACAGCGGACCGGCGAACCCCGAGGCCGACAGCACCCTGAAGAAAGCGGTCGAGGCCGTCAACGCGCTCGAGATCCAGCCGGACTTCATCGTGTTCACCGGCGACCTGACGCACACGACCGACGATTCTGCCGAGCGCCGGCGCCGCATGACCGAGTTCCGCGGCATCGTCGCCAACCTCAAGGTGAAGGACGTGCGCTACATGCCCGGCGAGCACGATGCCTCGCTGGATTCGGGCGCGGCCTACAAGGAGCTGTTCGGCGACACGCACTACTCCTTCGACCACAAGGGCGTGCACTTCGTCACGATCGACAACGTGTCCGATCCGGGGGCGAGCATCGGCGACGAGCAACTGCTCTGGCTGAAGAAGGACCTAGCGCGCTACAAGAAGACCACGCCGATCGTCGTGTTCACGCACCGCCCGCTGTTCGACCTGGCACCGGCCTGGGACTGGGCCACGCGCGATGGCGACAAGGCCGTGGCGATCCTGACGGAGTATCCGAACGTGACCGTGTTCTACGGCCACATCCACCAGGAGCATCACCACATGACCGGCCACATCGCGCACCACTCGGCGAAGTCGCTGATCTTTCCGCTGCCGGCGCCGATGTCGCAGCCCAAGCGCGCACCCGTGCCCTGGGACCCGACGCAGCCGAACAAGGGACTGGGTTTCCGCGAGGTGGAGGCCGAAGTCCTCGATGCGCGCTACAAGATCACCGAGTTCCCGGCGACGAGGACCTGAGCATGGACAGAAGACAAGCTTTGAAACGCGCCGGCGCCTTTGCATTCTTCGGTGCGGTCGCCGGCGTGGCGGCAAGGGCGACGCAAACCCTGGCCGCTGACGCGCAGGTCGTGAAGGTCGTGGCGAAGCGCTTCGAATTCACGCCGAGTGAAATCGCGTTGAAGAGCGGCCAGCCGGCCGTTCTGGAAATCACCTCGCTGGACTTCATCCACGGCTTCAACCTGCCCGCGCTGAAGCTGCGCACCAACCTGCTGCCGGGCCCGCCCACGAAGGTTGCGCTTCCCGCGCTCGCACCCGGGCGCTATGACTTCCTGTGCGACAACTTCTGCGGCGGCGGCCACGAGGACATGAACGGCACCCTCGTCGTGACCTGATCGCTCAGCCCTTCAGGTCCGGAAAGTTCGTCAGCTTGAACACGTTCGCGTTCGGAATGCGCGGGATCACGATCTGCACGAAGTGCGTGGTGTTGCGCCTGAGCCAGCGTTTCGTCGCATCGCCTTCCAGGTGCACCGGCACCTGGCGTTCCGAGCGCGGATTGTTGCGTTCCAGGTAATTGATGTTCTTGCCCGGCGCCGCCGCGGAGATCGACATGAACAGCGTCGGCTCCGTGCCCGACGGCAGCAGCTTGTAGTAACCCTCGACCAGGTCGGTGCGATCGAAGTAAAGGTTTCTCAGGTAGGGGAACACTGAGTTCTTCTTGACGTCCTCGATGACCTTGCCGTGCAGGTAGACGTTGGCGTTGTCGTTTTTCTTGGACGTATCCGAATAGAACTCGAGGAAATAGTCGTCCACCGGCCGGTAGTCGCCGTCGACCACGCAGGCGTTCACCTGCATGTACTGGTGGTACAGCTCCGGGTTTTCCCCCGGCGGCGGTTGCACGTGCAGGCCGGCGGTAGTTTCGGTCAACGCATCCCACTCCGCCTGGATCGCCTGGTAGGCGTCGAAATTCGCGCAACCCAGCGCCTGCAGGATGAGCTTGCCGAGCTGCGCCTTTTCTTCCGCGGACTCCGGTATCTTTTCCTGGTTGTCCTTGTCCGCGCGATCGGGATCGATGATCGAGCCGTGCGTGCGCGTCGGCAGCACCGCCAGCGGGACGTCGGATTCCAGGCGCGAGTCCCAGGGGACGATGAATTTCGATTGATCGGTTGCGGTGAAATCGATGGTGACGCCCTTGGCGTTCAGGTTCGCGGCGCACACCCTGACGGTGCCGTCGCTGCCGTCTTCGTTCACGATCTGCCGCAAGGCCGAAGCATAGGGATGCGTGCCGACGATCACGAACGGCCAGACCGCGTCCTTTCCGTAGTAGCGGGTATCGTCCGCGCCAGGCATCCTGAGCACGTCGCGCTGCGCGAGCTGCCACTGGAAAACGCTGGAAAGCTCGAGGTCGTCCAGCATCGCCTGGCCGGTCTGGAACCAGTTGTTGTAACCCTTGACCAAGCGGCCGAGCATGCTTTTGCCGGTCGCGGCAAGCTTGGAGCCGTAGTTCGCCGGCGCCAGCATGATGAGGCGCTTCATCGGGCACTTGGCCGCGGCGCCGCGATACCACGACGTCAACCACTCGCGCGCGACCAGGCCGCCGGTGCTGTGCACGATGACGTCGAACGAAGAATCGAGCTCGCCGCCCTTCTGCATTTCCGTGATGACTTCGCCCATGCGCTTGCCGACATCGGCCACGCGCACGTCATCGTCCTTCGAGATGTAATCGCCGAGCCACAGCACCTTCGGTGCATAACCGTTGTTCGCCAGGAAGGCGGCGAGCGGCAGGAAGGATTTGGACGTATCGCTCCAGCCGTGGATGATCAGGACTTGCCGTGGCATTCGCCTTCTCCCTTGTGTGCGGCCAACCGCTTACGGCCTTTCCATCCTGCACTTGACCGGCGTCGCCGTGTCTTTCGCTTCGATCAACGCCTCGGTCTTCCAGCCGTAGCCGGTTTTCTCCTCGTCGATCTTCACGCCGGGCTGCCCGACCTTCACGAAGCTCAATAGATAAATCGGCGCGATGATCTGGTGGTCTTCCGCGCGCATCCAGGATTCGCCGCTTGGGCCAAGGTACTTCATGTCCTCCAGCGCGAGCGCGACTTTCAGCGGCTCCACGCTTTGCGCCTTGTTCGTCGCGGCGACGAGCATGTCCACGGTGCGATGCGCCGGCAGGTAGCTCATGTTCGTCAGCGCGTTGTATTTCTCCTTGTATCCCAGCAACACCTTTTGACGTGCGGCGTCGGCGGCGTTGATG
>DASZTG010000031.1:0-75117 GCA_035548375.1 Burkholderiales bacterium
CACCCCCCCCCCCCGACGCACGCGCGCCTTACCGCCGGGGAAACCATTTGCGCGACCGCACGGCGAAGATCGAAGGAATCGAATTTCACATGGGCTCAGCGTTTCATGAATCCCGAAGCGGCGAAATGCCGCGACGCTCGCTCGTCGGCCTGGTCTCCGACCTGTGGCGCGATTCGGCGCAACTGATCCGGGGCGAATTCGAGCTCGCCAAAACCGAAATCTCGGAAAAAATATCGCGGGCTCGATCCAGCATCGTTTCGATCGCGGCGGGTGCGGCGCTCGCCCTCATCGGGTTGGCTTTCGTGCTTGACGCCGTCGTGCAGCTGCTCGCCATCGTGCTTCCGGAAGAACAGGCGCCCTGGCTGTCCCCGCTGATCGTGGGAGGATTCGTCGCGCTTGCCGGCTTCGGCCTTGCATTCATCGGCGTCCGCCAATTCGCCGCCGATCCGCAGGCGTTGCCGCATGTTCGCCGCTCGGTGCAAGAGGATGCGCAACTCGTCAAGGACCACATGTCATGACAATCGAGCACAAGCGCACCGCCGACGACATTGCGCAGGAGATCGACGCGATTCGGCAACGAATGGACGCGACCCTGGACGAAATCGAACTGCGCGTTCGACCTGTCGCATGGATGCGGGAGGGATTGGGATCGCTCAGCCTCAAGGACAAGGGCCGCTACGTCGTGTGGATCGCTACCCTGGCAAGGCGATATCCCGTGCCGGTCCTTGTGGTTGGCGTTGCCGCCGTCGCGATCTTCGTCCTACGCCAGCGGCACGTCCATTTTTCGAAAGTCGAGAAAGAAAGGGCTTCCCTTCACCGCCTGGCGCGCGCCGTCGATGCCGCGAAGGGCGCCATCCGGTCGAGGGGCTCCCATCGGCACTAGCTGCGCTGAATTGCCAGGATGGCGCAGGGCGAATCTCGTCCCGGCCGCCGGCAGCTACATGCAGCCATCGGCGATTGTCTTGAACAGGCTGTCGAGGCTGCAGAATCCGAGGGTAGCCTGCCTGCTGACGCGCAGCTCGTAGACGGAGCTGTCGCCCTTCTGCTGGCCTTCGAACAAGGCATCGACACCGCGTTCGCCCTCGACGGTCAACTCGCTGCGGTCGCCGTTTTGCCGGACATTGGCGGTCGCCCGCGGGCACAGGGCCCATTCCATGGAGTTGATCCCGTCGCGCACGCAGGCCGTCACATCGGCGACAGGCCTCGTGCTGGAAAAGGTCGCATACGGCCGATGCGTCGACAGGTCGCTCGCGGTCGAGGCGCAGCCTGCCAGCATCACGAAGGTCAGTCCGATGAAACGCATGGCGTCCCTCTGTAAATTTAACTGAGTCGCGATTTTATACCGACCCGTCCGCGGCATTTGCGCATTACGCCCTGCATTTTCTACACTTGATTTTCTAATTTTGCCATGATCCCTCCAGCGTTTGCCGCAGCCAACAATGCGAACAATCAGCGAGTTACCTCGTATTTCCGACGGGCACGAGAGTTGCGATCCATACGGGCACGGGTCGCGTGCGACGACTCGTGACCACTAATTACCATTCGGAGAGACGGACATGAGAAAGAATGTCGTTGGATTGATCATCGTGGGCCTGACGGCCTTTGGCTTCAGCGCGGCAAGCTATGCGGCAAGCGAGGAATACAAGGCCGCCATGAAGCAGGCGGATGCCGATTACCATACGGCCAAGGCGCACTGCAAAACGCTGAGCGGCGGCGAGAAGGACACTTGCATGAAGCAAGCGAAGGCAGACCACGAGTCAGCCGAGGCACAAGCCAAGACCAAGAAGTAATCCATCAGCATTGAATCCTGGCTGTGCCTTGGGGCGCGGCCGGGATCGACCTTCCCTTGCGCCGCCGCTGCGTTTCGAACGCGGCGTTCATGCGGCTAACTTTCTGCTCGCCGATGGCGCCCGCCCGGCAGCGTACCCCCGGATCATTTCCCATTCCTGGCTTTGCCCGCGATGCCTTGTCCATTGGGGTGCCGTCCGTTGGCGCGGGCGGACGCTTGCCTTACAATCACGCCGCAGCCGAAATCGGATAGCTAGCCGGGTGTGAGGGAGCGTTGCGCGCCGAGGCCCGATCCGAGAAAGACCCCGACCGGGGTCTTTTTTAATTGCCAAGGTGTTCCGCGATGGACTTCGAGCACTCCCCGAAGGTGAAAGAGCTTCAGAAGCGCCTGCTGTCCTTCATGGACGAGCACGTCTACCCGAACGAGGCGCGCTACTACAGGGAATCCGAAGAGCTCGGCCCCTGGAAGGTCGCGCCCGTCATCGAGGAAGTGAAAGCGAAAGGCAAGGCGGCCGGCCTCTGGAACCTGTTCCTGCCGCATTCCGAGCACGGCGCCGGCCTGACCAACCTCGAGTACGCACCCCTGTGCGAAATCATGGGCCGCTCGCTGCTCGCGCCCGAGGCCTTCAATTGCTCGGCGCCGGACACCGGCAACATGGAAGTCCTGGCCCGCTACGGCACGGAAGAGCACAAGAAGAAATGGCTGGCGCCTTTGCTGGCCGGCGAGATCCGCTCCTGCTTCGCGATGACGGAGCCCGGCGTGGCGTCGAGCGACGCGACCAACATCGAATCGTCCATCGTCCGCGACGGCAACGACTACGTGATCAACGGCCGCAAGTGGTATGCGACCGGCTCAGTGGACCCGCGCTGCAAGATCTTCATCTTCATGGGCAAGACCGATCCGAAGAATCCGGACCGCCACAAGCAACAATCGATGATCCTGGTGCCGCGGGACACGCCGGGGGTCGACGTCCAGCGCCCGCTGCCGGTGCTGGGTTTCTACGGCATGCCGGATCGCGCGGGCGAAGTGGTCTTTACGAACGTGCGCGTGCCGGCTTCCAACATGCTGCTCGGCGAAGGCCGCGGCTTCGAGATCGCGCAGGGGCGCCTCGGGCCGGGACGCATCCATCATTGCATGCGCCTGATCGGCCTCGCTGAACGCACGCTGGAAGCGATGTGCAAGCGCACCTTGAATCGGGTAACTTTCGGCAAGCCCGTCGCCGAGCAGACGGTCACGCTCGAACGCATCGCCGAATCGCGCATTGCCATCGCGCAAAGCCGCTGGCTGACCTTGCACGCGGCCTACATGATGGATACCGTCGGCAACAAGGAGGCGAAGGCCGAGATCGCGATGATCAAGGTCGCCGTGCCGAACATGGCCTGCAAAGTCGTAGACTGGGCGATCCAGGCGTTCGGCGCCGCCGGCTTGAGCAATGACCACGGCATCGCCGTGGCCTATGCGCTGGCGCGGCTGTTGCGCATAGCGGACGGGCCGGACGAAGTGCATCGCAACCAGATCGGCAAGCTCGAGCTGGCCAGGTACAAGCATCGCTAGGCGCTGGAACCCAGTGGAGATCGCAGCAACATGAAAATCGGCATTCCCAAGGAAGTCCACGCCGGCGAGAAGCGCGTCGCGGCGACCCCCGAGACCATCGCCCAGATCCAGAAACTGGGATTCACGGTGGCCGTCGAATCCGGCGCAGGCGCAGGCGCCCAGTTCACCGATGACGCGTATCGCGCGGCCGGCGCGGAAGTTGTAACGGACACGCGTGCGCTATGGTCGCAGTCCGATATCGTCCTGAAAGTCCGTGCCCCCGAGCAAAATCCCGCGCTGGGTGTCGACGAAGTCGACCTGCTACGCGAAGGCAGCGCGCTGATGAGTTTCATCTGGCCGGCGCAGAACCCTGCGCTGATGGAAAAATTCAAGGCGCGCAAGGTCACCGTCATCGCGATGGATGCCGTGCCGCGCATCTCGCGCGCGCAGAAGCTCGATGCGCTGAGCTCGACGGCGAACATCGCAGGCTATCGCGCAGTCGTCGAAGCCGCCCAGCATTTCGGCCGCTTCTTTACCGGTCAGATCACGGCGGCAGGCAAGGTGCCGCCGGCGAAAGTCATGGTTATCGGCGCGGGCGTCGCGGGCCTTGCCGCTATCGGCACAGCGCGCAGCCTCGGCGCCATCGTGCGCGCCTTCGACGTGCGGCCGGAAGTGAAGCAGCAGATCGAGAGCATGGGCGCCGAATTCCTCGAGCTCGATTTCAAGGAAGAAGGCTCGGGCGGCGGCGGTTACGCCAAGCAGATGAGCCCGGAGTTCATCAAGGCGGAAATGGACCTGTTCGCGGCCCAGGCCAAGGATGTGGACATCATCATCACGACCGCGCTGATCCCGGGCAAGCCCGCGCCGAAGCTGATCACCGCGGCAATGGTCGACTCCATGCGCCAAGGCAGCGTCGTCGTCGACCTGGCGGCGGAGCAGGGCGGCAATTGCGATTACACGAAACCCGGCGAAGTGGTGGTCAAGAACGGCGTCACCATCATCGGCTACACCGACCTGCCCAGCCGGCTGGCCACGCAATCGAGCCAGCTCTACGGCACCAACCTGCGCCACTTCCTGACCGACCTGACGCCGAAGAAAGACGGCAACATCGTCGTCAACATGGAAGACGACGTGATTCGCGGCGCCACCGTCATCAACCAGGGCAGCATCACCTGGCCGCCCCCGCCGCTGAAGATTCCCGCGATCGCAGCGGCGCCGGCTGCCGCCGCGAAACCGAAGGAAGCGGAAAAGAAGGAATCCAAAGGCCACGGCGCACTCATCGCGATGGCCATCGGCGCGATCGTGCTGCTGCTGGCGGGCGCCTATGCGCCGCCCGCCTTCATGCAGCACCTGACGGTGTTCGTGCTGGCCTGCTTCGTCGGCTACCACGTCATCTGGAACGTCGCGCCGGCATTGCACACGCCGCTCATGAGCGTGACCAACGCGATCAGCGGCATCATCGTCATCGGCGCGCTGCTGCAGATCGGCAATCCGTCGTGGGTCGTGCTCACGCTGGCCGGCATCTCGGTGCTGATTGCCACCATCAACATCGCCGGGGGATTCTTCGTGACCCACCGCATGCTCAAGATGTTCAGAAGGGACTAGGGAAAAACCATGGCTGCGGGAATCATCACGGTCTCTTACATCGGCGCGGCGATCCTGTTCATCCTGAGCCTGGGCGGGCTGAGCCAGCAGGAGACGGCGCGGCGCGGCAATCTCTACGGCATCACCGGCATGGTGATCGCCATCTCGGCGACCATTTTCGGCCTGCACCTGAGCGATTACACGATCCTGCTGCCGGCGATGATCGCGGGCGCGGTGGTCGGCGTGCTGGTCGCCTCCAAGGTCGAGATGACGCAGATGCCGCAGCTCGTGGCGATCCTGCACAGCTTCGTCGGCCTGGCGGCGGTGCTCGTAGGCGTGGCGAGCTTCCTCGATCCGGGATCGCACTTCGAAGGGCCGGAAAAGATCATCCACGAGGTGGAGATCTACCTCGGCGTATTCATCGGTGCGATCACGTTAACCGGATCGATCGTCGCCTTCGGCAAGCTGCAGGGTACGATCTCCGGCAAGCCGCTGATGCTGCCGGCGCGCCACTGGTTGAACCTGATCGCGATCCTGGTCTCGATCTGGCTCGGCTACCTGTTCCTGGGCGCGGGCTCCACTCAGGACGGCCTGATTCCGCTGCTCGTCATGACGGCGATCGCGGGCTTCCTCGGCATCCACCTGGTGGCGGCAATCGGCGGCGCGGACATGCCGGTGGTCGTTTCCATGCTCAACAGCTATTCCGGCTGGGCGGCCGCGGCGACAGGCTTCATGCTGTCGAACGACTTGCTGATCGTGACGGGCGCGCTGGTGGGTTCCAGCGGGGCGATCCTCTCCTACATCATGTGCCGCGCGATGAATCGCAATTTCGTCTCGGTGATCATGGGCGGCTTCGGCACCGCGGGTGGAACCGCCGCGGCCGTGCCGCAGGGCGAAGTGGTGTCGATCAGCGCCGAGGAAGTCGCAGGCATGCTCGCCGAGTCGAAAGACGTCGTGATCGTGCCGGGGTACGGCATGGCGGTGTCGCAGGCGCAGGGCGTCGTGAGCGAAATCACGAAGCGCCTGCGTGCGAAGAAAATCACGGTGCGCTTCGGCATCCATCCCGTGGCGGGGCGACTACCCGGCCACATGAACGTGCTGCTGGCGGAAGCGAAGGTGCCCTACGACATCGTGCTGGAAATGGACGAGATCAACGACGACCTGCCGCATGCGGACGTGGTGCTCGTGATCGGCGCGAACGACATCGTCAATCCCGGCGCGCTGGAAGATCCGAACAGCCCGATCGCCGGCATGCCGGTGCTGGAAGTCTGGAAGGCCAAGACCGTCGTGGTGTTCAAGCGCAGCATGGCCACGGGTTACGCGGGCGTGGACAATCCGCTTTTCTACAAGGAAAACACGCGCATGCTGTTCGGCGATGCCAAGAAAATGCTGGATGGCATCCTGCAGCACGTGCCTGCGTAATGTAATGAAAAATTCTTTCACCACGGAGAACACGGAGTTCACGGAGGAAAGGCGAGATCAAAATATGATTCGGGACCTTGGAAAGTTCGGCACGGTAGTGTGCGAGTTCCGACCCAATCATTGTCTTTCCGTGCTTCTCCGTCCTTCTCCGTGCTCTCCGTGTCCTCCGTGGTTCACGAATTGGGTCGGCTTTACCCCAACGAGCGAGCGGAAGTCGGATGTGGCATCGAACCGGCCTGTTTCGGCTTGCCGGGTTTCGAAGGCGAAAGCGGCTGTCCGGCATCAATGCGCTTGAACCATCGCCTTACTCCCAGCATTACCACCGCGAACATCAGGATCACGCCTGCCACCGCCCAGTAATTGATTTCGCCGCCGTCTTCCAGCGCGGCGCGCATCTGGTCGGCGAATACGACCGTCACGATCGAGCCGGGCAGCATGCCGAGGAAGGTGCCGAGCAGCAGTTGCCAGAGCTTGAGCCGGATCGCGCCGGCCACGAGGCCGGGAACGAAGAAAGGCGCCATCGGCACCAGGCGGACCGCGGTCATCGCGATCACGCCGTATTTGCGCAGCACGTCCGTGATGCGATTCAGGCGTCCGCCGGCGAAGCGGCGGACGGTATCGCGCCCGAACAGGCGACCGGCATAGTAATGCGTGGATGCCGCCACCAGGATGCCGGTCATCGCGTAGGCGAAACCAGGCAAGGGCCCGAATACGAAGATCGACGTCAGGGTCAGCACCGGGCGCGGAAACATGATGATGCTGGCGGGCGTGTAAAGGAAGACCAGCAGCAGCGGCGCCCACCACGTGCCGGAAAACTGCGACGCCCATTCGGTGGCATTGTCCACCGACACCCAGTCGGAGAGCGGCGTGTACTTCCACGCCAGCGTAAGGCCGACGATGGCGGCGAAACCCAGCGCGATCGTGCGCAGGGGCAGCTTGCGCTTTGCCGTGCGCGGCGTATCGGCCTGGAATTCGCCGATGAGCGCATCGAGCGACACCGGGCGCTCGGGATCGGTGATGGAGACCGCATCGATCAACGCGTCCGAATACTCGGGCAGGTCGCGCAGCGGCATCAATTTGCGTTGCGGCGTGCCCAGGCCGGCGATGGCGGCGATCATGCCGCCTGCCTTTTCGACAGCCTCGACGAGGCTCGCCCGTTCCACGCCGGCGTGTTCCGCGAGCAGCGCGTCGCGAAAGCTTCGGATCGTCTGCGTCGTGCGTGTGTCGCCCTGCGCTTCGACGACGACGTCGCACTCGGTATCCATGCCCATCGAGCGGTTGCTGATGTTGGAGGAGCCGATGCGCAGCCACTCGTCGTCCACGATCATGACTTTCGAGTGGACATCCACGCAGGTGCCTTCCTTCAATCCTTCGACGTGGGGGTAATAGACCTCGAAGCGCCCGTGCTTGTCCGCCTGTCGCAACGTCGTGATCAGCCGCGTGCGCAGCACGTGCATGGTCATCTCTTCGAGCCAGCCGTGGCTCAGCAGTCGCGTCACCAGCACGACCTCGGGGCCGTCGGGCTCGGCGAGCCGCGCGGCCAGCGCCTCGCCGATGCGCGGCGCCGTGAAATACTGGTTCTCGATGTAGATGTATCGCCTGGCGCGCGCGATCATGTCGAGGTAGAGCTGCTCGATGTCGCGCGTACCCTCATGGTTCGCACCCGGCGGCGCGGTGCACGCAATGCCGACCCGTGCGTCCGTGATGCTGGCCTCGAGTTGCGCGGGCCAGGGATCGGCGGCAACGTCCACGTTCGCCAGCCGATGGCCGGTCGCTTTCTCCCAGCGCTGCCGGGCGATGCGATCCACCGCCCGGGCAGCCTCGCCGTCGACCGCGATCATCACGTCATGGAACGGCGGATAGGGCACGCCGTCTGCCGTGCGTCGTGCGTCGTCGGGCTTGTGGCTGGGAGAATCCCAGCGCTTGGACGTCAGGTCCAGGCCGCCGACGAACGCCATGTTGCCGTCGATGGAGACGATCTTCTGGTGGTGGGAGCCCGCCGTCGGATGCGTGCCGTCATAGCGAAAGTGAACGCGGCGATGCGGTTTCCATGACATGCCATAGACCGGCGGGAATTCGCGGTCGGTGCCGAAGATCATCGGGTAGTCCCAATCCAGGATATGGATCTGCAACTCGCGCCTGCGCTTGGCCAGGCCGTTGAGGAAGTCGCCGAGCAGCAATTCCGGCTTGCCGTGCTTGTCGAAGGCCAGCGGCGTGCGACTGTTGAAATCCCAGGCGAGGATGACGATCGAGCGCTGCGCGCTGGCCGTGGCGCGCATGAATGCCTCGAAGTAATTTTCCGCATCGACAAGACAGGCGACGCGATCGGCGTGTGCGATGGCGCAGCAATTGCGCCCGGATTCGAAAATGCTTTTTGTCATGGCCACGATTTCAACCCGCGGATCGATTCACGATATGAAATGACCCAAAGCAATCGGGGGGCCATGCCTGTTTGCCTTTCATATCCGAAATCACGTGTTGGGAGATCGGGAAAATTTTCAAGCGCGCATGTAAAAAATGCGCTAATCGAATGTCGAATTTACATAAACCTCGTGCGTTCAATCCCTCGCGTTCCTCGGAGTCATGGCCCTGATCTTGCTGAATACGGTGAGGACCCCGCTGACCGATAAACCATGCCTCGCTTTCGCCTTGCTTCGTACAACATCCATCTTGGCATCGGCCGCGACGGCGAGTTCCAGCCTGCGCGCATCGCGCAGGTCGTGAGTGAGATCGAAGCGGACGTGATCGCGCTGCAGGAAGTTTCCCTTGGCGCCGGCAAGTTCAACTTGCTCGACTATCTCGCCACGCAGACGGGCATGCAGGCCATCGCGGCACCGACCCTGGTCTCGCGCGTCGGCGAATACGGCAATGCCTTGCTGACGCGCCTTCACGTCGTAGAGGTCCATCGCTGGGACCTGAGCGTGGGCAGGCACGAGCCGCGCGGGGCGATCGATGCCTTGCTTCACGGCAATGGCGGCAACCTGCGCGTCCTGGCGACTCACCTGGGCCTGCGCCCCGGCGAACGCCGCAAGCAGATTCGTGCATTGCTGGAAATCATCCGCCGCGACAACCGCTTCCCGACCGCCTTGCTTGGAGACGTCAACGAGTGGTTCCTGTGGGGCAGGCCGCTGCGCTGGATGCATCGCTATTTCGAGCGCACCCCCGCGTTGCCCACGTTTCCCTCGGGGCATCCGCTTTTCGCGCTGGACCGTATCTGGCTGGAACCCAGGCGCGCGTTGATGCGCATGGAAGTCCATGCAAGCACCGTTGCAAGAATGGCATCAGACCACCTTCCCATCGTCGCGGATATCGAGCTCGAAGACGCGGTGGCGCTCACCCGCCAGCTCCGCGACCGGTCGGCCACCGTGGCGTAGCGCATGAAAAAAGACCTGCCGCCTTCGATCGGTCCCGGCTCCGCGCCCATGGCGACGCAGCGCGACGATCCGCTGTGGTTCAAGGACGCGGTGATATACCAGTTGCACGTCAAGGCTTTCTTCGATTCCAACGGTGACGGCATCGGCGATTTTCGTGGGCTGACCGACCGGCTCGACTACATCCAGGAGCTCGGCGTGAACACGCTCTGGGTGCAGCCGTTTTATCCGTCGCCTATGCTCGACGACGGCTACGACGTGGCGGACTACACGAACGTGTATCCGGCCTATGGCACGCGGGCGGATTTCCGCCAGTTCGTGCGGGAAGCGCATCGGCGCGGGTTGAAGATCATCACCGAGCTCATCATCAACCACACGTCGGACCAGCACGCGTGGTTCCAGGCCGCGAGACGGGCGCCGAAAGGGTCGACCAAGCGCGATTACTACGTCTGGAGCGACGATCCGAACAAATATGCCGGCACGCGCATCATTTTCACGGATACCGAATCCTCCAACTGGGCATGGGACGGCACCGCCCAGGCGCATTACTGGCATCGCTTCTTCAGCCACCAGCCCGACCTGAACTTCGACAACCCGCACGTGCTGAAGGCGATTTTCCGCGTCATGCGCTTCTGGCTGGACATGGGCGTGGACGGCTTCCGGCTGGACGCCATCCCCTACCTGGTGGAAAGGGAGGGCACCGACAACGAGGGCCTGCCCGAGACCCACGACGTCATCCGCAGGATTCGCGCGGCCATGGACAGCCGGTACGCGAACCGCATCCTGCTCGCCGAGGCCAATGCCTGGCCGGAGGAAGTGCGCCAGTATTTCGGCAACGGCGACGAGTGCCAGATGGCCTATCACTTTCCGCTGATGCCGCGCGTCTACATGTCGATCGCCATGGAAGACCGCCATCCGATCGTCGAGATCATGGCGCAGACGCCTTCCATTCCCGACGATTGCCAGTGGGCGATTTTCCTGCGCAACCATGACGAGCTCACGCTCGAGATGGTGACCGACCGCGAGCGCGACTACATGTACCGGATTTTCGCCAATGATCCGCGCATGCGCGTGAACGTCGGCATCCGCCGGCGCCTTGCGCCGCTGATGGAAAACAGCCGCACGCAGATCGAGCTGGTGTCCTTCCTGCTGATGACCTTGCCCGGCGCGCCCATCCTGTACTACGGCGACGAGATCGGCATGGGCGACAACATCTACCTGGGCGACCGCAACAGCGTGCGCACGCCGATGCAGTGGAGCCCGGACCGCAACGCCGGCTTCTCGCGCGCCGATCCGCAAAGGCTCTACCTGCCGCCGGTCATGGACGCCATCTACGGCTACCAGACCGTCAACGTTGAGGCGCAGTTGCGCAGTGCCTCCTCGCTGCTGCACTGGACGCGGCGCATGGTGACCATGCGCCGCAGCTATCGGGCGTTTAGCCGCGGCAACCTGTCCTTCCTGTCGCCGGGAAACCGCAAGGTGCTGGCCTTCGTGCGCGAGCATGGCGACGAGATCGTGCTGTGCGTCGCCAACCTGTCGCGCATCTCGCAGGCGGTGGAGCTGGACTTGTCGCGCTTCGAGGGGCGCGTGCCGGTCGAGGTCATGGGCAAGGAAGCCTTCCCGCCTATCGGCAAGCTTCCGTACCTGCTGACGCTTTCCGGGCACGGTTACTTTGCTTTCCGGCTTGCCACCAACGCGCCGCCGCCGGTGTGGCACGACGAGCGCATGCCGTACAGCGCACTGCCCGTGCTGGTGCTGTCCCGCAGCTGGAGCGAGGCCGCGCCCGCGGCGCTGCACGACATCGACAGCCTGATCGTCAACGTATCGCGCGAAAAGCTGCGCGACGAGATCCTGCTTCCCTACCTGCGCAAACGCCCCTGGTTCGCGGCGCGAACGCAATCGGTGAACGAATTGCGCTTCGGACCGATCCCGCAATGGACGACCCCGGAGGGCAACTGGCTGATGGCGATCATGCGGGCGGATACCGGCGCGCCGCCCGTGCAGCGTTACTTCTTCCCGCTGGCGCTCGACTGGGAGACGCGCGAGCACGATCCGCTGGAAAAGCTCGGCCAATGGAGCTTCGCGAAAGTCCGGCAGAAGGGGCGCATCGGCGTGCTCTACGGCGCGTTCGGCAATCCTGGCTTTTCGCGCGCGCTTGCGCAGGCGATGCGGGACGGCAAGGACGTCGAGCTTGCGCTCGGCAGGCTGCGCTTCACGAAGACTTCGCGCTTCGAGGAATTCGCGGACGGCATCGCGGCCGAGATCAGCATTCCCTCGCTGGAGCAAAGCAACACCGGCGTGTTCTTCGGCGGCAAGCTGTTCCTGAAGGGCTACCGGCGCCTTTGCGAGGGCATCAACCCGGAAGTCGAGGTCGGTCGCTTCCTCACGGAGCACTCGACGTTCGGGCATGTGGCGCCACTGCTTGGTGCCGTCGAGTACCGGGGCGTCGACGGCGAGGAACCTGTCACGCTTGCCGTACTGCAGAAATTCGTGCGCAACCAGGGCGATGCCTGGACGTGGACGCTCGAATACCTGGACCGCATGCTGTCGCAACCGCAGGAAGCCGCGGATTCGCCCCAGGGCTTTCACGTTCCGCAGATGCGCCTGCTCGGGGAACGCATCGCCGGCCTGCATCGCGCGCTGGCGCAAGAGACCGGCGACCCGGCATTCGATCCCGTCGCCATGACGGAAAAGGATCTTGCGAGCTGGCGCGAGCGGACGACTGCGCATTTCGAGCTGTCGCTGGATCGCGTCGCGGCGGCGCGCGAAGGGCTGCCTGCATCCGTGCAGCCGCTCATCGACGAATTGCTGCGCGCGCGGGGCGCGATGCGCAGTCGCATCGGCGCGTTGTCGTGCAAGGCGGCGGGTCTCGCCGCCACGCGCTACCACGGCAACCTGCACCTGGGCCAGGTGCTGGTCGCGGAGAACGATTTCGTCATCATCGATTTCGAAGGACATGCTTCGAGGCCGGTGCAGGATTGGCGCCGCAAGCATTCCCCGCTGCACGACGTGGCCGGCATCCTGACCTCGTTCGCCTATGCCGAATACGCGGCCACGGCCGAGGCGGAAAAGGCGGACACAAGCGTCGCCGCAAGGCTCGCCACATGGCGCCAGGACGCGGCGCACGCATTCACGCAAGGCTATCGCCGGGCCGCGGCGGGCTTGGCATCGGTGCCGGCCGAAGACACCTGCTGGCAGTCCTGTCTCGCCCTCTGCGTTGTCGAACGATCCTTGCAGGAACTGAATCACGAAATGGAGAACCGTCCCGAATGGATGCAAGTTCCGTTACGCCAGTTGTTGACCGCCGCGTCCGCCTGAAACCCTCGGCCCGTCCGGTGACGGCGGTGTGGCCCGGTCGCTCGTATCCGCGCGGCGCGCACTGGGATGGCCAGGGCGTGAACTTCGCGCTGTTCTCGGAGCACGCCGAGAAAGTCGAGCTTTGCCTGTTCGACGAAACCGGGCGCCACGAGATCCAGCGCATTGCGCTGCGCGAGCGCACGGACGAGATCTGGCACTGCTACCTGCCGGAAGCGCGGCCGGGGCAGCTCTACGGCTATCGCGTCTACGGGCCGCACCAGCCGGAGCATGGCCATCGCTTCAACCCCCACAAGCTGCTGCTCGATCCCTACGCCTTCAGCGTGGACGGCAGCCTGCGCTGGACCGACGCGCTGTTCGGCTACACCATAGGCGGCAAGCGCGAAGACCTTTCGCTGGACCGGCGCGACAGCGCCAGCGTCATGATGAAGAGCAAGGTCATCGACGGCGCGTTCACCTGGGGCGACGATCGCCATCCGGCCATCGCCTGGAACGACATGGTGATCTACGAGCTGCACGTCGGCGGCTTCACGAGGCAGCACCCGGAAGTGCCGCCCGCGTTGCGCGGCAGCTTCGCGGGCCTCGCCTGCCCGCCGGTGGTGGACCACCTGCGCAGGCTCGGCGTGACGACCGTCGAGCTGATGCCGGTGCACGCGTTCGTGGACGATCGCTACCTGGTCGAGAAGGGGCTGCGCAACTACTGGGGCTACAACACCATCGGCTTCTTCGCGCCCGACAAGCGCTACTGCGCGTCCGGCAAGGTGGACGAATTCAAGACCATGGTGAAGACGCTGCACAGCGCCGGCATCGAAGTCATCCTCGACGTCGTCTACAACCATACCGCCGAGGGCAACCACTGTGGCCCGACCTTGTGCTTTCGCGGCGTCGACAATGCATCGTACTACCGCCTGGTCGGCGAGAATCCGCGCTACTACCAGGATTACACCGGCTGCGGCAACACGCTCAACATGCGCAACCCGCGCGTGCTGCAGCTCATCATGGACTCGCTGCGCTACTGGGTCACGGAAATGCACGTCGACGGCTTTCGCTTCGACCTGGCCGCGGCGCTGGCGCGGGAACTGCACGAAGTCGACCGGCTCGGCGCCTTTTTCGATATCCTGCGCCAGGATCCGGTGCTGTCGCAGGTCAAGCTGATCGCCGAGCCGTGGGACCTGGGCGAGGGCGGCTACCAGGTCGGCAACTTTCCGGTGGGCTGGGCGGAATGGAACGACAAGTATCGCGACACCATGCGCGCGTACTGGAAAGGCGACGGCGGGTTGATCGGCGAGTTCGCGCGGCGCCTGACCGGATCGAACGACCTGTACGGCCACAACGGGCGCAGCCCTTGCGCGAGCATCAATTTCGTCACGGCGCATGACGGCTTCACCTTGCACGACCTGGTCTCGTACAACGACAAGCACAACGAAGCCAACGGCGAGGGCAACCAGGACGGCACCAACAACAATGTCTCGTGGAATTGCGGCGTGGAAGGGCCGACGGACGATGCCGCGGTCAAAACCCTGCGCGAGCGCCAGAAGCGCAACATGATCGCCACCGTGCTGCTGTCCCAGGGCGTGCCCATGCTGCTCGCCGGCGACGAGATCGGCCGCAGCCAGCAGGGCAACAACAATGCCTACTGCCAGGACAACGAACTGTCCTGGATCGACTGGAATTTCGACGAGGCCGGCCAGCAGCTGATGGAATTCATGATGCGCATGATCGCGACCCGGCGCGACCATCCGGTGTTTCGCCAGCGCGCCTTTTTCCGCGGCCAGCCGATCGCCGGCGGCAAGGAGAAGGACATCCTCTGGCTCAAGCCGGACGGCACGGAAATGAACGCCGAGGAATGGAACAAGGATTTCGCGCGCTGCCTCGGCGTTTACCTGTCCGGCGAGGCCCTGCGCGAAACCGACGCGCGCGGACGCCCCGTGCACGACGCCAGCTTCCTGGTGTTGTTCAACGCGCACCACGACACCATCGGTTTTCGCCTGCCGCGCTTCGATTCGGGTGACGAATGGTTCGCGCAGGTCGATACCGCGCACGAGACGGGCCGGCCCGAACTGCACTCGCTGCGCGCCGGCGCCGAATATCCGCTGCAGGGACGATCGCTGGCCTTGCTGCGCCGGATCGACATGCCGGCATGAGGCGTCACCACCGCATGCCTTTCGGCGCCGGGTTCGACGGCCACGGCAACGTCCACTTCAAGCTCTGGGCGCCGGACGCCTCCGAGGTCTCGCTGAAGCTGAGGCAGGACGGAGCCGAGACCCTCCTGCCGATGCGCGGCACCGGCGGCGGCTGGTTCGCTACCGCGCTGTCGAAGGTGAATGCCGGTGCGCGCTATGCGTTTCGCATCGACAAGAAGCTGGACGTGCCCGATCCCGCCTCGCGCTTCAATCCCGACGACGTGCACGGCATGAGCGAGGTCATCGATCCGCATGCGTTCGAATGGCCCGACGCCGAGTGGAGGGGCAGGCCGTGGGAAGAGGCGGTGATCTATGAGCTGCACGTGGGAACGTTCACGCCCGAGGGCAGCTTCAATGCGGCCATCGCGCGGCTCGACTATCTGGCGAGGCTGGGCGTCACGGCGATCGAGCTCATGCCGCTCGCGGATTTCCCGGGCAAGCGCAACTGGGGCTACGACGGCGTGCTGCAGTTCGCGCCGGACTCCTCGTACGGCCGGCCGGAGGACCTGAAGAGCCTGGTGGCGGCTGCGCATGCGCGCGGCCTCATGGTGTTCCTCGACGTCGTCTACAACCACTTCGGACCGGAAGGCGACTACCTGCACGCCTACGCCGAGCATTTCTTCAACCCGGCGCACAAGACGCCCTGGGGCGCGGCGATCAATTTCGACGGCGAGCGCTCGCGTGCCGTGCGCGATTTCTTCATCCACAACGCGCTGTACTGGCTGGACGAATTCCATTTCGACGGGCTGCGGCTGGACGCGATCCATGCCATCGCGGACGATTCGCGGCCCGACCTCGTCACCGAGCTGGCATCCGCCGTGCGCGCCGGGCCGGGCCGATCCCGGCACGTGCACCTGGTCCTGGAGAACGACCGCAACGAATCCTGGCGGCTGATTCGCGAGGCCGGCACCAGGCCGCGCCAGGCCACGGCGCAGTGGAACGACGACTTCCACCACCCGATGCACGTGCTCGCGACCGGCGAGGACGCCGGCTATTACCACGACTATCACGACCGGCCCGCCTGGTGGCTGGGCAGGGCGCTGGCGGAGGGCTTCGGCTACCAGGGGCAAAAATCCGGCTATCGCGAGGGCAAGCGCCGCGGCGAGCCGACGCGCGGGCTGCCGCCGACGGCCTTCGTGAACTTCCTGCAGAACCACGACCAGGTCGGCAACCGTGCGCTCGGCGAAAGATTGTCCGCGCTCGTGCCGGCCCATGTGCTGAAGCTCGAGGTGGTGTGCATGCTGCTGGCGCCGGCGATCCCGATGCTGTTTATGGGCGAGGAATTCGCCGCGAGCGCGCCCTTCCTGTTTTTCTGCGATTTCGGCGCGGACCTGGCACCCAAGGTCGCCGAAGGCCGGCGCGCGGAGTTCGCCGCCTTCGACCGTTTTCGCGAGCCGGGGCGGCTGGCGCAAATTCCCGATCCCGGCGCCGAGCCCACATTCCTGGCTTCCAAGCTCGACTGGAACGAGATGGCGGATCCCGCCCATTCCGACTGGCACAGCCTTTACAGCGAACTGCTTGAATTGCGCCGGCGCCTGGTCGTCCCGCATCTGTATGACGACGGCGACCGGTACAAGGCGACTTTCGCCGTCGACGATCACCATCTTGGTGTCGATTGGGTACTGGGCGACGGCGCGCAACTTCACCTGCGCGCGAATTTCTCCGGCGAGGAATGGAAGGGCATGCGCCATGCGCCGGGCGAGGTCATCTGGCCCGGCGCCGCCGGGAACGACGCCTCTGCGGACCAGGCGTCGCTCGCCCCCTGGTCGGCGCTGTGGACGCTGGAGACCGTGCGTGATTGAGCCGGATCGCCGTGCCGACGCCCCGCATGCCGAACGCGACGATGCGCGATCGAAGGGACGCGACGATCGCGTTCGCGTACCGCGGGCGACTTACCGCTTGCAGCTTCACGCCGGATTCCGCCTGCGCGACGCGATCGAGATCGTGCCCTACCTCGCGGACCTGGGAATCAGCCATGTCTATTGCTCGCCCTACCTGCGCGCCCGTCCGGGAAGCTCGCATGGCTACGACATCGTCGACCATCGCACGCTGAACCCGGAGATCGGCTCCCGCGACGAGCTCGAGACCTTCGTGGCCTGCCTGCACGAGCACGGCATGGGCCAGGTCATGGACGTGGTGCCCAATCACATGGGCATCATGGGCGCCGACAACGCCTGGTGGCTCGACGTGCTCGAGAACGGCCAGGCTTCGCTGTACGCCGATTTTTTCGACATCGACTGGCACCCGGCCGATCCGGACCTCGAAAACCGCGTGCTGATTCCGGTGTTGGGCGGCCACTACGGCGAGGTACTCGCGCGCGGCGAGCTGGTGCTCGGCTTCGACGGCGCGGCGAGCCAGTTCGCGGTGCGCTATTTCGACCATCTCTTCCCGATCGATCCGCGCGAGTATCCGCGCATCCTTGCACTGGCGCTGGGGGCGGCCTCCATGGCGGCGATACCGTCGGATGCGCTGGCGGAATTGCGCTCCCTTATCACGGCGTTCGGCAATCTCCCGCATCGCGATGCCACGGAAAGCCGCGAGATGCACGAGCGCGGAACGAGGACGCGCACGCTGAAGGGCAGGCTGGCGGCGCTGGTTGCATCCCAGGCAGCCGTGGCGAATGCGGTGCAGGGCGCGTTGCTGTCCTTCAACGGCGAGGCCGGCGTGGCGACAAGCTTCGACTTGCTGCACGACCTGCTCGAGTCGCAGGCTTACCGGCTGGCCTTCTGGCGCGTGGCGTCGGACGAGATCAATTACCGGCGTTTCTTCGACATCAACGAGCTGGCCGCGCTGCGCATGGAGAGCGAGGCGGTTTTCGAAGAGACGCACGCGCTGATTTTCGAGCTCGTCGCCGCCGGCCTGGTGGACGCCTTGCGCATCGACCATCCGGACGGGCTGTACGATCCGGCGGCTTATTTCCGGCGGCTGCAGGACAGGCTGCGCTCGCTGACGCCGGCGGGCCGCGGCGTCTACGTCAGCGTCGAGAAAATCATCGCGCCGTTCGAGAACATGCCGGAGAGCTGGGCCGTCAGCGGCACCACCGGCTACCGCTATGCGAACGTGGTGAACGGCCTGTTCGTCGATTCGGCCGCCGAAAGCCGCTTCACGCGCCTGTACCGGGCCTTCGTCGGCGACCAGTCGTCGTTCGCGGAAATCGCGCAGCGATCCAAGTTCGTCATCCTGCGCGATGCGCTGGCGAGCGAATTGACCGTGTTGTCGAACCGGCTCATGCGCATCGCGCGCGCGGACCGGCGCACGCGCGACTACACACTGAACACGCTGCGCCGCGCGCTGAGCGAGGTGATCGCCGTCTTTCCGGTGTATCGCACCTACATAGCGGACGAGGTCTCGGCAGACGACAGGCGCTACATCGAATGGGCCGTGGGACTCGCGCGCAAGGCGAGCCGCGCGGCCGACACCGGCATATTCGACTTCATCAAGTCGTCGATGCTGGCGGAGTCATCCGACCCGGCGCTGCTCGCCAGCGTCAATCGCTTCGCGCGCAAGGTCCAGCAGCTCACGGCGCCGGTCATGGCGAAAGGGGTGGAGGACACCAGCTTCTACATCTACAACCGCCTCGTTTCGCTGAACGACGTCGGCGGCGATCCGGCGACCTTCGGCTACGGCGTCAACGCCTTCCATGGCGCCAGCGCCGATCGCGCGGCGAAATGGCCGCATACCATGCTGGCCACTTCCACGCACGACAACAAGCGGTCGGAGGACGTGCGCGCGCGCATCGACGTGCTGTCGGAAATGCCGGACGCGTGGCAAAAGAGCCTGCGACGCTGGGGCAGGCTGAACCTCGCCAAGAAACGCGAGGTCGACGGCGAGCTCGCACCCTCGCGCAACGACGAGTACCTGCTTTATCAGACCTTGATAGGCAGTTTCCCGTGCGGCGAAGCCGGTGCGGGCCTGGCTGCCTATCGCGAACGCATCGGCCGCTACATGCTCAAGGCGGTGCGCGAAGCCAAAGTGCACACGAGCTGGATCAGCAACAACACCGGCTACGAAGCGGCAGTGCTGCATTTCGTCGAAGACCTGCTGGTCGACTTGCCGCGCAACGTTTTCCTGAAGGAGCTGCGCGCGATGGCGCGCGAGGTTGCGTGGTTCGGCAGGCTCAACAGCCTGTCGATGACGTTGCTGAAGCTGACGTCCCCGGGCGTGCCCGACATCTACCAGGGCAACGAGATCCGGGATTTCTCGCTGGCCGATCCGGACAATCGTCGCCTGGTGGACTTCGCGCTGCGGCGGCGGCTGCTGACGCAAGTGGAGTCCGCGGATTTTGCGGCGGCGATCGCGAACCCGGGGGACGGCGGCGACAAGCTGTTCGTCATCCGCAATCTGCTGGCGCTGCGCAGCCGGCTGCCGGCGCTTTTCCTCGAGGGCGGCTATACGCCGCTGCAGGCAGTGGGTGAAAAATCGAGCCACGTCGTCGCCTATGCGCGACGCCACGAAGGCTGCAGCCTGGTCGCCGCCGCCGGTCGCCTGTTCGTCTCGCTGGGCGCCTCGCCTGGCGCGATGCCGGATGCCGCGCTATGGGGCGATGCCAGGATCGAGATTCCATTCCTGGCAGAGGGCACCGCGCTGCGCGACGTGCTCTCCGGCAAGCTGGTGCGCGTGCGCGCCGGAGGCGTGGCGCTTGCGGAAGTCTTCGGCACCGCGTGCGTCGCCGCGCTGGTGCATGACGGCGCGACGTCGGCGAGGCACTGAGTCATGGGATCCCAATCGATGCTTCACGAGTACGTGGCGGTCGGATTCTCGGCCGCGGTGGCGCTGGCGATCGTCATCGTCGGCTTGCGCATTGCCATGAAAATCGGGCGCCGGCTGGTGCGACACCATGTGGTCGCGGGCGCGATCCTCGACTACGCGGAGGAACCGGCGCGCCTGCTGCTGTCGCTGCTCGCGCTGCAGGGCGTATGGCATGCCGCGCCGGACACCTTGCCGCACATGGAAGGCCTGCGCCATCTCACCGTCGTGCTGCTGATCGGCGCCATGACCTGGCTGCTGGTCAGGATCATCGAGTCCGCGAACCGGATCGTGGCACAGACGCATCCGGTGAACGTGGCGGACAACCTGCGCGCGCGATCCATCAATACGCAGACTCGCGTGCTGGGCCGGACCTTGATGTTGCTGGTGATCCTGTTCGGCGTGGCCTCGGCACTGATGACCTTCCCCAGCGTGCGACAGATCGGCACCGGCCTGCTCGCATCCGCGGGCCTGGCGGGGCTGGTGGTCGGCTTCGCGGCGAAACCGCTGCTCGGGAACGTCCTGGCCGGGCTACAGATCGCGCTGACCCAGCCGATCCGGCTGGACGACGTCGTCGTGCTGCAGGGTGAGTTCGGCCGGGTAGAGGAGATCACGGGCTCCTACGTCGTGGTGGCGCTGTGGGACGAGAGGCGGCTCGTGGTGCCGTTGCAATGGTTCATCGAAAACCCGTTCCAGAACTGGACGCGCACGTCGGCGCAGATCCTGGGCTCGGTGTTCCTGTGGGTGGATTTCGGATTTTCGGTGGATGCGCTGCGTGCGGAGGCGAAGAGGCTGTGCGAGGCGCGCGCGGAATGGGATCGGCGCGTCTGCGGCGTTCAGGTCACGGATGCGAACGAGCGCGCGATGCAATTGCGCGTGCTGGTGAGCTCGGCGTCGGCCTCGCTTAATTTCGACCTGCGCTGCTTCGTGCGCGAGAAACTCATCGAATTCATCCGCCGCGAGCATCCGCAATACCTGCCGAAGCTGCGCACGGAACTCCCCGGCGTCGCAGCGCAGCCGGAACCGGCCGCGTCGGCCTGACCTGGCTACTTGCTGTGTTTCGCGAGGTTGTCGACGACCGACAGCAACTCGCTGACTTCGACCGGCTTGGCGAGATGCATCTGGAAACCGGAGGCCAGCGCGCGGAAGCGATCGTCTGATCGCGCATAGGCCGTCAAGGCGATTGCCGGCACCGTGCCTCCCTTGTCAGCCGGCCGGCCGCGCACCGCGCGAATGAACGAGTAGCCGTCCTGTCCCGGCATGCCGATGTCGGACAGCAGGACCGTCGGCACCTCGCGGTCGAGTTGCGCGAGCGCTTCGGCCGCGCCGGATGCCGTGGTTACGTTGGCGCCCGCCTGCCGCAATACGGTGGCGAGGATGTCGCGGGCGTCCTCGTCGTCGTCCACCACCAGCAGCTTCGTTCCCGACAAATCGGGCGTCTTGCCGGGTTCCGGCTTGCCCGATACGTGCATGGCGCCAGGGGGAAGGGGTGAGGCCTTGGCATCGTCTATCGAGCGCACGGGCAGCGTTACCGTGAAGATCGAGCCGCGGCCTTTGCCCTCGCTTTCGGCGCGCACGCGGCCGCCGTGCAGCTCGACCAGTTGCCGCACGATCGCCAGCCCGAGTCCGAGGCCCGGGTGCTTGCGCGTGCTGCTGCCGTCGGCCTGGCGGAACGGATGGAACACGAAGGGCAGGAAATGCGGATCGATGCCGGCGCCGTCGTCCTTGACGGTCAGCACGACGTTCGAGCCCACGCGCTCGACTTTCACATCGATGTTGCCGTCCTTGCCGGAAAATTTCACGGCGTTGGTCAGCAGGTTCCACGCGACCTGCTGCAGGCGGTCCGGGTCGGCGGCCGTCAAGCCGATGTTGCGGTCCAGATCGACAATCAGGTTGACGCCCTTCGCCTGCGCGGCCGGCCTGACGGTGTCGAGCGCCATCTCGACCACCGTGACCGGGCTGGTGGCGCGGACGTCCAGCCGCAGCTTGCCGCTGATGATGCGCGAAACGTCCAGCAGGTCGTTGATGAGCTGGCTTTGCGACTGCGCGCTGCGATCTATGGATTCCAGCGCGCGCGTCGACGCGGAAGTGTCCAGCTGTCCCGAGCGTAGCAGGTGGATCCAGCCGATGATGGCGTTGAGCGGCGTGCGCAACTCGTGCGAGACCGTGGCCAGGAATTCGTCCTTGAGCCGCGTCGCATCCTCGGCTTCGAGCCGCGCCGCCTGCTCGCGCTTGAGCAGCTCTTCGCGCTCGATCTCGGCGCGCTTGCGCTCGGTGATGTCCAGGGCGACGCCGATGATCTGCGCGGCGCGGCCACCCGCGTCGCGCACGACGGTGGCCTGCGATGCGATCCAGCAAACGTCGCCATTGCGGCTGATCGCGCGGTATTGCACGTCGTATGGCGCGCTATCCGCGAGTGCGGCCGCCAGCGCGGCGTCGAGATTGTCGCGATCGTCGGGATGCAGGCGATACAGGCCGCCGCTGGAGAGTTGGCCGATCGCGGGCAGGTCGCAGCCGCCGGTGAATTCCACCGCCGAGAGCGACGTGCGCCCCGAGAGGTCGACGTTCCAGGTGTTCAGCTTTGCGGTACTGGTGGCGAGGCGCAGCACGCGCTCGTTCTCGCGGACTTTCTCCTCGGCGCGGCGCAGGCGCAGCAGCGCGCGCACGTTGGCCAGGAGTTCGCCGGGCTCCATCGGCTCAACCAGGTAGCTGTCGGCGCCGCTGTCCAGCGCCTTGATGCGCGACGATCCGTCCACGAAGGTGGCGGAGGTCTGCAGCACGAGCGTCAGCGCGAGATTCGGGTTGGCGCGAATCGTGCGGCAGATGTCCATGCCGTTCATGTCCGGCAGCTTGACGTCGAGCAGGATCAGCGCCGGCCGGTGCTCATCGATGAGCTGCAGCGCTTGCGTGCCGGTCCCCGCTTCGATGACGGTGAACCCGTTGGCGCGCAGCACCCGGCTTTTGGCGTAGCGCATTGCCTCGTTGTCGTCGACATTCAGGATCAGCGGCTGGCTTTGGATTTGTTCCGGCATGGCGAGTGTCCGTTGGCGTATCACTGGTACAGGATGGAGGCGCGCGCAAGCGCGCCGTGGACAAGCTCGGGCGAAAGGTCGTCCTTGTGCAGGACGGCCGCGGCACGGCGGAAATCGTAGCTTTCTATGATGTCGGGCGACAACGTGCTGATCATGACCACCGGGATCGCGCGGGTCGCGGGATCGCCCTTGAGGTCGGCCAGTACTTCGGAGCCGTCGCGGCTGGGCATCTTCACGTCGAGGAAGATGAGGTCTGGCCTCAGCGCGCGCGCCCGCTGCAGCCCTGAGATGCCGTCGATGGCCTCCAGCACGCGCACGGGATAGCTCGCGAGCAGCTTGTGCAGCACGTAGCGCGCGGAATCGTCGTCGTCGATGATGAGGACGGTGGCGCGGTGCTGGTGCTGCGCATCGGCCGTCGCGTCCGCTTCGATGGCGGCGGCCTGCGCCGCCTTCGCGGACCCTCGACGCGGGGATTCCGGCGCGCCGGGATACTCGACCGGGATGGTGGCCGAGAAGGTCGAGCCGACGCCGGACTCGCTTTCCAGGGTCAGGAAACCGCCGAGCAATGCGGCAAGGCGCCGGCACAGCGGCAGGCCCAGGCCGGTGCCCTTTACCTTGGTCTGCATGGAGTTGGCGACCTGCTGGAATTCCTCGAACACGCGCTCCTGGTCCGCCGCCGCGATGCCGATTCCCGTATCGGCGACCGAGAAGCGGACCGCGTTTTCCGTCGCCACGAATTCGGCGCGCACGCGAATCTCGCCGCGTTCGGTGAACTTCAGCGCGTTGGAAATGAAATTGCGCAGGATCTGCGCGATCTTCCCCTCGTCCGTGGTCATCATTGGCAGGCCGTCCGGATCCTCGAACACGAGCCGCACGGATTCGACCACCAGCAGCGGGCGAAGCATGCCGCGCAACGCGCTGAACATGGTCTCGATGGAGAACTCGACCGCGTGCACCTCGGTCTTGCCCGCCTCGATCTTGGCGATGTCGAGCAGGTCGTCCACCAGGGCCGTCAGGTCCTCGACCGCCTTGGCGATGAAGCGCATCTGCTTTTCCTGCTCCTCGTTCAGGTCGCCGTCGACGCGTTCGAGCAGCATGCGCGATAGCGCGCGGATCGAGTTCAGCGGCGTGCGGAACTCATGGCTCATGTTCGACAGGAAGCGCGACTTGGTCTCGTCCGCGCGCCGCAGGGAATCCGCCTTCTCGTCGAGCTCCGCGTACAGGGCCACCACGCCGCGGTTGGTATCCTCGAGCTCGCGGTTGAGGCGCAGCATCTCGTCCTGGCGTTCATTCAGTGCGGCGAGCGCGCGCATCATGTCGTGGTTCTGCTGCTGCAGCTCCTGCATCGCGCTTTGCGGCGCCTTCGCGATTTCTCCGGCCAGCCGCGTCAGCGTCGCGCCGTCCGGCGTCGGCGCGCCGGCAGGCAGCTGCTTCTTCAGCGTGACGGTCGTGCCTTTTGCCGGGTCGGTCTCGACGTCGCAACCATCCATCAGGCGCTGCGCGCCGATGATGCCGAGGCCCATGCCGGTGGGGGAATGGTAGCGCCCGCTCAGGACGTAATCGAGGTTGCGGATGCCGGGGCCGGAATCGGAAATGCGGATGACGAGCGCGGGCGGTTGTTGCCGGGCGTCGATCAGGAAATCGGCTTTTCCGCCG
This sequence comes from Burkholderiales bacterium, assembly GCA_035548375.1. GTDB lineage: Bacteria > Pseudomonadota > Gammaproteobacteria > Burkholderiales > JACQAP01 > JACQAP01. Next base: position 24,632 of record DASZTG010000031.1, read on the forward strand.
CCGGCGTACACGAAGGCGTTGCGGGCGATTTCCGATACGGCCGTGGTGATGCGGGTCAGCTCGTTTTCCTCGAATCCCAGGAAGGCGGCGATTTGCCGGGCGCGCTGGCGCGCTGCGACGACGTCCTGCTCGAACTTGAGCATGACCGTCAGGATCTTCGTCATGCGGCCTCTCCGACCTGCTGCTGCGCCGCCGGTTTCTCGTCTCGCGCGACCACCACGGTGACGTCGTCGCGCCCGCGCGTGAAGTCGCGGAACAGCACGCCGGCGATGACGCCAGGGTGCCGGCTCGCCAGTCCCGGGTAGGCGGCGAGGTTCCATTGCGTGGCGAGGCCGTCGGAATGCATGACCAGCAGCGCGCCGGCGGGCCAGGGCGCGGAGAACTCCTGGATCTTGCGCACCGAGTGCCCGATGATGCCGGCGTGCGAGGCGAAGAAGCGCGCGCGGTCGCCGGCGACCACGGCGCAGGAGACATTGCCGATGCCCGCAAAGCGGCATACGCCGATGGAATGCTCGATGGCGCAGACCGACACCGCGGCGCCGCGGGTCGCGCGGGATGCGGCATGGATGTCGTCGAGCACGGACGCCGGATCCTGCGCGCCTTTCTTCTGCGCCACGTCCACCGCCACGCGCGCCGCCTTGTGAGCGTCGGGACCGTGCCCCAGGCCATCGGCGACCATGAGCATGTGGCGGCGGTCCTGCCGGGTGAAAGTCCAGTCGTCGCCGCATTCCTCTTCGCCCGGCTTGGGCAGGCACACGGCACCCATCGTCATGCCGGCGGCCACGCCGTTCGGCTTGCCCGACGCGAAGCGCGTGCAGACCACGGTGCCCTTGCCGGGGGCGGAGAAGACGTCGAATACGCTGGCCAGTCGCGACAGCGAACCCAGGCCGGTGCCCATGGTGCCGGCGGTGGAGAAGCCGTCGCGCATCGAGCTTGCCATGTCCGCCATGCCGGCACCCCGGTCCAGCGCCAGGATCTCCAGCCCGCCGCCTTCCGACGAGTCGAGGGCCCGCACGAGCAGCTCGCCGCCTTTGCCGTGCTTGATGAGGTTGCTGCCGAGTTCATTGACCGCGATCGCGACCTTTCCGGCTTCCGCTTCCGCCATGCCGATTTTCGCGGCGATGTCCTGCACCGTGCGCCTTGCGAGGCCGGTCTGGCTGGAGTCCTGTATTTCGAACCTGAATTGCCTGTTCACGATATTTGAATCCGTGCGCCGCCGAAAAAATTTACGCCGGCCGGCCTAGCGCCAGCGCTTGATGGTGATACGCGTGCCTTCTCCGGGCTTCGATTGGATGTGGAACTCGCTCGACAGGCGCTTGGCACCGCCGAGTCCCAGCCCCATGCCCGAGCCGGTGGTATAGCCGTCCTTCAGCGCAAGCTCGACGTCCGGAATGCCCTTGCCCTTGTCGCTGAACGTCAGGCTGAGGCCGCGGCGGTTCGTTTCCAGCAGCGGCTCGATTTTCATCTCGCCGCCGCCGCCGTGGATGATGGTGTTGCGCCCGAGCTCGCTCGCGGCGGTGACCAGCTTGGTCTGGTCGACGAGGCTGAATCCCAGGCTCACCGAATGCTGGCGCACCGCCTGGCGCATGCGCACGACATCCTCAGTCGTCTTGAGCTCGAGGACCTGGGTTTCGATCGCGTTCAAGCGTTATCCCCGCATGCCTCAGGAAGTGACCGACCTGAGCAGGTCCATGCCGCTTTCGACGTTCAGCGCCGTGCGCACGCCTTCCAGCGAAAGGCCCAGTTCCACCAGCGTGATCGCGACGGCCGGTCGCATGCCCACCACCACGGTCTGCGCGTCGAGCACGCGCGCCATTTTCGAGATGTCGCTGATCATGCGGCCGATGAATGAGTCGACCAGATCGAGCGCGGAGATGTCGAGCAGGACGCCGCGCGCGCGATCGGAGACGATTTTTGCAGTGAGGTCGTCCTGCAAGGTCATTGCGAGCTGGTCGTGCATGTCGACCTGGATCGTGACCAGCAGGTATTGGCCCATTTTCAGGATTGGAATGCGTTCCATGCCGTCTCCTGCCCGTCAGGCCGGCTTGACCGAGAGCCCGATGCGCTTCAGCGCGATCGAAAAGGCGTCCGCAAGGGTCGATTTGGTGATCACGTCCGTGAGGTCGACGCCCAGGTGAACGATGGTCTGCGCAATCTGCGGCCGGATGCCGCTGATGATGCAGTCCGCGCCCATCAGCCGCGCGGCGGCGACCGTCTTGAGCAGGTGCTGCGCGACCAGCGTATCAACCGTCGGCACGCCCGTGATGTCGATGATGGCCAGCGGCGCGCCCGTCTCGACAATCTTCGTCAGCAGGTTTTCCATGACGACCTGGGTGCGTTCGCTGTCCAGCGTGCCGATCAGCGGCAGCGCCAGGATGCCCTGCCAGAGCTGCACCACCGGCGTGGACAGTTCCATGAGTTCGCGCTGCTGCCGGTCGATGATCTCGTTGCGGCTCTTCTGGTAGACCTCGGTGGTATACAGTCCCAGCTTGTCCAGCAGCGCTGTCAGGGTCCAGGTTGCGTCGGCGAGCGCGGCCGGGTCGCTTTCCAGTTCCGCGCGCACGCGCGCGTACAGCGGCTCCTTCAGCGAAAACACGAAGGTCGCGGTTTCCGACGGGCTGAAGCCCTGCAGGGCGCGCGAGCGGGAAATCTGGCCGAGGAGTTCGCGAACCTCGCTCCAGGCGGGAGCATTGACGTCGGCCGGTGCGTTCTGTTCCAGCGCCGTCGTGAACAGGCCGAGGAATTGCTGGGATTGCTGGCGCAAGTCGGATTCGGTCATCAGGTCCGCGCGCAGGCTGGAGGACGAAAGCTGCAGCTTGACCCAATCGGCGAGCACGCCTCTCTCGTCGCGATTCAAGATGACAGACACGCTGTTTTTGTTTGACTTCATCCCATCCTCCGTGGCGGGGTTTGACAAGGGCTGGGCCCGATTGATCGGCGTGAGTGCTGCCGGAAATATTTAGCCAGGAACGTGTCGTCGAACCGTTGCGTCCGGCTCAAGTACCGGGGCGGGCCGACGGGACATTGCGGGCGGACCGCCAGGGGACGACGGGCCGCAAAACCGCGGGTGCGACACTGTATGCGTTTTGCCAGTGCGCGCCAACAGAAAAGTCGCCTGGCCACCGGATATACCGTGAGTGCCGGTCGAACATTGCCGGGCACGCCGCTGTTCCGGTGCCGAAAAGGCTGGAATGCAGACAGACGGGTGTTACGTCGCCGTCAGGCTGAGGCAGGCGCCGAGGAACGCCGCCTCGTGCTGTTCCGCCGGCCCGGGCTCGTCGAAAACCTTGAACACGGCGTCGCTCAGCAACTTTTCGTCTCCCACGTCCTGAACGAACCAGCGCAGCTGCGGCGGAAACGACTGGATGAGCATCAGGTCTTCGGCCAGCTTGCCGACGAAGAATTCGCGCGTGATGCCGGCGTCGCGCGCCAGCGCCGCGTTGCGGATGAATTCGCCGCCTTCGGCGCACTCCGTGCGGCTCAGGTCGTGGGCTCCGGCGGACAAGGGCAGCATCGCGCAAAGGACGATGCCTGTGGCAACCGCGTTCCGAATCATTGTGGCCTCCATGTGCAGCCCCCGGAGCATGCGTGGCTTCGCCGGCGATGCAGGGCGCTTCGCATGCGGCTGGCGATATCCATTCTGCTACACTCGACCGCCTTGCGCCGCAAGCCGTTTCCTGCAACGTGAGAGGCCTGCAATGAAAAAAAGTTTCCTGCTGGCGTGCACCTTCCTGCTCGCCTGGCCGGCATATGCGGATCGCATCAGCCGGATGAGTCCGACCGAACTGTGCACCTACACCGCCCAGCTGCAGGTGGCGGCATATTATTACTTCGAGCAGGGCAGGCCGCGCCAGGAGATCGTCCTGCACTGGCATGGCGATGAAACGCAGAACGAGGTCGACTTCGTCAACAAGACGATCGCGGATGCCTATGCCTGGCTGGAAGCGTGGAAGTCGAGCAGCAACGACCTGCTGCCGGTCACGTCGTTCGGCGACATGGTGTACCAGTCGTGCATGAAAAGGCTGGAATCCTGACGGCGGTGATGGAGGCCGGCCCGGTGCCGACCGGTTAATCCGCAGGCGTCAAAAAGCAGAAGGGGTGCGCAATGCGCACCCCCTCCAGACAGAGCCACCCTCTACGCAGGTCTTCAGCCGTTGCAAACGGTCGCAATCATGCCGATGACCGCGGGGTCCGCCGGATCCTGGTAGAGCGAAGGCTGGTCGATCTGCCCCGTCCATACCGTGCTGCCGGTACCGATCTCGCCCGAGGTCATGGTCCATTGCTCGAAGCCGATGCTGCGATCCTCGCAGCGCACGGCGTAAAGCAGGATTTCGGACTTGTGCGGATACGCCTCGTCGCCGATGGTCTGCACGGTGCTGTAGCTGCGCAGCACGCGCGCCTTTTTCAGGTTGCCGGCGTCATGGATGCTGCCCTTGTCGACGAACACGACCTCGTTGCCGTCGCTGGCGACGCGGGTCCATTCCGCGGCGAACGCCGAGGTGGCCGCCAACAAGATCAATGCGATTGCCCATTTTGCTGCCTTCATGATTCTTCCTTTCCTCGATTTGCCCGCAACATGATTTGTTGCATGGCAACAATCTAGGCCTTCGAAAGGGAAACATGAAGACAGGCAGGTCGCATATCATTCATTCCACCTGGGCATGATCGGGAAGGAAAAATGGATCGACTGACGGCAATGGGATTGTTCGTGCGCATCGTGGAAACCGGCAGCTTCTCGGCGGTGGCGCGTGAAATGAACATGACGCAACCCACGGTTAGCAAACAACTCACCGCGCTCGAACGCCAGCTCAAGACGCGCCTGCTCAATCGCAGCACGCGCCAGCTTTCGCTGACCGAGGCGGGCTCGGCCTATTTCGAGAGCTCGAAGCGTATTCTGGATACCGTCAATGAGGCGGAAGCCAACCTGGGCGTCCTGCAGACGCAACTGTCCGGTGTGCTGCGCGTCAATTCCTCCATCGGGCTGGGCCAGATGTACCTCGGCCCGCTCTTGCTGAAATTCCAGTCCATGCACCCCGGCCTGATGATCGACCTGGCGCTGGCCGACCGCTTCGTGGACCTGGTGGAAGAGGGCGTGGACGTGGCGATTCGCATCGGGCGCCTGGTCGATTCGAACCTCGCCGCCAGGCGCATCGGCACGTCCGAGCGTTGCCTGATCGCCACGCCGGCCTATCTGAAGAAAAACGGCACGCCGAAGACGCCGCAGGACCTGGTGAACCACAATTGCATCCTCTACGCCTATCTTTCCACCGGCAACGAATGGGTGTTCGGCAAGGACGGCGAAATCCGGGTGAGGGTATCGGGAACCTTGCGCGCCAACAACGGCGAGGCGATCCGCCAGGCGGTCATGGCCGACCTGGGCATTGCGGCGAGCCCGGCATGGCTAATCCAGGACGACCTGCGATCCGGACGCCTGCAGGAAATCCTGCGCGACTACGCGCCGCCGCCTGGGGAAATCAACGCCGTGTATCCGTCCGGCCGGCACGTGTCGGCGAAGGTTCGTGCCTTCACCGAATTCCTGAAGGCGGAGTTCGAGAAAATCCCCGCGTTGCGCGTGCGCTGATCAGGCAGGCGCGGCTTCGCCCGCGACGAAGTCGAGCTCGACGCGCGCGCCGCTCGGGTCGAAGCAGAACAATTGCCAGACGCCGGAGTCCGGCTGCCTGCGCAAGTCGTACTTGATGCCCTTTGCCTTGAGCTTGCCCGTGATGCCGGCAAGGTCGGATGCGGAAAAAGCCATGTGGTCGAGCACGCCGGCCGGCGGTTCGGGCAGCGGGCGGCCGGCAACAACGTGAAGCACCGGCTGCGCGCCGGCGTAGAGCCAGGTGCCGGGAAATCCCAGCGGCGGCCGATAGCCTTCCTTCAAACCGAGGATGCCGACATAGAACGCCTTGGTTGCCTCCAGGTCCCTCGTCAACACCGTGAAGTGGTTCATTCCATCGATTGCCATGGCAACTCCGTCAAGGACGTGAATGAGTAAAGGGGTGAATGGGTAAAAGCCTGCAGCCCGGATCGCGAAGCCTTGACGATTTTACCCTTCACCTCCTTCGCACGTTCACGCCTTCGCGCTTTTCAAAATCACTACGCGATCTTCTGCTTCACGTCATCGGCGAGGATGTGCTGGCGCTTGTCCAGCCACCAGCCGTATTGCACCGGCCAGTCGGCGTACTCGCCCTGGGCGCCCAGCGCGACCTGGGCATGCAGCGCCCAGTTGGGGTTGTAGAGCGATTGCCGGCCGATTGCGATCAGGTCCGCCTGGGCGTCCTTCAGGATCTGCTCGGCCTGCGGCCCGTCCAGGATCAGGCCCACCGCCATGGTCTTGATGCCCGTCTCCTTCCTGAGGCGATCGGCGAAGGGCACCTGGAATCCCGGATTGCGCTTGATGCGCGCGGCGGTCGCCGAGCCGAGTAAGCCGCCGGACGAGCAGTCGACGACATCGACGCCGCGCGCAGCGAGCTCTTTCGCCAGGATGATCGAATCCTCGATGGCCCAGCCGCCTTCGATGCCGTCCACCGACGAGATGCGCACGAACAGCGGCTTGTCCAGCGGCCAGGCCTTGCGCAGCACTTCGGCCAGCTCGAGCGTGTAGCGCATGCGGCCTTGCAGGCTGCCGCCGTAGCCGTCTGTGCGCTTGTTCGAGATCGGCGACAGGAATTCGTGGCCGAGGTAGCCGTGCGCGGAATGCATCTCGATGACGTCGAAGCCCGCGCGCAAGGAGCGGACGGCGGCGTCGCGCCAGCGACCCTGCACGTTGCGGATGTCTTCGACGCTCAACTCGTGCGGCACCAGCCAGCCCGTATCCATCGCGATTGCGCTGGGCGCGATCGTGCGCCAGGTGTCTTCCCCGCGCGCGCGATCGCTGTCGTTGATCGGGCCGTTGCCGTGCCACGGCCTTTGCATCGAGGCCTTGCGACCCGCGTGCGCAAGCTGGATGGCGGGCACCGAGCCGTTCGCCTTGATGAAATCCGTGATGCGCTTGAGCGGGGCGATGTGATCGTCCGACCAGATGCCCAGGTCCCCGTGCGTGATGCGGCCTTCCGGCTCGATGGCGGCAGCCTCGGTGAAAATCAGGCCGGCACCGCCGGTCGCCATCTTGCCCAGGTGCACGAAATGCCAGTCGTCGGCGAAGCCGTTGCGTGCCGAGTACTGGCACATCGGGGAAATCACCACGCGGTTCTTGAGCGTGACGCCGCGCAGCGTGAGAGGGGAAAACAGGAGCGGGGTTGTCGCCATGGGTTGTCTCTGGACTGATGCCGGGCAAGCCCGGGCTGGTTTTGCGGAAGTGCGAATCTAGGCAATCCGCGTGCGCCTGTCCATCGGCGAACCGGAATGGCGCTTATTCGTCGTCGGAATCAGGTGCGCGGACGGGTATGCACGTGGTAGTGCATCGGCCGGTGGGAATGGTCGTGGTCGTGCAGCTCGACCGGCACGACGTTCACTTTTCCATGGCGAACCTCGCGCACCGCCATGAGTTCGTTGGCGAACTTGCTGACGTCGGATGTGGCGCCACGCAGGATCACGGTTTCCATGCAGTTGTCGTGGTCGAGGTGCACGTGCATGGACGACATCACGATGTGGTGGTGCTGGTGCTGCAGTTCCGTCAATCGTTCGGTGAGGTCGCGGGCGTGGTGATCGTAGACATAGGAGAGCGAAGCCACGCAGTACGGCGCCTCCTGGCGCTCGAGGCGGGCGGATTCGAGCTCGTTGCGAAGCATGTCGCGGACCGCTTCGGAGCGATTCTGGTAGCCCTTCTGGGCGATCAATTCGTCGAATTGCGATGCGAGGTCTTCGCTCAGGGAAATGGTGAATCGATCCATCTCGGCTCCTCTTATCTTTGCCGGGTGAGATGTTACCCAAAAAAGTAGGAAGGCGACGCGCGATTGCAGCGTGCTTTTGACAGGAAACTTTAAGCTAGCTATATTATGAAAAATATAAGGATCGTCCTACTAGATAAAATAAGCAATAACATTGCATTAAATAATTTCTCCTAATAAAAAGTTTTTCTTCCTATGCCTGGGGGGGTATGGTGGAAACGATCAAGCGGGTGGTCGAACGGGGAGTGGTTGTACTTGGAATTTGCCTGCCGGGATTGGGCCAGGCGGCGGATGCCGACCTGACGGCGCCGGAAGTCGAGGTCGTCGGAACCTACGAAACCGGAGTGGGCACATCGGATTCGGCAAGCGAGGGCAGGGTGACCGCCCGTCGCGTCGAAACCCGGCCGGCATTGCGACCCGGCGAGATACTCGAATACATTCCCGGCGTCATCATCACGCAGCACAGCGGCGACGGCAAAGCCAACCAGTATTACCTGCGCGGTTTCAATCTCGACCACGGCACCGATATTTCCATCAATGTCGACGGCATGCCGGTCAACATGCCCACGCATGCGCACGGCCAAGGTTACGCAGACCTGAACTTCGTAATCCCGGAACTGGTTTCCGGCATCGAGTACCGCAAGGGGCCGTACTACGCCGACGTCGGCGATTTCAGCGCGGCCGGTGCGGCGAACATCGAATACGCCACGTCGCTGCCGCATACCATCGGATCGGTCACGATCGGCGAACACGACTACAAGCGCGCATTGCTGGCGGGTTCGCCGAGCTTCGCCGGCGGCACCCTGGTGTATGGCCTCGAACTGGTCGGCCAGGACGGCCCCTGGGATAACCCGGAGAAATTCTCGAAGATCAACACCGTCCTGCGCTACAGCAACGGCGACAAGGCAGACGGCTTTCGCGTTACCGGCATGGCATACAAGGCGCACTGGGATTCCAGCGACCAGATCCCGCAGCGCGCGGTGGACAGCGGCGCGATCGACCGCTTCGGTGCCATCGATCCGACCGACGGCGGCGCCACGTCGCGCTATTCGCTTTCCTACGAGCAGCACCATGACTTCGCCGGCGGCCGCGCGATGGTCGACGCCTATGCGATCCATTCGACCTTGAGCCTGTTCTCGAACTTCACGTTCTTCCTGGATGACCCGGTCAACGGCGACCAGTTCGAGCAGCATGAAAGCCGGACCGTGCTCGGGCTGCATCCACGCGTCGAGTTCTACAACAAGCTTGCCGGCATGGACAACATGGTGAAGGTCGGTCTGCAGGCGCGGCGTGACAACATCGATCCCGTGGCGCTGTATCACACGGTCGCGCAGGCGATCGAAAGCGTGACGCGCGAGGACACGGTTACGGAAACGAGCGTCGGCGTTTACCTGGAAGACACCCTCCACGTCACGGAAAAATTCCGCACCATCGTCGGCGTGCGCGGCGACCAATACAATTTCGACGTCGACAGCAACATCCCGGCCAACTCCGGCAAGGCCAGCGATTCCATCGTCTCGCCGAAGCTGAGCCTCATCTTCGGGCCATGGGCCAAGACCGAGTACTTCATCAACTGGGGCTATGGCTTCCACAGCAACGACGCGCGCGGAACGACCATTTCTGTCGATCCTTCCGATGGCGTCACGCCGGCGGAGAAGGTGGATCCGCTGGTCAGGTCCAAGGGAGCGGAAGTCGGCGTGCGCACGGAAATCATCCCGAAGCTGGAGTCCTCGCTCGCCCTCTGGCAGTTGAAGCTCGACTCCGAGCTGCTGTTCACGGGCGACGCGGGAACGACCGAGCCCAGCCGGCCGAGCAAGCGCACGGGCATCGAGTGGACCAACCACTACAAGGCGACGTCCTGGCTGCTGGTCGATTTCGACTTCAGCGCGTCGAAGGCGCGCTTCACGGACACCGATCCGGTGGGCAACTACATCCCGGGATCGCTGGAGAAAGTGGTGTCGTTCGGCGTCACTGTCGATTCCATCGGGCCCTGGTACGGCATGCTGCAATACCGCTACTTCGGACCGCGGCCGCTGATCGAGGACGATTCGGTGCGCTCGAAGTCGACGCAGATCACCAACCTGCGCGTCGGCTACAAGATCGATCCGAAATGGCGCGTGCACATGGACGTCTACAACCTGTTCGACCGCAAGGACAGCGACGTCGATTATTTCTACGAGTCTCAGCTCAAGGGCGAGGCGGCACCGGTCGATGACATCCACTTCCACCCGGTCGAGCCGCGCACGGTGCGGGTAACGCTGACCGGTTATTTCTGAGATCATGTGCGCCGGCCCGCCCTGGCGGGCCGAACGGCTTTTCCCTTACGCGAGGTTGACGAGATGGCCGCAGGCCGGCAGCGACTCTCCGCAGTTCATTGCGCCGCCCACTGGGCGGCGTTTGCATTCTTGCTCGCCATGCCCGGCCTCGCACTCGCGCACATCGGGCAAGGCGACGTGTCGGGCGGCTTTCTCGCCGGCCTCGAACATCCGGTGCTGGGCCTGGATCACGTCGTGGCCATGGTATCGGTTGGCATCTGGGGCGCGCAGTTGCGCCAACCGGCGATCTGGGTATTGCCGGTTACGTTCCCTATCGTCATGTCGTTCGGCGGCATCCTCGGCGGGCTGGGCGTGCCGATCCCCGGCATCGAGATCGGCATCGCGCTCTCGGCAATCGTGCTCGGATCCATGATCGCGCTCGAGGCGCGTCCGCCATTGTGGGTCGCAGGCGTCATCGTCGGCATCTTTGCCATCTTCCACGGCTATGCGCACGGCGCCGAGTTGCCGGAGTCGGCCAATGCCATCTCCTACGCGATGGGCTTCGTCATCGCGACCGGCAGCCTGCATGCGCTCGGGATACTGGTCGGCGTCATCAACAAATGGCCGGCGGGCGCGAAGGTCCTGCGCGTCGGCGGCGTCGCCGTTGCGCTGTGCGGCGTCTACTTCCTGGTTGCGCATTTCATGAACGCCTGATCGTGTCGTCGCGTCGCTTCTTTTCGAAAAGCCTGCTGTTCCTGCTGTCGATGACGCTGGCCGGCGCCGCGCACGCGCATTCGACCGTCAAGGGCGTGGGCGATTTCTACGGCGGCTTGCTGCACGTGGTGACGGGCCTGGAACACGTGCTGCCTTTCGTCGCGCTGAGCTTGCTGGCGGGCCAGCGCGGATTGAAGGCGCAGGCGGAAGCCGTCCTGCTGGTGTTTCCGGTGGCGCTGATGGTGGGCGCCGCGCTGGCGCTGTGGCTGCCGCCGGTGCCGGGACTCATGTTCTTCAACATCGCGTCTGCGATCCTGCTCGGCGCGCTGGTGGCAATTGCGCGGCCGCTGCCCGGCGCGCTCTTCTACGGGCTGGTCGTCCTGTTCGGCCTGAGCCACGGCTTCGCGAACGGCGAGGCGATCAGCGGCAGCATCAAGGCTTATCTGTTCATTCTCGGCGTGGGCCTTGCAGGCGTGGCGATCATCGCCTATGGCACGTTGATGGTCGACTACCTGCTCCGGCGGCAGATCGGCTGGATCACGATCGCGGTTCGCGTGGCCGGGAGCTGGATCGCCGCGATCGGCGTTCTCGTGCTGGCGACGGCGGGCCGCTCCATGCTCGCGGCCTGACGGCTTGCCTCGCCCCTTAGCTGCGCAGCCGGCCGACCGCGCGCGACATGTGCTCCAGCGCTTGCTCGAGAAGGGAGCGCGGGCAGGCGAAGTTGAGGCGCAGGAAGCCCGGCGCGCCGAATAGCGCGCCGTCGTAGAGGCCCACGCCCGCCTCGGTGAAGAAGTTCGCCGGATTTTCCACCGGCAGCTCGCGCGCGTCGATCCACGACAGGTAGGTGGCCTCGGCATGCCCGATGCGCAGTCCCGGCATGTTCCCGATTTCGCGTTCGACGAGATCGCGGTTCGCGCGCAGGTAATCCAGCAGCGCGGCCTGCCATTCCTTGCCAAAGCGATAGGCGGCCTCCGTCGCCACGAACCCCATCATGCCCACGTGGTGGACGATGCCCGCCATGACCTTCCTGATTTTCGCCCTGACGTCGGGGTTGGATGCGATTGCATAGGCGCAGCCGAGCGCCGGCAGGTTGAACGTCTTGCTGGCGGATTGCAGCGTGACGGTGCGCTGCGCGATGTCCTCGCCAAGGGACGCGAGCGGGACATGCTTGCGATAGAGGTCGAGGATCAGTCCCGCGTGGATCTCGTCGGAGCACAACGTGATGTTGTGGCGAATGCAGATGTCCGCGATCGCGCGCAATTCCTGTTGCGAGAAAACGCGGCCGACCGGATTGTGCGGGTTGCAGAGCAGCAGCAATTTCGAATCCGGCGTGATGGCGCGTTCGAGCGCGGCCAGGTCCCAGCGCCAGCCGTCCCCGGTTTCGATCATTTGCACGCGCACCGCGTTGCGCCCGGCGTTGGCAGGCGCGGACAGGAAGGGCGGATAGATCGGCACCGCCGTCAGGACTTCCGAGCCTTCGGGACCGAACGCCCGGCTGACGACGTTCAGACCGACAACCAGGCCGGGCAGCCAGACAATCCACTCCGGCTCGATCTTCCATCCGTGCCCGGATTCGAGGTGGGCGATGGTCGCGTCGACCAGTCCCGGCGGCGCTTCGCTGTAGCCGTAAATCGGATGATCGACGCGCTTGCGCAAGGCATCGACGATCGCGGGCGCGCACGCGAAATCCATGTCCGCGACCCACATCGGAATGACGTCGCGCTCGCCGTACTTGTTCCACTTGCTGCTCGCCGTGCCGCGGCGATCGATCACGCGGTCGAAATCGAATTCCAATGCGTCCTCCACGAGTCCGGCGCTATTTAACCACGGCGCCGGATCGCGCCTCGCGATGCGTCCTCAATCGAGATAATCGGCGGCCACCTTCAGGTCCGCCACCAGCGCGTCATAAGCGTGCTTGCGGGCATCGCCGGGAACGCGCAGCACGAATGAAGGGTGCACGGTGAATAAAAGCGCGGGACCAGCTTCAAGCTCGACGATATTTCCGCGGCTGTCACCGACCTTGACCGGGCGGCCGGTCACGGCGCGCGCGGCGGTTGCGCCCAGGCAGACGATCAGGCGCGGATGCAGGATCGCGATCTCTTCTTCGAGCCAGCGATGGCAGGCTTCGATTTCCTGTTGCGCCGGCGTCTTGTGCAACCTGCGCTTGCCGCGCGGCTCCCACTTGAAATGCTTGACCGCGTTGGTGACGTAGAGCTTGTTCCGGTCCAGCCCCGCATCGACGAGCGCGCGATCGAGCAACGCGCCGGCGGGGCCGACGAATGGATGGCCTTGGAGATCCTCGGCGTCTCCCGGCTGTTCGCCCACGAGCATGGCTTGCGCGCGCGCGGGACCTTCGCCGAAAACCGTTTGCGTGGCGCGCCGCCACAGGTCACAGGCGCGGCAATCCCTGGCCTGCTCGCGCAACGAATCGAGGTTGGGTTTTCGCGCTTTCGTGCCTGCATTCATGCGCAAGGACAAGGCAAGCGTCGTGCCCATGGCGTTTCACATCCGACGTTCCGCATGCGTGGGTATGCAAGTTGCAACGATGCGGATCAAGGCGCTCCAGGGCGAATGTTTCGCGGATTCGGGGCGCATCGCGGAGAAAAATTTACATGGCGACGGCAGGAATTGCAGGACGAACGCGCCGCGCGCGTACGCAGGGCAAGGGGCGGTTCAAGCCGCTGCGCAAATTTTTGCATGCGCACGCGATAGTCTGGGAACGCATCCTGAAAGTGCTGGGCTCGTGGTCGGCGGATCGTTGCGTGTCCGAATCCGCCGCACTCGGCTTCTTTGCCGCGTTCTCGCTTGCCCCCATGCTCGTGGTCGTCATCGCGTTTGCGGGATTCTTTTTCGGCGCCGATGCCGTGCAGGGACGCCTGTTTGCCGAGATCGAGAGTCTCATGGGCAAGGAAGGCGCGGAGGTCATGCAGGCCATGGTGGCCAATGCGTGGAAGACCGGGTCGTCGGGATGGGTCGGCTACCTCTCCGTGGCCGGCGTCATCGTCGGTGCGTCGGCGACGTTCTCCGAGCTGACGAGCGCGCTCAACTGGATCTGGCGTGCCCCGGAGAAGCAGGGGGCCGTGGCTACACTCATCAAGGTGAGGTTGCTGTCTTTCGGCCTGGTACTTGGAACCGGATTCCTGTTGATCGTTTTGCTGATCATGGATGCCGCGCTGAGCTTCGCGGGTGGCGCGCTGGTCGCGCGCCACGACAATCTGACGGGTCCGTTGGTCGAGGCTTTGCAGCACGCATTCACGTTCGTCGTGCTGTTCGGCGCATTCAGCGTGCTGCTGAAAATCGTGCCGAACGTGCACGTGCGCTGGCGCGATGCCGTGCTCGGTGCCTTCGTCGCGACGGGGCTGTTCAGCATCGGCAAGCATTTCCTGGCGTTGTACCTGGCGCATGCCGGTACGGCGAGCGCCTTCGGCGCGGCGGGTTCGCTGGCGATCGTGATGATGTGGCTGTTCTTCTCCGCGGCGGTGTTCCTGCTCGGCGCGGAGGTGGCGGCGCATGCGCTGCCGCGATCCGTCGATCCCGAGCTCAAGGTGCTCAGTGAAAGTCGCGCGAGGAAACGTTGAGATTGCCGATCATGCGCGAGCGGTCGATGAGGTTTTCGGCGATCACATGAATCACCTCGCCCGAACGTTCCAGCCTGCCCTCGACATGCAGCAGGCGGGAATTCAGCAAGGGGCGCCGCTGCTCGCGTGAGAGCTTCTCCCACACCACGACGTTGATCTGGCCGGTTTCATCCTCGAGGGTCACGAAGATGACGCCTTTTGCCGTGCCGGGGTGCTGGCGGCAGGTGACCAGGCCGACGACATGCACCGCAATGCCGGTCTGCATGGCCTGCAGTTGCGCGGCCGTGGTGAACAGGGATTTTTCCAGCCGCGGCCTCAGCAACGCCAGCGGATGGCGGCGCAACGTCAGCCCGGTCGTTGCGTAATCGGCGACGATGTCCTGCGCCTCCGTCGGCGCGGGCAGGGTCACGGCCGCTTCGACGACGGGCGCACCGGCAAGGACGGGGAGCGGCTTGTCGATGCCGGCGACCTGCCAGGCCGCCTGGCGCCGGTGCCCGGCCATCGATTCCAGCGCGCCGGCTGCGGCGAGGGCATTCATGTCCTTGCGCGAGAGGTTCGCGCGCAAGGCGAGCGTCCCGACGTCGAGCGGGGCATCCTCGATCCTCCTGGCCTCGATCAGGCGTAGCGCGCCTTCCTTGGAAAGTCCCTTGATCATGCGCAGTCCCAGGCGCAGGGCGGGCTGTCCTCCCGCTTCTCGTTCCGCATGGTCGAAGATCGGCATCCCGCCAGGCGCGGCGTCCCTCGTCTCCTCGAGCGAGCAGTCCAAGCCGCTCGTGAGCACATCCACCGGCCTGACGTCGACGCCGTGGCGCTGCGCGTCCTGCACGAGCTGCGCCGGCGCATAGAAACCCATCGGCTGGCTGTTCAGCAGCGCGCAAGTGAACGCGGCGGGCTCGTAGCGCTTGAGCCACGCCGAGACATACACCAGCAGCGCGAAGCTGGCGGAGTGCGATTCGGGAAAGCCGTACTCGCCGAAGCCCTTGATCTGCTCGAAGATCTGCAGCGCGAATTTTTCCGGGTAGCCCTTTTCCAGCATGCCACCGACCAGGCGCTCCTTGAACGGCTCCAGGCCGCCCTTGCGCTTCCATGCCGCCATGGCGCGACGCAACTGGTCCGCCTCCCCGGCGGTGAAACCGGCGGCCACCATGGCGATCTCCATGACCTGCTCCTGGAAGATCGGCACGCCCAGCGTGCGCTCCAGGACTTCCTTCAGCTTCTGCGAGGGATATTTGATTTCATCCGGATGCTTCTCCCTGTTCTTCAGGTAGGGATGCACCATGCCGCCCTGGATCGGGCCCGGGCGCACGATCGCGACTTCGACCACGAGGTCGTAGTACTTCCTGGGCTTGAGCCGCGGCAGCATCGACATCTGCGCGCGCGACTCGACCTGGAACACGCCGATGCTGTCGCCTTTGCAGAGCATGTCGTACACCGGCACGCCGTCTTGCGTGGCTTCCTTCGCGAGGATGGAAGCCATCGAATGATTGCTGCCGTGGCGCCTGTTCACGAGGCCGAGCGCGATGCGGATCGCGGTGAGCATGCCCAGTGCGAGCACATCGACTTTCAGCAGGCCGAGCGCGTCGAGGTCGTCCTTGTCCCACTGGATGTTGGTGCGCAGCGCCCCGGCGGGATCGGTGTTGCGCGCGGCCCCCCGCGAATCCGGCAGCACGCCCTCGTCGGTGTAGCGCGACGGATCGCCGGGCATGGCCGCGTTCTCGGTCGGCACGAGCTGCGACAGCGGGCCGCCCGAGATGACGAAGCCGCCGACGTGCTGCGAAAGATGGCGGGGGAAGCCGGACAACTCGCCGGTGAGGACGATCAGCTTGCGGATCACGGCAGCCTGCGGATCGAACCCGGCTTCGCGCAGGCGCTTCGCTCGCTCGCGCGGGTCGTCCCACCAGACGAAGCTGCTGGCGATGCGATCGAGCTGCACGGCATCCAGGCCCAGCGCCTTGCCGACGTCGCGGAACGCGCTGCGCGTTCGATAGCTGATGACCGTCGCCGCCAGCGCGGTGCGGTGGCGCCCGTACTTGCGGTAGATGTACTGGATGACCTCCTCGCGGCGGCCGTGCTCGAAGTCCACGTCGATGTCCGGCGGCTCGTTGCGCTCCTTCGACAAAAAGCGGCCGAACAGCAGGCGCGTGTGCTCCGGGTTGACCTCGGTGATGCCCAGCGCGTAGCAGACCGCGGAATTGGCGGCGGAGCCGCGACCCTGGCACAGGATGCCGTGCGCGCGTGCATGGCGGACGATGTCGTGCACCGTGAGGAAGAAGGCTTCGTAGCGCAGTTCCGCGATCAGCGCGAGCTCTTCCTCGATGTTCTTGCGCACGGCCGGCGACGTCCCGCCGGGGTAGCGTTCGCGCAGGCCCGCTTCGCTCAACGCGCGCAGGTGCTGCGCGGGCGTCATGCCGTCGGGAACGATTTCCGCCGGGTATTCGTACTTCAGCTCGTCGAGCGAGAAGTCGCACAGCGCGGCGATGCGCACGGTTTCGTCGAGCAGTTCCGGCGGATAGATTTTTCCCAGCCTTGCGAGCGGGCGCAGGTGGCGCTCGCCGCTCGCCTGCAGCGCGAGCCCGGCCCTGGCGACGGGCACGCCGAGCCGGATGGCGGTGAGCGTGTCCTGCAATGCGCGCCGGCCGCGCGCATGCATGTGCACGTCGCCGCCGGCCACGCAGGGCAATCCCGTTTGTCGTCCGAGTTGCTGGAGCGCGGCAAGGCGCTCGCGGTCGCCGCCGCGCGCCAGCAGCTCGATCGCTATCCAGCAGCGGGCGGGGAATCTTTGCGCAAGCCACAGCGCATCTTCGACCCGCGGTTGCGCCGGCGGCAGCCAGAGCGCGAGGCAATGCGGGATGCCGGCTTCGAGATCGCCGCGCGCAAGGCGGTATTCGCCTTTCGGCGCGTTGCGCCGGCCGCGCGTGATCAGCCCGGACAGGTTGCCGTATCCCTGCCGGTTCGTGGCCAGCAGCACGAAGCGCAGGCCGTCATCGAGCCGGAACTCGGCGCCGATGATCAGCCTGAATTTATTTTTCTTCCCTTCGTCATGTTCCTTGACCGCCGTGTGCGCGCGCACGACGCCGGCAAGCGAGCATTCATCGGTGATCGCCAGCGCCTTGTAGCCGCGCCTGATCGCGGTGTCCACCAGTTCCTGCGCGTGCGAAGCGCCGCGCAGGAAGCTGAAGTTGGTCAGGCAATGGAGCTCGGCATAGTCCACGGCGGCGGCCCGTCATCATGCAAAGATGCCGTGGACGAACCACTGCCTCCCGTCGGGGCGTTCCCGGAAGAGCCAGAGCTTCGATCCCGCGCCGTCGCGCGCGACGAAGTAATCGCGCTTCACGTCCAGGTCGTCCCACCAGCCGGTTTCGACGCGCTCCGGGCCGTCCATCAGCGTGATGGGGGCATGCATTTGCAGCGAATCTTCATCCGCGCGCAGCGGCGACGGGCGCGCAAGCAGCCACAACGGGCGCTGCAGGTCGCAGTGGCCGTCGCCCGCATGTCCGGGCAATGTCTTGCGAAAGGCGCGCTCCGGCCGGTGGTCGGGAAACATTTCCAGGCCGTGCACGGCATCCACGCCCAGGCGCGCGCGCAAATGTTCGACGATGCGCCAGCGTTCTTCGCGCGATGGCCTGCCGTCCATGAACAACGCCTGGTTGTGCGAACCCAGCGGCCGGGTTTCTCCCGCGACCAGGCAAAGGTTCTCCACGGCTTCCGGCAATTCGATCGTAGCGAGCTTCTCGCGCAGCAGCGTCACCAGATGCGATGCATCCCGGCTCGGCGCCGACAATCCGATCTCGACCGGCGTGGCGGCGTGGTGCGTGTGCTCGAGGTCGAGCTTCAGGCGCATGACGCCGAGTTGCCTTTGCGACAAGTGGCCTGCCAGCTCGAGGATCAGGCGCTTGGCCGCGAACAGCAGCGGCTCGGTTTCCTGGACCGGTGCGGGCAGTTCCAGCGAAGCCGAGTAGCGGGAGGGTGGAATGAAAGGCGGGCGCGGATCCGGCAGCAGCCCGAGGGCGCGATCGACTTCGTCCAGGATGCCTTGCCCGAAGCGGCGGGCCAAGCCGTCGCGCGGCAATGCAAGCCAGTCGCCGATGGTATGGATGCCCATGTTCGCGAGCATGGCGATGCTTTGCGCGGGCTGGTCGAGGCGCGTCAGCCGCAGCCGCGCCAAGGTCCGCCGCAATTCATGGCGATCGCCCACCGAGGTGTCGATGCCGTCGCGGCCGAGCAGCAACGCGGCGGTCGGAGTCGGCGCGATCACGACGGTGGCGCCATAGCCCAGTTCCGCGAGGCCGTTGCGAATGCGCCCGCTCAAGCGGCGCAAGCCGCCGAATAATTTCAGGCAGCCGCTGATCTCGATCAAAACTTCGTTCGCGGAAGCGAGGCTGACGGTGGGCGTGAACTGCGTCGCCCAGGCGGCGATGCCCGCGAGCGCCCTGGCTTCTTTTGCGGGATTGCGTGTGCGGACATCCAGGCGATCCGCCAGCGCATGGGCCGCGGATACCGGCATGCCGCGCTTGATACCCGCCTGCGCCGCCGCCGCGTTGCATGACGACACGACAGGACGGCTGCCTGCTTCCTGCACGACCACGGGTCCGCACGATGCCGCGCCGCGCTGGTGCAACTGCAGCGACAAATCCGGAAAACGCAGCGCGGCCCAAAGCATCAATTGCTCTTTTGGTTAAAGCCAAAAATGCACAGGCGTTGACGCAAAGTACGCAAAGGAAGGGCCAGAAAGGACGCAAAGGAAACCTGACCTCGCAAAAATTTCCGTTTCACTTCTGGTTTTCCTTTGCGTTCTTTGCGCCTTCGCGTCGAGGTGTGTTTTGGTTCTAGGCAATGGCTTGGGCGAATTCAGGCTGGGCATGGATGCGCGGCGGCGTGGCGACGACAGCGCCGGGGTTTTCCGCATCCAGCCAGAGCGTGGGCGTGAGTCCGCTGCCGCGGCGCTTGAGGATTTTCACGGACAGCCTGTCCTGGCGCACGCCGAGCCGCAGGCGCAGCGGCGCCGGAGACGAGAACGCGGCGCGCACGGATTCGCCGAACACCACGCCGAAGCTGCCGCCTTCTTCCGCGGCCAGCTGCAGGCGGCGCAGGCCATGCTCGTTGACGGTTTTCGGCCAGAGCAGCACGGCGGGGCAATTGCCGGCGCGCAGGCTCTGCTCCGCGGCCCACATCGTGTCCTTGTCGGAAGCGGTGCGGGCGACGATCACTTTCGAAAGCCGGATGCCGCGCGCCGCCAGTGCCGGCGCATAGGGAATCCACGGCGGCGCGACCAGCATCAGCCAGCCGTCCTGCGCGGAGAGCCGCGCCAGCGCCGGCATCAGCAACGACAGCTCGCCGATGCCGCTGCGCTCGGTGAGCAACTCGCTGACCATGCCGCGCGGCCAGCCGCCGCCCGGCAGTTCGCGATCGAGCTCGGCGAACCCCGTCGGGATGCCGGGAAGTGCGACGCGCGCCGGCTCGTCGCCGCGCCAGATGGCGGGATTGTGCAGGACGGAGGCGAGGGAAGACATGGAAAATCCGTGACTGTCGTGACGACGTGACTATCGTGACTGCCGGAAAGATCGTAACTACGTGATGGAAAACACGTGATTGTCATGACTGTCGCATTCAGAACAAAGCTTCAAGCTTTTCACGATAGTCACGGCAGTCACGATAGTCACGACAGTCACGGTTCTTCAGGCCGCCGCCGCGCTTCCGGCCTTGTTGCGGACCGGGAACCTCGTCGGCGGCGCGGGGATCTTGCCCAGGCGCGCGAGCCTGGCTTCGATTGCCCACTTGCTTCTCTTGTGCAGGCCGGCGAGTTCGTCGATGGATTTTCCCGCGTCATGCGACTGGCCCAGCCGGGCATCCTCTTCTTCCGACCAGGGCCGTCCCGAATTTTCGGGGGCGGATTTCGCGGTTGCGGGCGCGGCGGGTTGCCGTGCCAGCGCGGAGGGGGCTGGCGCCGGTGCGCCGTCCTCCAGCAGGCGGATCGCCGAGAACAGCGCGCGCACGGTATCCGGGTGCTGGTAGGCGCTGCCGGCGGAAAATGCCTCGCCGGTCGCGGGATCGATTCCATCCGCCAGGGTCTTGAGAATCTGCAAGGTCTTCTGTGTTTCCATGAGTGCCTCCTTAAGTGGGTTGGATTGCGATGTCCAACTGCGTGGTAAAGCGTGGCCGGCGTGATTCGATGATCGCAGTCACGACAGCCACGACGGGTGGGGCTGCTTTTCGCCGCCGAGTGTTCCTGGCGACTTCGCTCCTTACCCGATCCTGCCGTTCCTGATGACGCCGACGGCCAATCCCTCGATGGCGAAGGCGTCGTTCTTCAGGTCTACATATATGGGTTCGAAGTCGGGGTTCTCCGGCAGCAGCTGGACCTGGCTGCCCTGGCGCTTGAAGCGCTTGACCGTGACTTCGTCGTGCAGCCGCGCCACCACGATCTGGCCGGAGCGGGCTTCGCGCGTGCTGTGCACCGCCAGCAGGTCGCCTTCGAGGAGGCCGACATCGCGCATGCTCAAGCCGCGCACCTTGAGCAGGTAATCCGCGCGCGGGTTGAACAGTTGCGGATCGAGTTGATAGCGCCCTTGCACGTGCGCTTCGGCGAGGATGGGGCTGCCCGCGGCAACCCGGCCGATCAGCGGCAGGCCTTGCTGTTCCAGCAAACGAATGCCGCGCGAAGCACCGGCCAGCAGCTCGATGAAGCCTTTCCTGGCCAGCGCCTTCAAGTGATCCTCCGCGGCATTGGCGGAACGAAAACCGAGGATGCGCGCGATCTCGGCGCGCGTCGGCGGGAAGCCGGTGCTTTGCGCGAAATCGTTGATCAGGCGCAGGACTTCGGCCTGGCGTGGGGTCAATTCATCCATGCGTGCAGCTCCGGTCGAAAAAGGACGATGACTGTAATTATATCCAGTATTAGATCGAAGGCAAGTTCCCGATGTGCACGCAACCGGAGCATCCGTTGTGCGCTTCGCAATAACTTTGTGCATTCCCTGGATGAATCGCACAACGCCGGTGCGCGAGTTGTTCGCGGGCTTCACGCGGCGATGATGCCGAAGACTGCTTTCGCCGCGATATCGCATATCAAAGATATGAATGGAAAAGGGATTCATCGCAGGAATCGCCCATCGGCACGGTTGTTGCGAAATAGGTGCGCGCATTCGATACACGGTTCATCGCAAAACGAACCGGATCGCGGCAAGAAACCGGGGCGCACCGTCTCGCAGTCATTCATTCACACCTAAGGGGATTTTTATGAATCGCAGGCTCATATTGAAATCGCTGGTCGGCGTCGCGTTTTCCGCGATGGCGGCGACGGCGATGGCTGCCGACACCATCAAGGTCGGCATCCTCCACTCGCTGTCGGGCACGATGGCCATCTCGGAAACGTCACTGAAGGACGTTGCGCTGATGACCATCGACGAGATCAACGCCTCCGGCGGCGTGATGGGCAAGCAGCTCGAGGCCGTTGTCGTCGATCCGGCCTCCAACTGGCCGCTGTTCGCCGAAAAGGCGCGCGGCCTGCTGTCGCAGGACAAGGTTTCCGTCGTGTTCGGCTGCTGGACCTCGGTGTCGCGCAAGTCGGTGCTGCCGGTGTTCAAGGAACTGAACGGCCTGTTGTTCTATCCCGTGCAGTACGAAGGCGAAGAGCTCGAGAAGAACGTGTTCTACACCGGCGCCGCGCCCAACCAGCAGGCGATCCCGGCAGTCGAATACCTGATGTCCAAGGAAGGCGGCGGCGCCAAGCGCTGGGTCCTGCTGGGTACCGACTATGTGTATCCGCGCACGACCAACAAGATCCTGCGCGCGTTCCTGAAGTCCAAGGGCGTGGACGAGAAGGACATCGACGAGGTCTACACCCCGTTCGGCCACAGCGACTACCAGACGATCGTCGCGAACATCAAGAAGTTCGCCGCCGGCGGCAAGACCGCGGTGGTGTCGACCATCAACGGCGACTCCAACGTGCCGTTCTACAAGGAACTGGGCAACGCCGGCCTGAAGGCGACCGACGTTCCCGTCGTGGCGTTCTCGGTGGGTGAAGAAGAGCTGCGCGGCGTCGACACCAAGCCGCTGGTGGGCCACCTGGCCGCCTGGAACTACTTCCAGTCGATCAAGAATCCGGTCAACACCGAGTTCATCGCCAAGTGGAAGGCGTACGCCAAGGCGAAGGGCTTGCCCAATGCCGACACGGTCGTGACGAACGACCCGATGGAAGCCACCTACATTGGCATCCACATGTGGAAGCAGGCAGTCGAGAAGGCCAAGACCACCGACGTGGACAAGGTGATCGCGGCGGTCGGCGGCCAGAGCTTCAAGGCGCCGTCGGGCTTCACCATCAAGATGGACGAGAAGAACCACCACCTGCACAAGCCGGTGTTCATCGGTGAAATCAAGGCCGACGGCCAGTTCAACGTGGTGTGGAAGACCAAGGGCCCGGTTCGCGCCCAGCCGTGGAGCCCGTTCATCGCGGGTAACGACAAGAAGAAGGACGTGCCGGAAGGCATGTAAGCCACGAGGCGGATCGCCGCTGTAGTCGCGGCGGTCCGTTCTCTGTTCCGACGCGACCGCCGCGTGGTGGCCGCCATTCCCAAGCATTCGATCACGACCGGACGATGAGTCGCATCCTCATTTTGCTCGCCTGGGCCCTGGCCGTGCTGTGCGCATCCGCGCACGCCGCCCTGGATCCGGCGCTGGTGAAGCCGCTCGGCGGCGAAGACGCCGATGCCCGCGTCGCGGCGATCGCCAGGCTCGGCGCGCTGGGCACGCCCGAAGCCTTCGCGCTGCTCAACGCACTGAACGAAGAAAAGCTGTACGCGACCCCGGAAGGGCGCGTGCTGATCGTCGAGGGCGACAAGGCCACCGACCCGCTCACCGGCGAGACGCTCGCGTTTCCCGAAGGCGCGGACTCGATCACCGTCAATAACCGGTTGCGGCGCGAGCTGGAGAGCGCGCTGGCGGGCCTGCGCCTGTTTGCCGACGACGTCAAGGTGCGGCTCAAGGCCGCGCAGGAGGTGCAGCAGAACGCCGGGCCCGACCAGCTGCCCATGCTCGAGAAGGCGCTCGACAAGGAAACCGACGCGCGCGTGCGCAACGTCCTCGACCTGGCCGTCGCGACCATCAACCTGAAGAGCGACGACGCCGCCAAGCGCAAGTCGGCGGTGGAACGCCTCGCCCTCAATCCCAATGCCTCGATCCGCCCGGTGCTCGCGGCGATGATCGAACCCAAAAGCGACGGCACGTTCACCGAGCCCGATGCCGACGTGCGCGCCGCGGTGGCGATCACGCTGGGCAAGATCGACCGCCACCTCGCCGTCATCGAATGGAGCGGTAACCTGTTCTATGGCTTAAGCCTGGCGAGCGTGCTGCTGCTCGCGGCACTCGGCCTGGCCATCACCTTCGGCCTCATGGGTATCATCAACATGGCCCATGGCGAGCTGCTCATGGTGGGCGCGTATTCGACCTACATGGTGCAAATCGCCTTCAAGCGCTGGTTCCCGGCGCATTTCGACTGGTACGTGGTGGCGGCGGTGCCCACGGCCTTCGTGATCACCGCGGTCGTCGGCATGATCCTGGAACGCACCGTGATCCGCTGGCTCTATGGCCGCCCGCTCGAGACCTTGCTCGCCACCTGGGGGATCAGCCTCGCGCTGATGCAGACGGTGCGCACCATCTTCGGCGCGCAGAACGTGGAAGTCGCCAACCCGAGCTGGATGTCCGGCGGCGTGACCGTGCTCGGCGGCCTCGTGCTGACTTACAACCGCATGGTCATCATCGGCTTCGCGATCTTCGTCGTGGCAGTCGTCTGGGCATTGCTCAACAAGACGCGCCTCGGCCTGTTCGTGCGCGCGGTGACCCAGAATCGCCGCATGGCCGATTGCGTCGGCGTGCCAACCGGCCGCGTCGACATGCTCACGTTCGGCTTGGGGTCCGGCATCGCCGGGCTCGGCGGCGTCGCGCTCTCGCAACTGGGGAACGTCGGCCCGGACCTGGGCCAGAGCTACATCGTCGACTCGTTCCTGGTGGTGGTGCTGGGCGGCGTCGGCCAACTTGCCGGCACCGTCATCGCCGCATTCGGCCTGGGCGAACTCAACAAATTCCTGGAACCCTATGCCGGCGCGGTGCTGGCGAAGATCGCCATCCTCGTGCTCATCGTGCTGTTCATCCAGAAGCGTCCGCAGGGACTGTTCGCACTCAAGGGAAGGAGCGCCGACTGATGCCCGTCGTCGCCCCTCCGCGCAGTTCCCTGTTCCCGCCCGCGGTCTGGACCGGCATCCTGGTCGTGGCCGCGATCCTCGCCTTGCTGCCTGTCCTGAATCTGACGTTTGCCGAAGGCAGCGCGCTGCACATTTCCAGCTTCACCATCGCGCTGCTGGGCAAGTTCATGTGCTTCGCGATCGCAGCACTCGCGCTCGACCTGGTCTGGGGGTATACCGGCATCCTCAGCCTGGGCCACGGGCTGTTCTTCGCGCTCGGCGGCTACGCCCACGGGATGTACCTCATGCGCGCGATCGGCCACGACGGCGTGTACCAGTCCGACCTGCCGGACTTCATGGTGTTCCTCGACTGGAAAGCCTATCCCTGGTACTGGTCGTTCACGGACCACTTCTGGTACTGCATGATCCTCGTGGTGCTCGTGCCGGGCATCCTCGCCTTCATCTTCGGTTTCTTCGCCTTCCGCTCGCGCATCAAGGGCGTGTACTTCTCGATCATCACGCAGGCGCTGACCTTCGCCGCGATGCTGCTGTTCTTCCGCAACAACACCGGGTTCGGCGGCAACAACGGCTTCACGGATTTCAAGCGCATCCTCGGGTATACCATCACGGCCCCGGGCACCAAGGCGGTCCTCTACCTGGTGACCCTGGCTGCGTTGCTCGGCGCGCTGCTGCTCGCGCGCGCCATCACGCAGTCGAAGCTCGGGCGCGTGCTGACCGGCGTGCGCGACGCGGAGAGCCGGCTGATGTTCGTCGGCTACGATCCGCTCTGGTTCAAGCTGTTCGTATGGACGCTGTCCGCGGTGCTGTGCGGCATCGCCGGCGCGCTCTACGTGCCGCAGGTCGGCATCATCAACCCGGGCGAAATGTCCCCGGCGAATTCGATCGAGATGGTGATCTGGGTCGCCACCGGAGGACGCGGCACCTTGATCGGGCCTATCGTCGGGGCCGGCGTGGTCAACGGCATGAAGACGTGGTTCACGTCGGTCATGCCGCAGTACTGGCTGTTCATCCTCGGTGCGATTTTCGTCCTGGTGACCTTGTTCCTGCCGCAGGGGATCATCGGACTCGTCCGCAAGCTCTGGGCGCGCCGATCGACGCCGCGCACGGTGGCCAAGCCCGCGCCCGGAGGCGCCTCGTGAGCGACGAGAATTCCACGCAGGAAGGGGCGAACCTCACGCCTGCCGGCACCGCGGCATACGGCCACGTCGCATCGGGCAGCGTCGACCTTTCCCACGGCGCGATCCTCTACCTGGAGGACATCACCGTCTCGTTCGACGGCTTCCGCGCGCTGAACAAGCTCACGCTCGACATCGGCGTCGGCGAACTGCGCTGCGTGATCGGGCCGAATGGCGCCGGGAAGACCACGATGATGGACGTGATCACGGGGAAGACGCGTCCCGACGAGGGCACGGCGTTCTTCGGCCAGACCATGGACCTGACGCGCATGAGCGAGCCGCAAATCGCGCACGCAGGCATTGGTCGCAAGTTCCAGCGCCCCACCGTGTTCGAGAATCATTCGGTATTCGAGAATCTCGAGCTCGCCATGAAGATGAACAAGGGCGTGAAGGCGACGTTGTTCGCGCGGCTGAAGGGCGAGCAGGTCGACGCCATCGGCGCGACCCTCGCGCTGATCCGCCTGGAAGACCAGGCCTACCGGCCGGCCGGGCTGCTGTCCCACGGGCAGAAGCAGTGGCTCGAGATCGGCATGCTGCTGATGCAGGAGCCGAAGCTGCTGCTGCTCGACGAACCGGTCGCCGGCATGACCGACGCCGAAACGGAGCGCACCGGCGAGTTGCTGAACGAGCTGCGCGGCAAGCATTCGCTGATGGTAGTCGAGCACGACATGGATTTCGTCGACAGCATTGCCCAGGGGGGCATCGTGACGGTGCTGCACGAAGGGTCGGTGCTGGCACAGGGCACGATGGACGAAGTGCAGGCGGACGCCCGGGTCATCGAGGTGTATCTGGGAAGATGACATGCTGACGGTCACCGACATCAACCAGTACTACGGCGGCAGCCACACCTTGCGCGGCATCTCGCTCGAGGCGCGCAAGGGTGAATGCACGACTCTGTTGGGACGCAACGGCGTCGGCAAGACCACGCTGTTGCGTTGCCTGACCGGCGTCCTGCCGGTGGCCAGCGGCAAGGTCGAATTCAACGGCCACGACATCACGCGCCTTGCTCCCCACCGGCGTGCCGCCCTGGGTATTTCCTATGTCCCGCAGGGACGCGAGATCTTTGCGCGCCTGACGGTGGAGGAAAACATCCGCATGGGCATGGCCACCAAGTCGTCCCGCGATGCGCGACGGATACGCGCGGACATCTTCGAGCTGTTCCCGGTTCTCAGGGAAATGCTCGGCCGCCGCGGCGGCGACCTCTCGGGAGGCCAGCAACAACAGCTCGCGATCGCGCGCGCGATGGTGGCCGATCCCAAGCTCATCATTCTCGACGAGCCGACCGAAGGCATCCAGCCGTCGATCATCAAGGACATCGAGCGCGTCATCCGCCTGCTGCGCGAACGCGGCGACATGGCCGTCCTGCTGGTCGAGCAGTATTACGATTTCGCGCGCGAGCTGGCCGACAGCTACGTGGTCTTGCAGCGCGGGGAAGTGGTGAAGAGCGGGGCCGGGAAAGACATGGACGCGGACAATGTGCGAAGCTACCTGTCAGTATGAAATCGGTCGAATCCGTGCCCCAGCGCGGCTGGGAGGCCAGCCTCGAGCTGTCGTTCCGTCGCGAGGGCGGGCGCTCCATCCTTGCAAAACGCTCGAGCTACGGGCCGCTCGCGATCCAGAAGGCGCTGTATCCGGAAGGTGAAAATGTCTGTCACGCGATCCTGCTGCACCCGCCTGGCGGCATCGCGGGCGGCGACCGGCTGGCGATAGACCTCGATCTCGGATGCGATGCGCGCGCGTTGCTGACGACACCCGGCGCCACGAAGTGGTACCGCACCGCAGGTGCGCAAGCCAGCCAGCATGTCCGAATCGCGATCCGCCGCAATGCCGTCTGCGAGTGGATGCCTCAGGAGAATATTTTCTTCAATGCGGCCCAGGCCGAAAACAGCATTTCGGTCGAACTCGAAGACGGTGCCGCGTTCTGTGGTTGGGACATCATGTGCCTGGGGCGCATGGCGCGCGGCGAGCGGTTCTCGTCCGGCCGGATTCGGCAGCATTTGAGGATCGCAAAGGCCGAGACGCCCTTGTTCGAGGAGATCGGGACCATCGAAGGCGGATCGGCCTTGCTCGATTCTCCGGTGGCGCTGGCCGGCTATCCCGTGTGCGGCACGTTCATCGTAGCCGGCATCGGCGTCGGCGGCGACACGCTCGAATCCTGCAGGAACACCCTTCCGCAGGGGGATTGCAAATGGGGAATCAGTGCAATGGGCGAAGTCACCGTCGCGCGCTGCCTCGCTCGCTCGGGCGAAGCCGTACGCCAATATTTTCTTGCGTTGTGGGATCATCTGCGTCCGCGATACGCGCTTGCGCCCGTACAGGTACCGCGAATCTGGGCGACTTGAGCCAAGGAACCGGAGTTTAGGGAGAACAAGAGCAAACCATGGAACTGACACCGAGGGAAAAGGACAAGCTGCTGATTTTCACCGCGGCGCTGCTCGCGGAAAGGCGCAAGGCGCGCGGACTCAAGCTCAACTATCCGGAATCCGTGGCGCTGATTTCGGCGGCGATCATGGAAGGCGCGCGCGACGGCAAGACCGTCGCCGAACTCATGAGCTACGGCACCACGTTGCTTTCGCGAGCAGACGTCATGGATGGCATCGCCGAGCTGATCCCCGAGATCCAGATCGAAGCCACGTTTCCGGATGGCACGAAGCTCGTCACCGTCCACCACCCCATTGTCTAAGACGAAAATCTCACCACAGAGGCACAGAGACGCAGAGGAAAGGTACGGCACGGGAAAAATGGGGTTTATTGGTTTATGCAAGCTCCCGAGAAATGTAGCTGTGTGTCCCGAAGAGATCACTTATCCTGTTTTTCTCTGTGCCTCCGTGGTGAAAAATGAAGGGACAAAATGATTCCAGGCGAGATTAAAACGAAGGACGGCGACATCGAGATCAACGTCGGGCGCAAGACCGTGACCGTCAAAGTGGCGAACAGCGGGGATCGTCCGATCCAGGTCGGCTCGCACTATCATTTCTTCGAAACCAACGAGGCGCTGAAATTCGATCGTGCGGCCGCACGCGGATACCGGTTGAACATCGCCGCCGGTACCGCGGTGCGATTCGAACCGGGCCAGGAACGCACGGTCGAGCTCGTCGAGCTGGCCGGCGCGAAGACGGTCTATGGATTCCAGGCAAAGATCATGGGGAAACTCTGATGGCGCGCACGATAGCAAGGAAGGCCTATGCCGAAATGTTCGGCCCGACGACCGGCGATCGCGTGCGCCTCGCGGACACGGAACTCTGGATCGAGGTCGAAAAGGACCACACGGTCTACGGCGAAGAGGTGAAGTTCGGCGGCGGGAAAGTCATTCGCGACGGCATGGGGCAGGGCCAGCGGCGCGCGCATGAAGTCGCGGACACCGTGATCACGAACGCGCTGATCGTCGACTACTGGGGCATCGTCAAGGCCGACATCGGCATCAAGAACGGGCGCATCAGCGGCATCGGCAAGGCCGGCAATCCCGATATCCAGCCCAACGTCGACATCATCATCGGCGCGGCGACCGAAATCATCGCGGGCGAGGGCTCGATCCTGACAGCCGGCGGCATCGACAGCCACATTCATTTGATTTGCCCGCAGCAGATCGAGGAAGCGCTGATGTCGGGCGTTACCACCATGATCGGTGGCGGCACCGGCCCCGCAACGGGCACCGCCGCCACGACCTGCAGCCCGGGGCCGTGGCACATCGGCCGCATGCTGCAGGCACTCGATGCGTTTCCGATGAACTTCGGCTTGCTCGGCAAGGGCAACGCCAGCCTGCGCCTGCCGCTGCGAGAGCAGGTCGCGGCCGGTGCGATCGGATTGAAATTGCACGAGGACTGGGGCACGACGCCGGCGGCCATCGACAACTGCCTCGCGGTCGCGGACGAGATGGACGTGCAGGTCGCCATCCATACCGACACGCTGAACGAATCCGGATTCGTCGAGACGACGCTGGCGGCGTTCAAGGGTCGGACCATCCACACCTACCATACCGAAGGGGCTGGCGGCGGCCATGCGCCGGACATCATCAAGGCGTGCGGCGAGGCCAACGTGCTGCCCTCGTCGACGAACCCGACGCGGCCGTACACCGTCAACACCATCGACGAGCACCTGGACATGCTGATGGTGTGCCATCACCTGGATGCGTCGATTGCCGAGGATGTCGCCTTTGCGGAATCGCGCATTCGCCGTGAAACCATCGCGGCCGAGGACATCCTGCACGACCTCGGCGCCTTCAGCATGATTTCCTCGGACTCGCAGGCCATGGGCCGCGTTGGCGAGGTCATCATGCGCACCTGGCAGACCGCCCACAAGATGAAAACCCAGCGCGGCAGCCTCGGTGAGGACAAGGCCGGTGCGGACAATTTCCGGGTCAAGCGCTACATCGCGAAGTACACGATCAATCCGGCGATCACGCACGGTGTATCGCATGAGGTCGGATCCATCGAGGTCGGCAAGCTCGCCGACCTGGTGCTGTGGAAACCCGCGTTCTTCGGCGTCAAGCCCTCGATGATCCTCAAGAGCGGCGTCATCGCGGCGGCGGCGATGGGCGATCCGAATGCGTC
Source organism: Burkholderiales bacterium (assembly GCA_035548375.1). Taxonomy (GTDB): domain Bacteria; phylum Pseudomonadota; class Gammaproteobacteria; order Burkholderiales; family JACQAP01; genus JACQAP01. The sequence goes on from DASZTG010000031.1 coordinate 54,926, forward strand.
GATTCCCACGCCGCAACCGGTGCACTATCGCCCGATGTTCGGTGCATTCGGCCAGTCGTGCGCGCAATCTTCCGTCAGCTTCGTGTCGCAGGCGGCGCTCGAGGCGGACGTCGGCCGCAAGCTCGGCCTGCACAAGCCGCTGGTTCCCGTCTATGGGACGCGCGAATTGAAGAAGGCGGACCTGAAGCTCAACGACAGCCTGCCGGTCATCGAGGTGGATCCCGAGACCTACCAGGTGCGCGCGAACGGGGAGCTCCTCGTTTGCGAGCCGGCGCAGAGCCTGCCGATGGCGCAACGCTATTTCCTGTTCTGATCGTGCTGAACATCCAGAAGCAGTGCCCGAAGACGGACAAGTTCGATGCGGAACTGGTGCTGCCGTTCGAGCTGCGCCAGAAAAGCCGGCTGCGCACGCAGACCACGAAGGGCGAGGAGGTCGGATTGTTCCTGCCGCGCGGCGTGGTGCTGCGCGACGGCGATTGCCTGCAGTCCGAGGACGGCCGGGTCGTGAAAGTCACGGCCAAGCCGGAAAAGGTCCTGCAGATCGGTTGTCCCGATGCGTTGCAGCTCGCGCGCATCGCCTACCACCTCGGCAATCGCCACGTCGCGCTGCAGATCGGCAACGGCTGGCTGCGCATCGCGAACGACTACGTGCTGCGACAGATGGTCGAGGGGCTGGGCGCAGTCGTGGTGGCGATGGACGCGCCCTTCGAGCCGGAAACCGGCGCTTACGGTGCCCATCATCACCAGGGGCCGGATGCGCCGGTTCATCGCGGCATCATCCACCAATACGTCTCGAACGAATCGTGAACGCCAGGCCCATCGCCGGCACCGCGCTGCCCCAATTGCTCCGGCTCGCCAGCCCGATGCTGCCGGTGGGCGCCTATGCCTATTCCCAAGGCATGGAATGGGGTGTGGACGAAGGCGCGGTGCGCGACGAGCAGACTGCGCTCGACTGGATCGTCGACCTGCTGCGATTCAACGTCGGAACCATGGAAGCGCCGGTGTGGCGGCAACTGTATCGGGCGTGGCAGGAAGGCGACACGGACGGCGCAAGGCGCTGGAACGCGCGGTTCATCGCCCTTCGCGAGACCGCCGAACTGCGTGCCGAGACGCTGCAGATGGGCGGCGCGCTGAAGGCGGTGTTGCACGCGACCGGAGAAATCGAAACCGCGGGCCTGGACGCCATCGGGGAGCCGGCGTTTCCGACCGCATTCAGTTTCGCGGCGCACGGCCTTGGCGTGCCGATGCGCGAGGGTTTGACCGGCTACCTGTGGGCCTGGGGGGAAAACCAGGTGGCCACGGCGATGAAGCTGGTGCCGCTGGGCCAGTCCAGCGGACAGCGCATGCTCGCGAAAATCATCGCGTTGCTGCCGGAAATCTGCGACGCGGCCCTGGCGAAACCGGAGGACGCACTCAGCAATTTTTCGCCGGCGCTTGCCATTGCCAGCAGCCGGCACGAGACGCAGTACACGCGCTTGTTCAGGTCCTGAGCTACACCCAACGCAGAGGCGCAGAGGACGCAAAGAACGCAGAGGAATACAAATGCATAAATCGGCGAATATCATTGCCATCATGACCGGCAAGCGCAGATCCGCCTCTTTTTGCTTTTTCTGTTTTTCTCTGTGCGCTCTGCGTCTCGGCGTTGATGGTTTTATTGGAGAACAGCAATGACGACGCAACCATTGAGAGTGGGAATCGGCGGGCCGGTCGGATCCGGAAAAACGGCCTTGACGCTGTCGCTGTGCAAGGCGATGCGCGACAAATACGAGGTCGCGGCCGTGACCAACGACATCTATACGCAGGAGGACGCGCAATTCCTGGTACGCAACGAGGCGCTGGCGCCGGAGCGCATCATCGGCGTGGAAACCGGCGGTTGCCCGCACACGGCGATCCGTGAAGATGCGTCGATCAACCTGGAGGCGGTGAACCGGCTCGCGCGCACCTTCGGCAACCTCGACGTGGTGTTCGTGGAAAGCGGCGGCGACAACCTCGCCGCGACGTTCAGCCCGGAGCTGTCCGACCTGACGCTCTATGTGATCGACGTTGCCGCAGGCGACAAGATTCCGCGCAAGGGCGGGCCGGGCATCATGAAATCCGACCTGCTGATCATCAACAAGATCGACCTGGCGCCCTACGTCGGCGCGTCGCTGGAAGTCATGGACCGCGATGCCCGCAAGATGCGCGGCGAACGGCCTTTCCTGTTCAGCAATCTGAAGACAGGCCACGGCCTGGCGGACATCGTGAGCTTCATCGAAACCCAGGGCATGCTCAAGAGCAAGGCCGCCGCCTAGCAATACCGGCAGTCAGGCGAAAGCATCCAGGTCGATGGTGGACTGCCGGCCGACGTGGCCGGCATTGCGCTCCAGCCACGCGTCGGCGCGGTTGCGTCCCTCGTCCTTGAGCTTCAGCAGGAAATCCGGCGTGGCATGCAGGGCCTTGTCCATGCGCATGGCGCCGATCAGGTCGTCGGCTTCGACCAAGTGGAAATTCATGCGCTTCAGGCGGCGTGCGATGCCTCCCAGCGGCAGCCATTGCTTTTCGATCGCGCGCTTGGCCAAGGCGAAACCGCGCATTTCGCGCAGGAAGGTCGCGTTGAACTGGAAATCCGTCATGCGGGCGCGTATGTCGTCGGCAGTCCGCGGCAGCTCCGCGCGCTCGAACGGCTGCAGGCGCACGACCAGGATGTCCGGCGTGCGGCATCGATACAGCAGGGGATACAGGGCCGGATTGCCGCTGTAGCCGCCGTCCCAGTAGGCCTCGCCGTCGATTTCGATGGCCTGGTTCAAGGTGGGCAGGCAGGCTGAGGCCAGCAAGGCGTCGACCGACAATTCCCGGTTTTCGAATAACTTGAGGCTTCCGGTCTTCAGCCGGGTTGCCGCGACGAACAGGCGAATCGCGCGACGCGAGCGCAGGGCGGCGAAATCGATCCTGTCCGCTATGATCTTCCGCAGCGGATTGATGTCGAAGGGGTTGAGTTGCCGGGGGGCGAACAGCCGCGAAAGGTCGATCATCAGGCGCGACACCGCTGGTATGGATTGCCCCGCGTTGCCGACGTCCGTCCAGAAATCGGCCAAAGCCTTTTGGGCGCCGCGCCGGCCGCCGGCCATCCATCCGGACGCCAGGGCAACGGCGTTCATGGCGCCGGCGCTGGTGCCGCTGATGGCTTCGATGCGCAGCCGGCGCTCATCGAGCAGACGGTCCAGTACACCCCATGTCAGGGCGCCCAGCGCGCCGCCGCCCTGGAGCGCAAGGTTCAACGATCGGCTAATGGAAGTCACGATAAGTATGCTGCGATGCAAAATAATTATATTTCAGACAATAGCATGTAAATTTCGCGTGCCTGTCGATCTTATATATTGCAATCGAACATTATTAAATGTAATAGATTAGATAAACTATTTTTCTATATGTTTAAAGGAATATTAATTCATATTTTTGGTGCCGTAATCCTGGTCGCAGCCAAGGGGTCCGCGCTGGCGGATCCATCGGCGGACCAGATCGAGCGCGCGCAGTTGCTGAGGGATTTGCAGGAAAGTCGGCCGAGTGCGGCGGGCCAGTCCAGCAGCAGCGGCTTGCCCGGTGCCCGCACCGATTCGAATGCACGGGGGAACGCGCGGCTGGACCCGCTGCGCAGGCAGCAACTCGAGGATTCGCAATGGCGCAGCCTGCTCGGCGCCCAGCAATCCCAGGCAAATGCCCCGGCTTCCCAGTCCAACTCCCAAAGCCAATGGCGCAGCCAGTCATTCGGCCGAGAGCGCCAGGCCGAGGACTTGTCTGCGGATATACTGCGGCGGAGTCGGGAAGCGGCGACCGGCCATCCCTGAGGATTGGCCGGCACATAGAGGGGATGGAATGTCGACAATGATTTGGTCGCGGGCCTTGCAAGCGCTCGCAGGTTTGGTTGCAACGGCGGGCTTGATCTGCGCGCCCCATGCAAGCGTTGCCGCCGGGAGCGCGGCTGCGCCAATCGCGCCGGTTGCGATCGACCAGGCCATGGTCGGAACCCACCGCGGCGACGAGAACAAGGCACGCGACAAGTATCGCCATCCGAAGGAGACGCTGCTGTTTTTCGGCTTGAAGCCGGACGCGACGGTCGTGGAAATTTCGCCCGGCCGCGGCTGGTACACGGAAATCCTGGCGCCGGTCCTGCGAGACCGCGGCCAGTACTACGCCGCTGTCTCCGCGGTTACCGAGAAATCTTCCGAGGGCATCAGGAAAGTCGACGCGGACTATCGCAGCATGCTCGCGACCTCGCCCGGTCTCTATGGCAACGTGAAGTTGTCGGTGCTGGCGCCCGGCGCATTGGTAGTGGCCCCGCCCGCCAGCGCGGATCTCGTGCTGACGTTTCGCAACGTGCACAACTGGGCCAAGGCCGGCACCGCCGATGCCATGTTCAAGGCCTTTCATGACGCGCTCAAGCCGGGCGGCGTGCTCGGTGTGGTAGAGCATCGCGCAAAGCCGGATGCATCATTCCAGCAGCAGATCGATACCGGCTACATGAGCGAAGCTTTCGTGATCGATACCGCGCAAAAGGCGGGATTCAAGCTGGCCGGCAAATCGGAGATCAACGCCAATCCCAAGGACACGAAGGACTATCCCGGCGGCGTGTGGACCTTGCCGCCGACCCTGCGCCACGGCGAGGAAAATCGCGACAAGTACCTTGCCATCGGCGAGTCCGACCGCATGACCCTGAAATTCGTGAAGCCCTGAAAATGAATGATGCATTGCGCTTCGGCGCCCAAGTGGAAGCGGCCGCGTCGGCCCTCGAGGCCCGGGTCATCGAATGGCGGCGCGATTTCCACCGCCATCCCGAACTTTCCAATCGCGAGGTCCGCACGTCGGGAATCGTGGCGGCGCACTTGCGCTCGCTGGGATTCGCGGTCCAGACCGGAATCGCGCACACCGGGGTGGTCGGCCTGCTCGATTCCGGGCGACCGGGGCCCGTGATCGCGCTGCGCGCCGACATGGATGCGCTGCCTGTGGCCGAAGAAGTCGACGTTCCGTTTGCCTCGAAGGAGCGCACCACCTTCAACGGCCAGGAGGTCGGCGTCATGCACGCCTGCGGCCACGACTGCCATGTCGCCGTGCTCATGGGCGTCGCCGAATTGCTGGCCGGCGTGAAGCAATCTCTGAAGGGCAAGGTCAAGTTCATCTTCCAGCCTGCGGAGGAAGGCCCGCCTCCGGGCGAAGATGGCGGCGCCGCGCTGATGATCAGGCAGGGCGTGCTGGAAAACCCGAAGCCGGACGTAATCTTCGGCCTGCACGTGTTCGCCGGGGTCGAGGCGGGCACCATCGCCTATCGTCCGGGGCCGACCCTGGCGAGTTCCGATCGCATACGCATCGTGGTCAACGGCCGCCAGACGCATGGGGCGCTGCCCTGGCGCGGCGTGGATCCGATCGTGATTTCGTCGCAGATCGTGCTGGGACTGCAGACCATCGTCAGCCGCCAGGTCGACGTAAGCCTGGAGCCGGCGGTCTTGAGCATCGGCGCCATCAGGGGTGGCGTGCGAGACAACATCATTCCGGATGTGGTGGAAATGCTCGGCACGGTGCGCACGTTCAATGAACAGATGCGCGCCGACATCCACGAGCGCATTCGCAATACCGTGACCCTGATCGCCCAAAGCGCGGGTGCCACGGCGCAGGTGCATTTCGACAACGCCTACCCGGTCACCGTCAACGACGTCCCGCTGACCGAGCGCATGGTGCCGACCCTGGAGCGCGTGGCCGGCAAGGACAAGGTCTTCGTCGGCCAGAAGATTACCGGCTACGAGGATTTTTCCTACTACCAGCAGAAGCTGCCGGGATTCTTCTATTTCGTCGGCGTGACGCCACCCGGCGTCGACAGGAAGCAGAGCGCACCGAACCATTCGCCGCGATTTTTCGTCGATGAATCGGCACTGTTGCTCGGCGTCAGGTCGCTGACGCACCTGACGCTGGACTACATGGCGTCCAACCCGGTGCCGGGTTAAACTGCGCCGGCAAAACAACGCATTCGAGGAGATGAAAATGATGGGTGTTCGCCGCGGCCTGATGGCCGGATTGCTGGTTGCCGTGGCCCTGGTGCCGGCGACCCTGCTGCGCGCAGATACGGATGACGCGGGCTTCATCCGCCTCCAGCCGGAAGAAATCCAGTGGAAGGAACTGCCCGGATATGGCGGCGTGAAGGCGGCGGTGATCGCGGGTGACCCCGCGAAGCCGGGCGTGTACGTGGTGCGCGTCTGGTTTCCGCCCGGCGTCATGTCGCGGCCGCATTTTCATCCGGACGACCGCTATGCGATCGTGATCAAGGGAACGTGGTGGACAGGAACCGGCGACACCTTCGATCCGAGCACGACCGTGCCGGTCAAGGCGGGCGGCTTCATGAAGCATCCGGCGGGCGGCCACCATTTCGACGGTGCCAAGGACGAGGAAGTCATCCTGCAGCTCGTCGGCATGGGCCCCGGCGGCACTACCATGATTCACCCGGAAGACGGCCACACCGGCTCGTCGAAATAACCGGAGGGGAAGTCGAAGGGAGCGGCAGGAGGGTCTGCCGCTTTTTTGTTGTCGATCATCCAGGGCAGGAGCAGGCAAGTCAGTGCTTTCAGACATTGAAATCGCGCAGCAGGCGCGCATGCAGAAGATCACCGTGCTCGCACGGGAACGCCTCGGAATTGCCGAGGAGCATCTCGAACCCTACGGGCATTTCAAGGCAAAGTTGTCTCTGGATTACCTGGACGGCCTGAAGGACAGGCCAGACGGGAAGCTGATTCTCGTCACGGCGATCAGCCCGACGCCGGCGGGCGAAGGCAAGACTACGACGACCGTCGGGCTGGGCGATGCGTTGAACTGCATCGGCAGGAAAACCGTGATCGCGCTGCGCGAACCCAGCCTCGGTCCCGTGTTCGGCATGAAGGGTGGCGCGGCCGGTGGCGGCTACGCGCAGGTCGTCCCCATGGAAGACATCAACCTGCATTTCACCGGGGACTTCAACGCCATCCAGCTCGCCAACAACCTGCTGGCGGCGATGCTCGACAACCACATCCATCACGGAAACGAGCTCGGCATCGACGTGCGCCGGATCAGCTGGAAGCGCGTCCTCGACATGAACGACCGCGCATTGCGCGACATCGTGGTGTCGCTTGGCGGTCCCGGCAACGGCTATCCGCGGCAGGACGGATTCGACATCGTGGTGGCCTCGGAGGTCATGGCGATCTTCTGCCTGGCTTCGTCGCTCAACGACCTCAAGGAGAAGCTGGGTAACATCGTCGTCGCCTACACCAAGGATCAGAAGCCGGTGCGTGCACGCGATCTCAACGCGCACGGGGCGATGACTGTTTTGCTGAAGGATGCGCTGAAGCCGAATCTCGTACAGACCATCGAGAATACGCCTGCCATCCTGCACGGCGGACCGTTCGCGAACATCGCCCACGGATGCAACTCCGTGATCGCCACGCGCGCGGCGCTCAAGCTCGGCGACTACGTCGTGACCGAAGCGGGGTTCGGCGCGGACCTCGGCGCGGAAAAATTCGTCGACATCAAGTGCCGCAAATCCGGATTGCGGCCGGACGCGTGCGTAATCGTGGCGACCATCCGGGCATTGAAATACCACGGCGGCGTCGACCTCAAGGAACTCAACCGCGAGAACCTCCCGGCGCTGGAGAAGGGTATCGCCAACCTTGCGCGCCATGTCGACAACGTGCGCAACCGGTACGGCCTGCCCTGCGTGGTCTCCATCAATCATTTCACCCACGACACCGAGGCGGAGGTCGCGCTGCTGAAGAAAATGATCGCGGCGCAGGACACCGCGGTCGTGGTCGCGAAGCATTGGGCGCACGGCGGCGCGGGCGCGGAAGAGCTGGCGCGAACGGTCGCCGGCATCGCCGACAAGGGCGCTGCGGGTTTCCGGTTTGTCTACGACGACGCGATGCCGCTGTGGGACAAGGTCAAGGCCATCGCGACCAAGGTCTACGGCGCCGCGGACATCACGGCCGATGCCAAGGTGAAGGCGCAACTGCAGAAGCTGCAGGAGGACGGCTACGGCCACTATCCGGTCTGCATCGCCAAGACGCAGTATTCGTTTTCCACCGATGCAAAGGCGCGTGGCGCGCCTTCCGGACATACGATCGGCATTCGTGAAGTCCGGCTCGCAGCCGGGGCGGAGTTCATCGTCGTCGTGTGCGGCGACATCATGACCATGCCCGGATTGCCGAAGACACCGGCTGCGATGAAGATCGATCTCACGCCCGACGGAAAAGTCGTCGGTCTCTTTTAGGGACGGCTTCGTTTCCGCATAGGGCCTGCCCTGTAACCGGCGAATCAAAAGCGAGACGACAACCCATGCATAAATTGGCGGGCAAGAAAGTATTGGTGACGGCGGGCGCCCAGGGCATCGGATTGGCCATCAGCGAGCGCATGATCGAGGCGGGCGCGCACCTCGCGGTGCACTACCATTCGAGCGCGACATCAGCACAGGCACTGGTGACGAAGGCGCAGGCCAGGGGCCTGAAGGCTTGTGCCGTCGGCGCTGATCTGACCAAGCAATCCGAAGCGCAGCGGCTGCTGCAGGAAGTCGATCGCCAGTTGGGCGGCTTGGACGCGTTGGTCAACAACGCCGGTTCGTTGATCGCTCGCAGAACGCTCGAGACCGTCGACGAGGCGTTCTGGCGCGAGGTTCTGGACGTAAACGTCACGTCCATGCTGTGGGTCACGCAGGCGGCGCTGCCCCTGTTGTGCCGCAATCCGCAAAGCAGCATCGTCAACATGGCGTCGCTGGCCGGGCGTAAAGGTGGCCACGCGGGTTCGCTGGTGTACTCGACGGCGAAAGGCGCGATCCTGACCTGGACGCGCTCGCTTTGCGCCGAACTGGGCGCGAGGGGCGTGCGCGTGAACGCGGTTGCGCCGGGGCTGATTCTGGGCACGGCATTTCACAATACCCATACCAGCGATGCATCCGCGAAGGCCACGATTGCGGCGATTCCGCTCGCGCGTGCCGGCGCGGCGGACGACGTCGCGCGCGCGGTGGTGTACCTGGCATCCGAGTACGATGGCTTCATCACCGGCGCAACGCTGGATGTCAACGGCGGCATCTACGCGGCCTAGCACCGCGGTTTAACCTGCACGGGACGATCGGGCAACTTGAGCAGCGATTTCAAATCCGCGACGGCCCTTTCGATCGCTGCAGGGGAAAGCAGCGCTCCGCAGGATCTGCATTGGCTCGCGGCCAACATACCCTGCCAATCCGCCTGTCCCGCGGGCACGGACATTCCGGGTTATCTCGAAGCCATCTACCACGGCCAATTCGCCGAAGCCTACGAAATCAACCTGCGCGACAACGTATTCCCGGCGGTGCTCGGCAGGGTCTGTTCGCGCCCCTGCGAGGATGCCTGCCGGCATGGTTGGGAAGGCAACGGCGATCCGGTCGCGATCTGTTTTTCCAAACGTTCGGCCGCGGATTTCGGCACGAGCGGGCCGGTCCTGCTGAAACCCGAGCGCGCGCCCACGGGCAAGGCTATTGCCGTCATCGGGTCCGGCGTTGCAGGGCTCGCCGCAGCACGAGACCTGGCACTTCGCGGCCATGGCGTGACCGTTTTCGAAAAGCACACGAGCCCGGGCGGCATGCTGAACCAGGGCATTCCGGCGTTCCGGTTGCCGCGCGAAATCATCGACCGGGAAATCCGGCAGGTTACGGACATCGGCGTGAAGATCCGGTGCGGCGTCGAAATTGGCGGCAACATGCCGCTGCAGGTGTTGGCCAGGGATTTCGACGCTGTGGTCATGGCGGCGGGAACGTTGCGGCCGAATCTGCTCGATCTGCCCGGCAAGGACCTGGAAGGCATTGAGCATGGGCTTTCCTTCCTGCTGGAAGTCAATGAATTCCGACGTCGCACGGTCGGGCGCCGCGTCGTGGTGATCGGCGGCGGCTATACCGCCATGGATTGCGCGCGCACCGCACTCAGGCTCGGCGCGCAAGTCGGCGTGGTCTACCGGCGTGCGCGTGAAGACATGGTCGTGCTGCCCGGGGAAGTCGAAGAACTGGTCGAGGAGGGCGGCCACCTCGAGACGAATTGCTCGCCGGTGGAATTTCTCGGCGATCGCGGCAAGGTCAGCGGTGTGCGCTTCATGCGCACGCGGCAAGGCGAAGCCGGCAAGGACGGCCGGCGCCTGCCGATTGTCATTCCCGGCTCGCAACTCGATGTCGGCGCCGACACCGTGATCCTCGCAACCGGACAGTTTCCGCAAACGCGCTGGATGGACGAGGAATCGGCCCGTAGGCTGGTTGCGAAAGACGGCTGGCTCTCCAGCGGCAGCAGCCAGGAGACCGCGCTGCCCAACGTTTTCTCGGCCGGCGATTTCGCGCTGGGCGCGACGACCCTGATCCAGGCCATCGGCCATGCGCGCGAATGCGCGCGCAAGGTCGACGCCTGGCTGGATGGAAAGGCGCGCCAACTTCCACGGGCAATCGCGGGGCCGGTATTCCAATCCAAGGTCGATGGCGGCCGGACGACCGGGCGCACGCCGCAGATGAATGTGATCCCGATCCACCCGATGCCCACATTGCCGGCGAAACAGCGAACCCTGCAAGCCGAGGTCGAGACTGGCTATGGGGACGGCACGGCAAGCGAGGAAGCCTCGCGCTGCTACCTTTGCCACTACAAGTTCGAGATCATCGACGAGAAATGCGTGCTGTGCGACGAGTGCCTGAACGTCAAGCCGGTGGAAGGCTGCATTGTCGAGATCGCTTCGCTGCTGCGGGATGAGGACGGCAGCATCGCCGGCTATTCCCGCGTCGAGAAGGACAAGACGGACTCGCTTTATTACAACCGCCTCTGGATTGACCAGAGCCAGTGCGTGCGCTGCGGCCGCTGCGAATCCGTCTGCCCGGTCAATGCCATCACCATCCAGAAGGTATCGCTTCGCGCCTGACGCGCTTTTGCGGGCGGCGGGGTGGCTTCCAAAATCGCGATTCTTGCGGCTATACTCTTTGTAATCATGCGCTGACTGCCCGATTCGCAGTCCCGGGCGGCAGCCGGTTCCGGTGTCGAAGTCCGCTTTTTCCTGGCTTCGTCACCCATGGTCAGGAGATCGCAGGTGGCCCTGGTATTGGCAGTGGACATGGCCGGCGTCCCGAGCCGGTGGTTGATGGTAGAGGAAGCCATTTCCTACTACGCGCGGCACATGGTCGCCTGGTCGCTGGGCGGTGCCGTGGCGACCTATCGCGGCGGCATCTGCCGGCTCACCGGCAGGCGCTCGGAACTGTCCACCCACAGCATCATCGCGATCAAGGGCGCGGTCGACTTCGTCAAGGACCACCACGCCGAGCCGCATCTGTCCAATACCTCGCTGTTCTTCCGCGACCGCCACGTGTGCGCCTATTGCGGCGGCCAGTACAAGGAGCGAGACCTCTCGCGCGACCACATCATCCCGGTCTACCTGAACGGGCGCGATCGATGGATGAACGTGGTGACGGCCTGTCGGTCCTGCAATATCCGCAAGGGCGGCCGTACGCCGGAGGAAGCGCACATGCCGCTGCTGTACACGCCCTACGTGCCGAACCGCTACGAGCATTTGATTTTGCAAAACCGGCGCATCCTGCAGGACCAGATGGAGTACCTGATGGCGAAGGTGCCGAGGCACAGCCGCCTGTACGCCTGAGCCTGATGGGAAAGCCCACGCAAAGCCGGCGGACCGCCGGCTTTTTGTTTGCCCGTGAAGCCGGGCAGCCGCCGGGTGCACGGCGTGCAAGTCATTACGTTGGCATCGAACGATTTGGTGGCCGCCTGTTCCAAGCAGGCGAGAGGAGATCGACATGATCAGAGATTTCACGCGGATGGCGCCGGTGCTCGTCCTGGCCCTGGCTGCATTGGCAGGCTGCCAGTCAAATCCCGTCACCGGCCGCCAGCAGCTGATGCTGGTCTCGGAAAGCACGGCAATCACCGAGTCCAAGGAAGCCTATGCGGCGATGCTCCAGCCGCTGGCCAAGGAAGGCAAGATCGATTCGAACCCGGCGACGGTGGTCCGCGTGCACGAAATCACGAGCCGGCTGATCGCCCAGGCCATCAAGTACCGGCCCGAGACGAAGAACTGGGAGTGGAGCGTCAAGGTCATCGACGACCCCAAGACTGTGAACGCGTGGTGCATGGCCGGCGGGCGCATGGCGATCTACACCGGGCTCATCGAGCAGATCAAGCCGACGGACGACGAGCTCGCGCAGGTGATGGGCCACGAGATTTCGCACGCGCTTGCCAAGCACACCGCGGAAAAAATGTCGCGCGCCATGGCAATGCAGGTGGGGCTGGGCGCGCTCGCGGTCACGCAAAAGGACAGCCGGTACGCCGGAATCACGCTGACCGGCGCGCAGGCGGCCGCCGTCGTAGCGCTCGAACTGCCGAACAGCCGCACGGCGGAATCCGAAGCCGACCGCATTGGCATCGAGCTCGCTGCGAAAGCCGGCTACGACCCCCATGCCGCCGTCACGCTCTGGGAAAAGATGGCGAAAGTCGGCGGTGGCGACGGCACGTCGCGCAGCGATTTCCTTTCCACGCACCCGGCGCCGGTCAAGCGCATGGAAACGCTCGCCGCCCTGGTGCCGCAGATGCTGCCTTACTATGAAGACAAATCCCCGCGTCCGACTTATCCGTTGAAGCAATCGTCGATTCCGGGGAATTTCGCCGCTCGCATCGTCGAGGCAAGCATCGCGCTCGAGTAACGAGGCGTTCACGCCACTCCGGCTGGATCGGGCGGGCGTTTCGCGGAAAATCCCGATCTCGCAAGCCCTGTCTTCATCGCCTCCGGCCGGCGCCGGTCGCTAGGTGACGTTCTGCGCTGCCGCTCCCTGTTCCTTCCTGCCTCAGCGGCCCTGACAAAATTCGGCCGTTTCGAAGGCATTCCCGGAAATGTCCCGGGAATCTTCGGGTTTGGCGCACGGCGTGTGCCGACAACAGTCGGCGGCTCGCGTTGGCATGGCGGTTGCGCTATGAACCATGCGCCTGGGGAGCTTGAACAAGGGAGGCCCTGCGGAGAAATCCGCACGGCTCGGCTCCGCCCGGGCGCACCCTTTTTCGCGGTAGTCGCGCGAAACCCGGTTCGTGCAATCCGGATGCACTGCGCTGCGATATTTTTTTCAAATCGAATTCGGTTCTGCGTAGAATCGACGGCGCGGGTGTTGGAGAAAATAAAAGTTGAATGCAGTGACGGGGTGTTTGGTTTTCGGCGGGCAAGCCTTGTCCGTCTTGCGGCGCATCCAGCGCCAGCACCAGCCGGGCTTCTCCGCGCTGGCAATCGTGCTCGCACTCCTGCTTGGTTCGACGGCCTTGCGTGCCGAAGAAGCCGAATCGGACGATGCATCCCTGCGTTCGTTGACCGAGGCGATCGAGCAGGTCAAGGCGAGGTATGTCAATTCGGTCGACGAGCGCAAGCTGGTCGCGAATGCCATTCGCGGCATGCTGCAAACGCTGGATCCGTATTCCGACTATCTCGACCCGGACGCCTATCGTGAACTGAAGCAGGAAAACGGCGGCCGCTTCGTCGGCCTTGGCATGGAAGTCGCCATGGAAGCGGGCGCGGTGCGCATCGTATCCGCCTATGAAGATGCACCGGCATTCCAGGCCGGGCTGCGCGCCGGCGACCGCATCATCCGGCTGGACGATGTCAGCGTAGAGGGAATGACCCTGGACCAGGCCATCCGGCGCTCGCGCGGGGAGCCGGATACGACTATCGCGCTGACGGTATTGCGCAAGGGCGATGGCGGATCGCGCGTGGTCAACGTGAAGCGTTCATTGATCCAGAGCCACAGCGTCAAATCGGCGTTGCTGGATTCGGGCTACGCGTACGCGAAGATTTCCGGCTTCAACCAGCGCACGGCGGAAATGCTGTTGACGGCGCTCGCACAGATGTCACGCCAGTCGGGCAATGGCTTGAAGGGCGTGCTGCTGGACCTGCGCGACAATCCCGGCGGCTTGCTGAAGTCAGCCGTGGGCGTGTCTTCCATCTTTCTTCCGGACGACGAGCTCGTCGTCTATACGGAATCCGTGGCGGAAGAGTCGCGCATGCGATTGCGCACCAGCGAGAAGCAGTATTTTCGCGGGACACCGGCGGAGGCGCTGCGGGAGCTGCCTTACCTGAAAACCGTGCCGGTCGTCGTGCTCGTGAATTCGGGCTCCGCTTCCGCATCCGAAGTATTGGCCGGCGCGCTGCAGGACCAGCATCGGGCGACCATCGTCGGAACGCAGACGTTCGGCAAGGGCTCGGTCCAGGTCCTGGTGCCGCTGTCCGACGGCTCGGCGCTGAAGCTCACGACCGCCCACTACCTCACGCCGGCAGGGCAGAAGATCCAGGGCAAGGGCGTGACGCCCAACAGGATCATCGCGCAGGTTGATGCGTCGAGCACGGCGACGGGCAACATCGCGATGGATGCGCCGCGCGCGACTGTCGGCGATGCCACATGCGCGATGGCCAATGCGCTTGCGATTGCCGATCTCCCCATCGCGAAAAATTCAGCGAATCCCTTGGATTGCCAGCTCGCGCGCGCACTGGAACTGCTGCGCCACCTGCCGGTGATTGCGCGCAATTAAGCTGTGATGCGATTCGCCGAAGCCGGCCTTGGCCGGCTTTTGTTTTTGCGGGCGTTGCTTTTCAGCGCGAAGCCGCGGGCAGGGAACTGCCGAACGTGGGATAGCACACGTCCGCGCCGTCCGCGGGAATCTTCTTGCCCACGAGCTTTTGCAGCGGCACCCAGAAGATCGAGGTGACCAACCGGCCCACCGTCCCTACGACATCTCCGGCGGAAACGCCGATCTTGAAATTGTTGAACGGGCCGCCGACTTCGATCGGCGTCGCCAGGCTCAGGAATTGCGCGGTCTTGGCCTGTGGTGCCATGTGCAACCGGAACACTTCGTCGCCGAAATCGGCGCTGCCCTTGCCGTTCACGCGCATGCGACTCGTGTCCATCAGGATGGTGCGGTCGACGAGCTTGCCGTCGCTCAACTCGAAGCGTCCGATCGCGCAATTCACCTTCGAGGCCTTTCCCGGATCCACGGCAGGCACGAGCGCAACCAGGACGTTCACGGCCCACAGGTCGAATATTCCTGCCTGCATGTTCTGCGGCCAGATCGCGAATTCGATGCGGCCGTTGCCGTGGCGCAGGATCTCCGAGAGGTAGCGCGCCTGCGAATCGACGTCGACCTTCAGGCTGAACGTGCCGTGGATATCGCTCTCCGGCTTCACGCGGCGCGCGAGCACGCCATAGTCGAATTTCTGCACGTCGATGTGCAGGTCGACTTTCACGCTTTGCTCGGTCGGCTCGTAGCCGAGCGTGAGTTTCGCGCCGCCGCCGGGCACGTCGACCTCGAGCGGCCCGATGTCCGCGCGGCCGTTTTCGAGCCTGGCTTCCAGCTTGCCGCTGCCGAGCTTGTCCTTGCCCGACAAGACCTGCGCGACGTCGACCTTCAGGTGTGCGTCCTGCCGCCGCAGCATTTCCGGGCTCAGCAGTCGTTGCGCCTGGTCGCTTGCGACGGCGGCCTTGTTGCGAATTTCGTCCGCGCTGGCTTGCTGCGGTTTGTCCTGCGGTTTTTCGTCCGGCTTTTTCTCGACCGGTGACCAGTCGCCTAACTTGAAGTCGTCGAGCTGTATCAGCGGCGCCGACAACGCAATGTCGATGCGCGGGCGGCCGCTAGCCGTTTCGACCTTGCCGATGCCGTCGAGCGCGCTTTGCCCGACTTGCAAATGCAAGCCGTTCACCTCGTAGCCGCCGGGGGACATGCGGAATTTTCCGGTGGCCGACCATGGACCCCAGGGCGGCAAGGAGGCACGCGCAAGCTTGTTGAGGGTATCGAAGCGTTGGCCGTGCGCATCGAGCGCCAGTTCGATCTCGCTGCCGATGGGGCGCGCGATGTTCCCGGACAGCGCGACGTCGGATTCGGCCGCCTTCACGTCCAGCTTGAACGACAGCGGCAGGTTCGGATCGGCAAGCTGGTCTGCGCGTGTGGACTCCAGGGCGATGAGCACGGGAACGTCGTCAAGCGCGCCGTTCAGGTTCATCTTGAGCGTCTTGCCGGGTTCGGCGCGCAGTTCGCCCCTGGCCAAAGTGATCCTGGCTTCTCCATGCGTATTCGCATCGCGCAGTACGATGCGGCCGCCGCCGATCGAGCCGACCAGCTCGGAGTGCGCGAGCATGTCGCCGAGACGGCTCGATCGCGCGACCAGGTTCAGGCCGAACTCGCTGAAGGTCGCGTCGAGGTTGCGCGCGACGCCGAGCTTGCGCAGGATGTTGCCGACGTCGATGTCCGCGACATAGAGCCAGAGGCCAGCGGTCGGCTCCGCCGTGCGCAAGTCAAGTTGCACCGCGCCGTTGAGGACTGTGTCGGCGACATTGACGGAGAACGGCGAGGCATGCATGTAGCCCTCGCGGATGCGGCCATTGAAGGAGACATCGCGCACGTCGAGCAGCGTTCCCGCGAAGCGTTTCACGCGAATGTCGACGTCGGCGTCCGTCAGGTCGATGCCTTGCGGCAGCAGCGGAACGTCGAGGATCGGGCGCTCGGGCGCATCGGCCTTCTTTTCCGATTTCGGAATCAGCGACTCGAGCTCCTTCACGTCGATCTGGTCGGCGCCCAGCTTGACCTGCATCAACGGCTTGCCTTCCGAGAGCGTCCTCGCCAATTGCGCGACGAGCGTGGTGCGGCCCAGCCTGAACATCAGGTCCTGGATTTTCCATTCCGTCGCACGCATGCTGGCCTTGCCCGACAAGCCGGCTGGCGCTTCCGCGCCGGGCTTGAAGCCGAACCAGCTTGCGAGCTCGCCGGCATGCGGCGCGGAAAACTCGAAGGATAGCTCGGGACCGCCGTTGGCAGCTGGCGGCTCGAGGGTGCCATTGATGCGGGCGCGAACGTCGCCCGAACGCAACTGGAAATCCAGCGGCGCCCTGGTTTGCAGCATCATGGCTTCGAGCGCGCCGGATTGCAGTTGCGCCGCGAACGGGTGACCCAGCAGGCCGCCACGCATCTGCGCGCCGAGCGCCTTGCCGGCCGGAAGCTGCACGGCAAGCTGGTCGAGCGAGAAATCGACCGGGCGCCCGCCTTCGACGTTGCCGTAGCTGAAGCGACCGCGCGCGATGTCCACGCGCACGTCCAGGCTGCGCACCAGCTCGCTGCCGCGGTCACCCTGGGCCGCAAGCCTGAAATCGAATTGCCCGAGGTGTCCCTTGATGCCGCGGATGCCGGCGAGCAGTTCGGCGAGTCCGCCAAGATCGGAGTCCCGCGTGCCGAGCGCGAGCCGGAACTTCGGCGGGTCCGCCGTCGCGTCGGCATCGACATTTCCCGAAAGGGCGACACCGGCGATGCCCGCCTTTACCGGCGCCTGCAGCACCCCGTCCTTCAATTTCAGCTGCATCGAAACGTCGTGCACGTCGCCGGGCAGGCTCAGCCATTTGCCGACGCCGACGGTCAAATCGATGTCAGCGCTGTTCATCTGCTTCAGGCTGAAAGTGGCCGCGGCGACGCTGCGATAGACTTCGGCGAGGCTGCGCGGCGGCTCCGCTTTTTCGTCCTTCGCCGGTTTTTCGCCGAGGAAGGGCCGCAAGTCGAGGGTGGGCAGCACGAGCGAACCCGAGAGCCTGGGCTTGGCGCCGGTTCCATCCAGGTCCAGCGCGCCGACCAGCGTGGTTTCTCCCATGGCGCCGCTCAACTGCGTGATGGCGACATGGCGGGGCGCGAAGACGATCGTGCCCGCGATGCCGCTCGCGCCGACGTCGGGCAGGTCGGTCTGGAACATGCGCTCGAATTCCAGCAGGTTTTCCGTGCCGAGGCCGAAGTTGATTTCGCCGCTCATGCCGTTGACCTTGCCGTTGAGCGTCAAGGTCGAACTCAGGAAGGTGAGGCTCAGTGCGACAGGCCAGGGCTTGCTCGTCGCGAGGTCGGCCAGCCGGCCGCCGGTGAATTCCATCTGGTAGGGGAATTGCTTTTCGATCGCCCCGTTCAGTTTCATGTGGAAGGGCTTGTCGGCGGGTGACTCCGCGGCGAGGTTGCGCAAGCTGAAGAAATGCGGCTTGCCGTCGGGGCCGGTGTAGCGCACGCGCAATTTCTCCAGCGAGACCTTCTGGATGTCGAGCAAGGTGAGCGCCTGGTCCGCGCTGATCGATGGCGCGGCGCCGGGTTCGGGCGGTTTTGGCGCGGCTTGCACCGGGCGGTGGAAAGTCCAGTTGTTGCTGCCGTCCGCGCGCAGTTGCAGGTGGGCCACGACGTCGCTGCCCGATAGCTCCTCGATGTGCAGGCGCTTGCGGAATAGCAACGGCCACAGGTCGAGCGACAGGCGGGCCTCGCCGAGATGGGCGAATTCCTCGTCGCCGAATCCGGGTGCATTGGCGATGTGAAGGCCGCCGATGCGCAGCTTCGGCTTCGCCGAAATTTCCATTTCCATCGGGCCTTCGAAGCGCACGTTGCGTCCGACGTTTTCGCTGAAGGTCTCGGCGACCCGGGTGCGCAGGAAGGAGGCGTCGATGGTGACGCCGACGAAGGTGATGTAGAGCGCAGCCAGTACCACGACCAGCACCAGCGTCGCCACGATGGAGGCGGTCCATATCAGGACGCGGCGCGCGTGGCGGGTGATGGGGTGCATGCGCGAATTATCCATCAACGCCCCTGCCCGCGTCCGCCCGCCGCTGCCGGTGCGGGCCGCTTGCGCAGCGGCACGGCCAGGCTGGCTTCAGCGCAGGACGTCGGACGCTTCGGCCTCGCCGATGATCTGGTCGGCGTCTTCGGGCAACAGGAATCGTTGCGATTGCAGCTTTCTCGCCGAGGCCGCGATTTTCGCGACATAGGCTTCATGGGATCCGTAGAGTTCTTCCAGCGAAGGTCGCGGGTCGCGGGCGGCTTCGCCCTGCGCCTTCGTTTTCGCCAGGGGAATCGTCGAACCGAGCAGGTCGCAAAGGTCAGGGCCGCCAAAGTCCCTGGTGCGCGTGTTCCAGCCCAGCAAGGTAGCGACAGGCACGTCGACGTAGGGATGGCGAATGCCGGCGATGTCGTTGCCGATGTTGTCGACCTGGGGTACGAGCACCTTGTGCGTGGCGCGGGTCTCGGGAATCAGCAGGTCGATGATGCCGGCGTTGTTCCTCACGCGCGGACCGAAGTCGCGGTCGCCGGACCCGTTGTGCAGGCCCGAGAACGCAACGCCCGGGATCGCGGGAAGGGCGACATCGGCGGGGGCGACCAGGGTGTGGTCGCCGATTTTCGGCACGCGCGAATCCGGCGGCGCGACGTCCTTCCTGACCCAATCGTCGAGGTCGGCCACCAGCGCGCGCAGCAGCGGCCCGGGGTGCGTGGTATTGCTGGGTTGCTCGCATTGCTTGTCGGCGATGCCGTGATTCGGTGCGTCGCCCTTGAGGCCGCCGTGCTGCATGCTCGAAATCAAATAGCGGCGCACTTTAGGTGATTCGTTGAAGTCCATGCTGCCGCCTTCGCTGGCCCCCGTCAGCGACGCGCGGAATTGCCAGAACTCGTTCGACGTGTCCGTATGGATGATTTTGGGATCGGTCATCGGCCGCTTCAGGATGCCGTCGGGACTGTTCGTGAACGGGTTGATGCGCACGCCGTACTGGCGCGGGAAATTCGTGTCCGGCACGTAGCGTTCGCGGTGCTGTTGCGTGAACGGATTCGGTTGCGCGAACCGGTAGTTCAAATACAGCTTTTGCACCCCGGCGACGTGGATGTGCATGCCCTGGCAAACCTGGCGTTCCTGCTCGTCGACGTTGAATCCCTGGTACAGGAAATCGCGCAGGTACATGCCGGAGGAGGAAATGCCCTGGCAAAGCACGGTCTTGATTCCGAACACGGGGTTGGGCGTGCCCGCGGCATCCTTCTCGTCGTTTTTCAGGAAGGATACGAAGTCGCGCGTCGTCACGTAACCCAGTCCCATGACCGGCGAATCGGTCGCCCGGTAGATCAAGTGGTAGTTGCGGTCATTTCGAAAGCCGTCCTTGAGACAGATGTGTTGCGTGCTGGGTTTGCCCGGCCAGCCGTCCGGGCAATTCGCGAAGGCCCACTCGTGCGCGGGCACCGCCTCGCCTCGCGGGATGTCGGGGCCGGACGGTTTCACCGAGTCCGTGGACAGCACATACAGTTCCGCTTGTGCCTCGGCTTTGTCAGTTGAAACGGCGGGATAGGATTTGAATGCGGTGCCCCCGGAAAGCGGCAGCGACCAGGGCTTGCCGCCGTTGA
>DASZTG010000032.1:0-23507 GCA_035548375.1 Burkholderiales bacterium
CCATTTTTTCCTGGCGGTAGATCGCCATCAGCTTGATCCAGGAGTCGCGGTCCTTCGGGTCCTTGTGAACCTGGAATTGCAGCAGGCTGAGCGCGTTCTGCGTCCGGCCCAGCGCGATGAACCGGTCGACGTCGGTGAACATCGACCGCGTGTTGTCCAGCGCCTGGTCCATCTCGAACAAGACGTCGTTCGACAACCCCGGCACCTGGGCCTCGACGGGCTTGCCGGTATCCAGGGGCACATCCACGTCCGTTGTCGTCGCCTTTGCCGGCGCATCGAACGGGATGTCGGGCAAGGCGGTGCTGGCGGGCGGCGGCGCCGGATCCGTCGCACCGGCGCGGTGTTCGGGGTCGAGCGTGGGAAGCTTGGGCGGGGGGGGAGGCATTTCGACCGCCGTCATGCGCGGGTTCGATTCGAATTCCCGGATGACGGTCGCCGTCTTGGCCAGCATGCGGTTGAGTTGCTCGTCGGGCTCCGGTGCCAGCATGCGATCCAGCTGGGCGTCGCTTTCCCTGAGATCGCGCGCGAGCGTGCTGCCGCGTCGACCGTAGGCGAAGCCGCCCGCAGCCGCCGCCAATACCAGCACGGCGAGTCCGGCCCAGACATACCATTCGACGGGCTCCGTTTGCATCACGGTTTTCGTCACGGTCCGGATCTCGACTTTCGGCGGCGCAGGCGGAGAAGGCGGCGCGGCTGCGGCGGCCGGCATGGAATTCACGGCCTTCTGCAGCGCAACCAGCGATTGCTCGAGCTGCTGCAACTGCTGGTCGATGCTGCCCTGCTTGAGGCTGAGCTGCTTGATGTTCGATTCGATCGAGGCCGCCTTGTCGTCCGTGACAAGGGCGGCCGGCGCGCCGCAGAGTTGCATGAGCTCGCGGCATTCCTGCGGGCCGGGCTTGTCGCCGAGATCGAGAGCGCGCCGCAAGGTCGCGGACGTCCGGGCAGGCGCCGGCTCGTGCGCGACGACGGCTGCCGGGGGCTCCGCGGGCGCCGCCGCTTTCCTTGCCGCGGCACGCGGAGCGCCCGAAGGCTTCTTCGCCGCGGAGGAGGCGCCCGGCTTTCCACGAACGTCCTGCAGGTTCGGAAACCACAATACGGTGCCGGCCGCTACCTCGCGGGCGCGCCCCCCGGGGAAGGCTTGCGGGTTGCCCGCGACGACCTGTCGCACGAGTTCCTGTTGCATTGCGCGCTGGCCGGGGAACAGGACTTCGGCGATTTCATCGAGCGTATCACCCGGCAGGATGCTCAGCCGGAAGCCCGGGCGCCGCGATGCCGGCCTGGCGATTGTCTGAGTGGTTGCAGGGGCTGGCGCCTGCGCGGCGGGAGACGTCCTTGCCGTCGCGCCTGCCGGCGGAATCAGCGCGGAAAAGTGGCGGGCGTATAGCGGCGCGCCCTCGCACTGCACGCGCAGGACCAGTTCCAGCGCGGGGCTGACGATCGGCTCATTCGTCGTGATCGCAACGGTGCCGTGCGCGGCATCGAGCTTGAGGTCGGCCTTGCCGAGGAAGGGAACCTCCGAGCCCGGGGCATCGCTTTCGGGACCCATCGACAGGCAGGCATCGGAGATGTTTTCCTCGGGCGTCGAGGCGATCGTGGCGAGCGCAAAAAACGGTTCGCCCTGGTGTGATTTGACCGTGAGCCGCCAGAGATCCACCGGTGCGGCGACGACGGAAACGAGAGTGAAAGTCCCGGCGACGGCCGCAATGGCCTGCCACGCCCCGCGCGGGAGGTTCGGTCTGGGCACTCTCTTTTCGCTATATATCGTGGAAAAATTACTGCATATGCACCATATGTAGTATCCGCGAGTGTAGCCGGAAGTCGGTGGGGCTGCAATGTCGCGCGCGCCTTGCTGCGACGATCGCGCGTCGTGCTGTCGTGATCCGGCGACTCAAAGCACTTCCGCGGCGTGATCCGCCAGGCGCGAGCGCTCGCCGCGCATGAGCGTGACGTGGCCGCCGTGCTTCCAGCCCTTGAACCGGTCGACGACGTAGGTCAGGCCGGAACTGCCTTCGGTCAGGTAGGGCGTGTCGATCTGCGAGATGTTGCCGAGGCAGACCACTTTGGTACCCGGCCCGGCACGGGTGATCAGCGTCTTCATCTGCTTGGGCGTGAGGTTCTGGGCCTCGTCGATGATCAGGAACTTGTTGATGAAGGTGCGCCCGCGCATGAAGTTCAGCGACTTGACCTTGATGCGCGAGCGGATCAGGTCGCGGGTGGCGGCACGCCCCCATTCGCCCGCTTCGTCGTCGGTCTTGTTGAGGACGTCCAGGTTGTCGTCGAGCGCGCCCATCCAGGGCGTCATCTTTTCCTCCTCGGTGCCGGGCAGGAAGCCGATGTCCTCGCCGACCGGAACCGTGACCCGCGTCATGATGATCTCGGAGTAGACCTTGTCTTCTAGCGTCTGCATCAGGCCCGCGGCCAGGGTCATCAGCGTCTTGCCGGTACCGGCCTGGCCGAGCAGGGTGATGAAATCGACGTCCGGGTTCATCAGCAGGTTCAGCGCGAAGTTCTGCTCGCGGTTGCGCGCGACGATGCCCCAGATGCTGTTCTTCTGGTGGGTGTAGTCGCGGATCGTCTGCAGGATCGCCGTCTTGCCGCTTTGCTCCATGACCTGGGCGTAGAACGGCTTCTCGCCTTCGAGGAACACGAATTCGTTGACCATCAGGCTGTCGCAGAGCGGCCCGTGCACGCGGTAGTAGGTGCGCCCCTCCTGCTGCCAGGATTCCATTTCCTTCGCGTGGTCGTCCCAGAACGTGGCGGGCAGCTCGCGCACGCCGGTGTACAGCAGGTCGGTGTCTTCGAGAACCTTGTCGTTGAAATAGTCCTCGGCGGCAAAGCCCAGCGCGCGCGCCTTGATGCGCATGTTGATGTCTTTGCTGACGAGGATGACCTCGCGCTTGTCGTGCGCCTCCTGCAGGTGCTTGACGACGCCGATGATCTGGTTGTCCGCCTTGCCCGCGGCCAGCCGCGCCGGCAGCTCGCCCTGGATGGATTCGGTCTGCAGGAACAGCCGCCCGGTGGCCTCCTTGGCGCCCGTGGATTCGAGCGGAATGCCCGACGCTATGTCGTCGACCGGCTGCGAGACGATCTCATCGAGGAAGCGGCTGGCCTGGCGCGCGTTGCGCGAGACTTCCGACATGCCCTTCTTGTTGGAGTCGAGCTCTTCCAGCGTCACCATCGGCAAGTAGACGTCGTGCTCCTCGAACCGGAACAGGCTCGTGGGATCGTGCATGAGCACGTTGGTGTCGAGGACGAAGATCTTCTTGCGGGGGTGCAGCGTGGTAACGAGGGTCGGGGCCGAGGCTTTGCGCTGGATCATAGGCCCGCCCCGGAAGGACGGTGGGAGAGTTGGGTGCGAAGGCGAATGGAAGGCTCATTCCGTCGAAGGATCATCCGAACTCCTGTGGTTGCAGATTAGAGGGATCTTACGAATTCCAGTACCTCCCGGGCATGGCCCGGCACTTTCACGCCGCGCCATTCCCTGGCGACCTTGCCCGCGGCATCGATCACGAACGTGCTGCGCTCGATGCCGCGCACCTGTCTGCCATACATGTTTTTCATTTTCATGACGCCGAACATCGCGCACAGCTTTTCGTCCGGGTCGGAAAGCAGGTCGAAGGGGAAGGCCATCTTCGCCTTGAAGCTTTCATGGGACTTCAGGCTGTCCCGCGAGACGCCGTAGACGGCGCAGCCCAGCTTCCTGAAGTCCGCGTGCAGGTCGCGAAATTGCTCGCCCTCGATGGTGCAGCCGGGCGTGTTGTCTTTCGGGTAGAAGTAGAGAACCAGCGGGCTGCCGAGCGCAGCCGAGGAGGTGAAAGTTTCGTTCCCGGTCGAAGCCGCTTCGAAAGCGGGAACCTTGAGGCCAACCAACGGAGTTTCCATTCCTGCGATGAATGGTTACCGAATCCCGCGGCGAATGCAAGCGCCGGAACGCAGTCCCGCGCCGATCACGCGACGCTGGCGCGCCGCTCGACGATGGGCGGGGGAATCTTGGCGTCGGCCAGGAATTCGCGTCCCTGCCTCGAGAGTTCGCCCGCGCGGCCCGGCAGCATGCCGGATTCCGCCTCATGCCGGGGCAGGTTGCTGAATTCCATCGCTTCCATGTAACCCCCGAGCGACACCGCTTCATGACCCTGCGCGATCCAGCCGTCGAGCAATGCCTCGAAGACGGCGGCAAACTTCGTGGTGCCGAGCTCGGCGTGCAACGTGAACACGTGGCCGGCGGGCACGGGCTCCTGCGTCAGCTGCAGCAGGTGCTCGACGACGTTTTCGGCCGTCACGCCGTTGGCGCCGATCAATTCGTCGAGCGTGGGCAGCGTGGTGGGCAGTTGCGGGCAGGCGACGATCTCGCCGTCGCAGACGGGCACGAAGGGGCTCACACCGCGGGTGTCGGAACAAAAACCGAATCCGAGGCGCTGCGTCAGGCGGTAGGCGTGGCGATTCATCTGCCACCCCGGCGCGCCGTGGATGCGCGCGGGTTCCTTGAAGATTTCCTCGAAGCGCTCGCGGGCGAGGTCCATCTGCTGCCTGGTCCATGCCGCATCCGCGCGTTTCGCGCGATCCATCCACAGCACCGGATTCCAGGCGTGCAGGCCGGCTTCGAAGCCCGCGTCGCGGATGTCGCGCATCACGGCCGCGCATTCGCGTCCGATGTCGGGCGCGGGCAGCAGCGTGCCGTAGAGCAGGGTCTTGACGCCGAAATGCCGGAACGCGGACGCGTGCCGGATCTTGCCGCGGAAACCTTGGCGGAAGGCCCGCCCGATGGCGCGCCCGGTTTGATCCGGGCCCACGGCGAACAGGAAGGTGGCACCGGCGTCGCGCGATTTCAGGATTTCCGCGAGCCGCGGCGCCCCGAGCCGGGTGCCGCGAAAGCTGCCGGCCTCGATTCTCAATGCGATTTTCATGGAGCGCTAATTTGCCACAGAGCGGCGCGGCAACACAGGGCACGATGGATGAAATATCCGCCGCGTGTGCTACCGTTCACGCTGGCGGCGGACAGTCAGCGTTTCGGGCGCGGCAGCAGCAGCGGGCGCAACCGGCGATAGACGTTGTCGAGCATGCGCGGTTGCGCGGCGGCGGCCGGGTGCAGCCCGTCGGCCTGGAACATCGCGCGGTTGTCGGCGAAACCTTGAAGCAGGAAGGGGACCAGCGAAACATTTTGTTGCCTCGCCACTTCGGCGAACAATCCTTCGAAGCGGCGGGTATAGACCGACCCGTAGTTGGGCGGGATGCGCATGCCCACGACGACGACGCGCGCGCCGGCCTTGCGGCTCGCCTGCACGATGGCGATCAGGTTTGCGCGGGTTTCCTCGAGAGGATTGCCGCGCAGTCCGTCGTTCGCGCCGAGGGCGACGATCACGACCCCCGGCTTGTGCTCGTCCAGCGCGGCGGGCAGCCGGTTGCGTCCGCCCAGCGTGGTTTCGCCGCTGATGCTCGCGTTGACGACCTCGTAGTCGAGCTTGTCGCGCTGCAGCCGCTCTGCGAGCAGGGCGACCCATCCTTCGCCCTGGGCAAGGCCGTAGCCGGCGGACAAGCTGTCGCCCAGCACCAGGATGCGCTGGGCCGCGTGGCCCGGCATCGCAACCAGCAATGACAGAAGGAAGAGAACCAGACGCATGGCAGAGGAATTCATGGCGCCCATTGTGAGGGCGGCCGGATTGACCAAGCAAGTCTTCACGGGCGCGTCGTCGCTCACCATTCTCGATGACGTCACGCTGGAAATCGGACAGGGCGAAGCCGTGGCCATCGTCGGCGCGTCGGGGTCGGGCAAGACCACCTTGCTCGCGCTGCTCGCCGGCCTCGACACGCCGACGTCCGGCAGGGTGCACCTCGACGGCGAAGACCTGTTCGCGCTCGACGAGGACGGGCGTGCGCGCGTGCGGCGCGAGCGTGTGGGCTTCGTGTTCCAGTCTTTCCAGTTGCTGCCGGCATTCACCGCGCTGGAAAACGTCATGCTGCCGCTGGAACTGGCGGGTAACGCGCGGGCGCGCGAACGGGCCGCCGGCTGGCTTGCGCGGGTGGGCCTGGAAGCGCGGCTCTCGCACTATCCGCGACAGCTCTCCGGCGGCGAGCAGCAGCGCGTGGCCATCGCACGGGCGTTCGCGGCCGATCCCAAGTTGCTGCTCGCGGACGAACCCACGGGCAACCTCGATTCCGCGACCGGCGAGGAGATTGTCGCGCTGATGTTCGAGCTCAACAGCGTCGCGGGCACGACGCTGCTGCTGGTGACGCACGACGAGCGCCTCGCGGGACGGTGCGCGCGCCGCGTCCGCCTCGCGTCCGGGCGGGTGACGAGCGATGAGCGGCGCTGAACGCGAACCGGGCTTCTTCGCGACGGCCAGGCTGGCGATGCGCCTGCTCGTGCGCGACTGGCGCGCCGGCGAGCAACGCTTGCTGGCGCTGTCGCTCGTCATCGCGGTGGCGAGCGTAACCACGGTCGCGTTCTTCGCGGACCGCGCCTCGCGCTCGCTGGCGCAGGAAGCGAATCAACTGCTGGGGGCGGATCTCGTCGTCGTGTCCGACCAGCCCATCGCCGCCTCCTTCGCGCAGCATGCCGGCCAGCTCGGCCTGGCCGTCACCGACGCGGTGCGCTTTCCGAGCATGGCGCAATCGGGCAGCCGCAGCCTGCTGGTCGAAGTGAAGGCCGTCGGGCCGCGCTACCCGCTTCGCGGCAAGCTGCGCATCCGCACCGCCGAATCCGGCCCGGACGTCGATCCGCATGGCGGGCCGGCGGTCGGCGAAGCCTGGATAGACGAGCGTTTGCTGCGCAGGCTGGACTTGCGCATGGGCGAGCCCATCGGCCTGGGCGAGCGCCAGTTCAAGATTGCCGCCGTGGTCAGCGAGGAGCCGGAGTCGAGCGCCGGATTCATGAACCTCGGCCCGCGCCTGATCATGAACGCCGTCGACCTGCCGTCCACCGGATTGATCCGGAACGGCAGCCGCGTTTCCTATCGGCTGTTCGTCGCCGGCGCGAGCGCGGCCGTCGCGCAGTTCCGGGAATTTGCGGCGCAGTCGGTCGGCCCCGGGCAACGAGTCGAGGACATCCGCGATGCGCGTCCGGAGATTCGCTCGGCGCTGGAGCGCGCGGAACGCTTCCTCGGGCTGGCGGCCTTGATGACGGTCATCCTGGCGGGTGTCGCGGTCGGCTTGGGCGCAAGGCGTTACCTGCAGCGCCACCTGGACGCCTGCGCGATCATGCGCTGCCTGGGGGCCGCGCAGGGCACGATCCTGGAACTTCACGCGCTCCAGTTCGTGGTGATCGGGCTGGTCGCGGGCGCGGTCGGCTGTCTGCTCGGATTCGCCTGCCAGTACGTCCTTGCCGCCGTGCTCTCGCCCGTGGTTTCCGTGACCTTGCCCGCGCCCGGCCTGCGCCCGGCGCTGCAAGGCCTGGCCGCGGGTTTCGTCATGCTGCTCGGTTTCGCGCTGCCGCCGCTGATGGCGCTCGCAAAGGTGCCGACGATTCGCGTGCTGCGACGCGACCTCGGCGCGCCGGATTCCACGGGGATGTCCGCGTACGTGCTCGGCGTCGCGGCGATCGCCGGCCTGGTGCTCTGGCAGGCGAAGGAGTTGAAGCTGGGGCTGTACGTGCTCGGCGGCATTGCCGGCACCGCGGCCGCTTGCGCGGCGCTGACCTTGCTGGTGCTCAAGCTCCTCGAATCGTCGGGTCGTGGGGCAAGATTCGACTGGCGCTTCGGCGTCGCCAGCCTGCGGCGGCATCGCGCCGGCAGCGTCGTGCAGGTCATGGCGCTGGCGCTGGGCATGATGGCGCTGATCCTGCTGACCCTGGTGCGCTCGGAGCTCCTCGACGCCTGGCGCAAGAGCCTGCCGGCGGATGCGCCGAACCGCTTCCTGGTTTCCATCCAGCCGGAGCAGGCCTCGCTGGTTGCACGCTTCTTCGCAGACAACGGCATGGCCGAACCGGCGCTGTTTCCGATGGTAAGGGGCCGTCTCGTGGAGTTGAACGGCAAGCCGGTTTCGTCGCGCGACTATGCCGACGATCGCGCGCGCCGTCTCGTCGACCGCGAGTTCAATCTTTCCTGGGCGCGCACGATGCAGCCGGACAACGTCATCGTCGAAGGCCGCTGGTTCGCGGACGCCGACGCCGGCAAGCCCCTGCTGTCGGTGGAGGAGGGCCTGGCGAAGACGCTGGGCGTGAAGCTCGGCGACACGCTGACCTACGACATCGCCGGCAGCCGCATCACCGCCCGGGTGTCTTCCCTGCGCAAGGTCGAGTGGGATTCCTTCCGCGTGAATTTCTTCGTCGTGGCGCCGCCTGGCGTGCTGGAGAAATTTCCGGCGAGCTATGTCACCAGCCTGCACCTGCCCGCGGAGCGCGCACCGGTCCTCGACGATCTCGTGCGACGCTTCCCGAACCTGCTGGTGATCGATGTCGCTTCCATCCTGGGCCAGATCCAGCGCATGATGGACCAGGTGGTGAAGGCGGTTGAATTCGTCTTCCTGTTCAGCGTCGCCGCCGGGATCCTCGTGCTCTACGCGGCGATCGCGAGTACGCATGACGAGCGCGAATTCGTCGCCGCCGTCATGCGGACCCTGGGCGCGTCGGCACGGCAGCTGCGCGCGGTGCAAGCGGCGGAGTTCGCGCTGATCGGGGCGCTGGCGGGATCGTTCGCCGCAGTCGGCGCGACCGCCGTCGGCTATTTCCTGGCGGAGCGCGTACTGAACCTGGATTACGCCTTCGATCCGTGGATCTGGCTGGGCGGTCTGCTGGCCGGCGCCGCCGGCGTCACCCTGGCGGGACTGATCGGCACCGCGAAAGTGCTGAGGACGCCGCCGATGCAGGTTTTTCGCGCCGCCTCCTAGCGGGCACGGCATCTGGCGGAGGAGCAGGGAACGCCCGAGTATCCCGGCGCCCCCCCACCCCGAGCCGATGTCTCTCAGCTCGCGACTCTCAGGTCCGCACGTTTCGGACTGAAGAACTGCTCGTCTTCGGTCGATCCGTGCAATGCCGTGACGGATGACCGGCCGGCCTGCACGACCTGGGTGATCTCGTCGAAATAGCTCGTGCCGACCTCGCGCTGGTGCTTGACTGCGGTGAAGCCGCGCTCGGCTGCCGCGAACTCGCGCTCCTGCAGTTCGACGAACGCGGTCATGTTCTGGCGCGCGTAGCCGTGCGCAAGGTCGAACATGGCGTAGTTGAGCGAATGGAAGCCGGCCAGGGTGATGAACTGGAACTTGTATCCCATCGCGCCGAGCTCGCGCTGGAACTTCGCGATCGTCGCGTCGTCCAGGTTGCGTTTCCAGTTGAACGACGGCGAGCAGTTGTAGGCGAGCAGCTTGCCGGGAAACTTGCGATGGATGCCCTCGGCGAACTTGCGCGCGAAGTCGAGGTTCGGCGTGCCGGTCTCGCACCACACGAGATCGGCATATTCGGCATAGGCCAGGCCGCGCGAGAGCGCCTGCTCCATGCCGTTCCTGACTCGGAAAAATCCCTCGACGGTGCGCTCGCCGGTCAGGAAGGGCCTGTCGTTCTCGTCGACGTCCGAGGTCACGAGATTGGCCGCTTCGGCATCCGTGCGCGCGAGCAGGACCGTCGGCACGCCGAGCACGTCCGCGGCGAGTCGCGCGGCCACGAGCTTCTGCACGGCTTCCTGCGTAGGCACGAGCACCTTGCCACCCATGTGGCCGCACTTCTTCGCGGACGCGAGCTGGTCCTCGAAGTGCACGCCTGCAGCGCCGGCTTCGATCATGGCACGCATGAGCTCGTAGGCGTTCAGGATGCCGCCGAATCCGGCCTCGGCATCCGCCACGATCGGCGCGAGATAGTCGACGGTTGCGGCTTTGCCGCCCTGGTGGGCTTCCATGTGCTGGATCTGGTCGGCGCGCTGCAACGTGTTGTTGATGCGGCGAACCGCCGTCGGCACGCTCGAGACGGCATAGAGCGACTGGTCGGGATACATCGACAGGCTGTCGTTGGCGTCGGCCGCGACCTGCCAGCCGGAGAGGTAGATGGCCTGGAGGCCGGCCTTGACCTGCTGCATGGCCTGGTTGCCGGTCAGCGCGCCGAGCGAATTGACGAACGGCAGCTCGTGCATGCGCTGCCAGAGCTTTTCGGCGCCGAGGCGGGCCAGCGTGTGCTCGATGCGCACGCTGCCGCGCAGCCGCAGCACCTTGTCCGCATCGTAGCCGCGCTTGATGCCGGCCCATCGCGGGTTTTCATTCCAGTCCTTCGTCAGTTCTTCCTTGCTCTGCATCGCCAGCTCCTTCGAGGTTCAA
The DNA here is from genome assembly GCA_035548375.1 of Burkholderiales bacterium. Taxonomy (GTDB): domain Bacteria; phylum Pseudomonadota; class Gammaproteobacteria; order Burkholderiales; family JACQAP01; genus JACQAP01. Next base: position 10,234 of record DASZTG010000032.1, read on the forward strand.
GTCCGGTTTGATCGGGAAACGTCGCGGGGCTATCCTAGCCTCGCAAAATTGAGAATTTCACAAATAGAAATTTCACAATGTTAATTTGACAATGTGGGACGGACGGACTTTCACAGGCGGGGTTTCACGGCGATGGCAACGGCACGCAACACGAGGAACAGCCACTTTCTGGGCGCGAAGCTGCGCGCGCTGCGCAAGCAGAACCACATGACGCTCGAGGAGCTGTCGATGCGCTGCATTCAGGTGGATGCCCAGGCCGCGCCGTCGGTGTCCTACCTGAGCATGATCGAAAGCGGGCGCCGCGTTCCGTCCGAGGAGGTGCTGCTGCTCATCGCCAGGGTGTTCCAGCGCGAGGCCAGGTGGTTCTTCGACCAGAATTCGGATATCGCGCCCTTGAAGGCGGCCCCTGGTGCCGGCGGATCGGCGCGCATACCGCTCGAGCCGGCCTTCCTGTTTTCCAGGGACTTGCTGCAGGCCGCGATTCCGGAACTGCTGTCGCAGACGGGTACCTCGGGGCGGCAGTTGGCGCACCTGCTGATCCGCTCCTACCAGGAAAGCTCGCGCAATGAATTTCCCGACCTGGAGCGGGCCGCGGAGGAAGTCGGCAAGCGCGCGTTTCCGCTGGCGGTCGATGATGTGATGCGGTTGTGCAAGGCGCATGGACTGGAGCTGCGCTGGTTCGAGCGCAAGCCGGTCCTCGCGCGCAGCGGGCACCGCGAGCTGCGCAGCATGGTGCGCTCCTTCTATGAGCCGCCGGGCACGGTGTTCCTCAACAAGGCTTTGCAGGCCGACCCCGCGCGGCTCAAGTTCGACCTCGCCTCGCACATAGCCCACAAGGTGCTGCATGGCGGCGACGGCATGAAGTCGGCTCATGCCACCGGAGGGGAGATGGGCGGCAGCCCGGAGAGCGAAGCCGCCGTGGACGGCATGGACCCGAAGGACGTCCTGCACGCGTGGCGCGACTTCGAGTGCAGCTTCTTCGCCGGCGCGTTGTTATGCCCGAAACAGCCGTTTCGCAGGCTGCTGATCCGCGAGCGCTATCGAATCGAGGTCGGGCGCAAGCTCGAGCTCACGCCGGCCGTCGTCATGCGTCGCATGACCAAGGTGTCCCCGTACCCTTACTGGCATTTCTTCGATGCCTATCCGCCGGGCCTGCTGCGCGCGGTCTACCGGGGCAACGGCATTCCCCTGCCTTGGGGGAACATGACGCACGTGTCGGATCCCTGCCCGAACTGGGCGGTGTTCCGCCTCATCGGCGACGCGCGCGCCCAGGCCGGTTCGCAGATCTCCGTGCTGCGGGAGGGCGATCGCTGGCTGCTCTATTGCTGCCATTCGCTGCGCGCAAGCGACATGGCAGGCAATCCGCACGTGCTGTCCGTGGGGATCGACCTCATGCCGGCGCTGGAGGCGAACGGGGTGGATGCGAGGCAGGTGGTCGACAGCATCGCGGCGGAGTGCCGGCGGCGCGGCGGCAGCGCGAAGATCCGCAAGCCGGAAGCCGATGCCATCCGGGCCGTGGCCAACGTGCTCAACATCGCCTGGGTGGAAGAGTCGCTCGCAAACAGCGCCCGCATCATCTGCCCGCGCAGCACGCGTTGCCCGCGCCTGGGGCATTGCGAAGGCGTGCAGGCGACCCGGGCCCGCGACATCACCGACGTGCGACAGGAAATCCTCGAATCGGTGAGGAAATAGCGCGGCGGATCGTCTTCGCCGCTATCGCTTGACCGGCCCGCGGTCGCGCCAGCTGACGTCGCCGCAGAGTACGCGCATCTCGCCGTTGACGAGGGAGCCGATGGAGACGGTGATGCACTGGTTCGCGCCGGCGATGGAAAGATAGGGCCGCGTCACCTGTACCTTGCCCGGATGCTCGAGCGCGCGGCGGAAATAGTAACGCCGCGACCAGTTCGCGCCATGCGCGTTGGCGACGGGGTTGTAGCGCGGATCCCGGACGGCCGCCTGGCGCGAGTGCGTGGTGTTCTCGCCGATCTGGCGCCCGTCGCTGTCCAGCAAAAAGCATCGCTCAGCGCCCGGCAGGTCGAGAAATCCGCTGGCAGCGTGCGAGAGCGGGATGCCGGATTCGATCAGGCTGGCCGCGTAGCCGATGGCGTTGATGTAGGGGCTGACCTCGCGTCGATGGAACGAAACCTCGGGCAGCGTGACGTCGCGGAAATCGACCCAGAGCTGGTCGAACAGGCCGCGGCTGCGCTCCTCGTCCGGCAGCGATTCGGCGGGAACCGCGAAGTAATAGCCCTGCACGAAGTCCGCGTCCGCATCCATCGCCATCAGGGCTTCGCCCTCGGTTTCAATGCCCTCCATGAGCACGAGCGACCCGGCTTCGTGCAGCAAGGAGACCATCACCGGCATCATGCGGCGGATGCGCAGATTGGTGCCGGCCTGCGCCGTCATCGAACGGTCGAGCTTGACGATGTCGGGTTGCAGGTTCCACACGCGATCGAAGTTCGAGTGCCCGGCGCCGAAATCGTCCAGCGCGATCAGGAAGCCCTGCTTGCGGAAAAACTGCACGGCTTCGGCCAGCCGCAACTCGTCGAGCACGCCGCGCTCGAGGATCTCGATGACCACCCGGTGGGCGGGCAGGCCCGTTTCGGCGAGCAATTCTCCGAGGAAGTGGCCTTCGCGCACGCTGTCCAGGAAGACTTCGGTGGTCATGTTCAGGAACAACCAGCCGTCCGCCTTCAAGTGCAGGAAGTTGTGGACGTGTACCGCGCAGGCGAGGCGGTCGACCGTCAGCGTGTGCGAAACCTCTCGCACCCGCCTGAACGCATCGAGCGGCGAGACCGGGTTGCCCTGGGGGTCGGAGGGGCGCATCAAGCCTTCGCATCCGACCGCGCGGCTGTGCGCGACGCTGAATATGGGCTGGAAGTGGCTGCGGATCGTCAATCCGTCGAACCGGCCCGCCGTTCTGCCGTTTTCGGTCCGGAGCAGGGGGTGGATCGCGCGCAGGTCTGCCGGCGAAAGCGCGGATTCGTCAGAACTCGAAGCACTCACGGGGTTTCAAAACCTCTTGTTATCGGCTTGAACGGGGGCACCCTGGCGGCCTGCGCTTTGTGCATCGCAAGCCAGCGCGGGCATTATACGGAAATTCAATGAATTGCAATCTTCCATGTGGTACACTGCGCGACCTTTTTCGCCGCAGCGCCAACCTCGCGGGTAAGCGCCGGCAAGCCACAGGACCGACATGACTCGCAACGTCCGCAACATCGCCATCATCGCCCACGTCGACCACGGCAAGACCACGCTGGTCGACAAGCTCCTGCGCCAGTCGGGCACCTTTGCCGCGCACCAGCACGTCGCCGAGCGGGTCATGGACTCGAACGACCTCGAAAAAGAGCGCGGTATCACGATCCTGGCCAAGAATTGCGCGGTCGAGTACGAAGGCACCCACATCAACATCGTCGACACGCCGGGCCACGCCGACTTCGGCGGCGAAGTCGAGCGCGTGCTGTCCATGGTCGACAGCGTCCTGCTCTTGGTCGACGCCGTGGAAGGGCCGATGCCGCAGACGCGCTTCGTCACGCGCAAGGCGCTCGCCCTGGGACTGAAGCCCATCGTGGTGGTCAACAAGGTCGACCGCCCGGGCGCGCGCCCGGATTGGGTCATCAACCACACCTTCGACCTGTTCGACAAGCTGGGTGCCACCGAGGAGCAACTGGATTTTCCGATCGTCTACGCCTCCGCTCTAAACGGCTACGCGACGCTGGACTTGAGCAAGCCCAGCACGGACATGCGTCCGCTGTTCGAGGCGATACTCAAGCACGTGCCGGTGCGCGCCGCCGATCCGGACGCGCCGTTGCAGCTGCAGATCTGCTCGCTCGACTATTCCAGCTTCGTCGGCCGGATCGGCATCGGCCGCGTCGCGCGCGGGCGCATTCGCTCGGGCCAGCAGGTCGCGGTCATGAACGGACCGGACAGCGAGCCGAAAATGGCGAAGATCAACCAGGTGCTGGTGTTCAAGGGCCTCGAGCGCACCGTCGTCGACGAGGCGCAGGCCGGCGACATCGTGCTCGTCAACGGCGTGGAGGATGTCGGCATCGGCGTCACGATCTGCGATCCCGAGCATGCGGATGCATTGCCTCTGTTGCGCGTGGACGAGCCGACGCTGACCATGAATTTCCTGGTCAATACCTCGCCGCTCGCGGGGCGCGACGGCAAATACGTAACCAGTCGCCAGCTGCGCGAAAGGCTGGAGCGCGAGCTGCAATCCAACGTGGCGCTCAGGGTCGAGTTTTCGTCCGACTCGGACACCTTCGTCGTGTCGGGACGCGGCGAATTGCACCTGACGATCCTGCTGGAAAACATGCGCCGCGAAGGCTACGAAATGGCGGTGGGGCGCCCGCGCGTCGTCATGAGGACAGTGAACGGCGCCAGGCAGGAGCCGTACGAACTGCTCACCGTCGACCTCGAGGACGCGCACCAGGGCGCGGTCATGGAAGAGCTCGGCCGCCGCCGCGGCGACCTGCAGGACATGCAGGCCGACGGCAAGGGACGCACGCGGCTCGAATACCGCATTCCCGCGCGCGGGCTGATCGGATTCCAGGGCGAATTCCTGAACCTGACCCGCGGCACCGGGCTGGCCAGTCATATCTTCGACGACTACGGTCCGGTCAAGGGCGACATGGACGAACGCCGCAACGGCGTGCTGATCTCGCAGGACGACGGCGAAGCGGTTGCCTACGCGCTATGGAAGCTGCAGGATCGCGGCCGCATGTTCGTGTCCCCGGGCGATGCGCTCTACGAAGGCATGATCATCGGCATCCATTCGCGCGACAACGACCTCGTCGTGAACCCGATCAAGGGCAAGCAGCTCACCAACGTGCGCGCTTCGGGAACCGACGAGGCGGTGCGGCTGGTTCCGCCGATCGAGCTTACGCTGGAGAAGGCGGTGGAGTTCATCGCCGACGACGAGCTGGTCGAGATCACGCCGAAGTCGATCCGCATCCGCAAGCGCCACCTCAAGGAGCACGAGCGCAAGCGCGCCAATCGCGAGAGCGCCAGCGAAGCGGCGTAAAAGGCGCGTCAGCCACCGCAAAAGGCCTTCTGCGGAAGGCCTTTTTCATTGGGCCGGCGCGCATGGCGGCAACGGGGTTGGGCTATACTCGGGCCATGTTCGAAATGTCCCTCGCGGTCGTGGTCGCCGGCATCACGCTGCTGGCGGTGATCGTGCTGATCGTCGTCGTCGTTTCCATGGGGCGGCGCCAGTCGGACCATCCCGAAGTGATTTCCGGCGTGCTCGAGAAAAAGCATCTCGAGATGATGCGTGACCTGAACGCCGGGCTGAACGGCCTCGGCGACCGCCTCAACGCTTCGCAGAACGATTTGTTCGAGCGCTTGCGCAATACCATCACGCAGGAGCTTTCGCAGACGCGCAGCACCGTGGGCGCGCTGCAGGTCAGGCAGGTCGAGGAATTGTCGGCCACGCGTGAATCCACCGCGCTGAAATTGACCGAGATGGGCGCCGACATCCAGGCGAGGCAGGACCAGCTGCGCGCTGAGATCCTGACGCGCATCCTGCAAACGCTGGCGGACCAGAATCGCGCGGAGCAGGAGCTCATCCAGACCACGATGCGCAACGCCGCCGCTCAACTGGTATCGTCGATGGAGCTGCTGTCGAAGGCGGTGGATTCGCGCCTCGAGCAGATCAGCGGCAAGGTCGGCGAGCGCCTCGAGGAGGGATTCAAGAAGACCAACGAGACCTTCGTCAGCGTGATGGCGCGGCTCGCCACCATCGACGAGGCGCAAAGGAAGATCGACGGCCTCACCAGCAATGTCGTGAGCCTGCAGGAACTGCTCGGCGACAAGCGCTCGCGCGGCGCCTACGGCGAAGTCCAGCTCGAAAACCTCGTGCGCAACATCCTTCCCGAGGTCGCCTACGAGTTCCAGTACACCTTCCCCTCGAACCAGGCGCGCGCCGATTGCGTGCTGAAGCTGCCGGAGCCGACCGGCCTGGTCGCGGTGGATGCGAAGTTCCCGCTGGAAAATTACCACCGCATGTTCGAGGCCGGCATCGCGGAAGCCGATCGCGCCGCGGCGCAGCGCCAGTTCCGCGCTGACGTGAAGAAGCACATCGAGGATATTTCCGCGAAATACATCATCGCCGGAGAAACGTCCGACGGCGCCGTGATGTTCGTGCCCGCCGAGGCGGTGTTCGCCGAGATCCATGCCTATCATCCGGAGCTCGTCGATTTCGCCATGCAGCGGCGGGTCTGGATCGTGTCGCCGACGACCCTGATGGCGGTGCTGAACACGGCGCGCGCGGTCATGAAGGACGTTGCCACGCGCGAGCAGGTCCACGTCATCAAGGACGAGCTGGGCAAGCTGGGCAAGGATTTCGCGCGCTTCGACCAGCGCATGAAGAAACTCGCCGACCACATCCGCCAGGCGCACGACGACGCCCAGCAGGTGCAGATCAGCAGCGACAAGATCACCAGGCGCTTCTCGCAGATCGAGCGCGTCGAGCTCGACCGGCCGGACCAGTTGCAAAGCCTGCAGCAGGCGCTGCTCGACGTGTCGCAGGAAGAAGAGCCGGCGCACGGCGACGCGCAGTCCTGAGCGATCCGCAAGGCCGGCCGATGTTCGGTTTCACGCAATGGCGGCGCCGGCGCATCCTGGCGAATTCCCCGATCGACGATGCGACCTGGAAGCGCGTCACGCAACCCCTTGCGTTCGTCGCGCGCCTGACCGAGGCCGAGCGCGCGCGCTTGCGCGAGCTGTGCGTCCTGTTCCTGCACGGCAAGCAGGTGTCCGCGGCGGGCGGTCTCGAGCTGACCCTGGAAATGAAGCTCGCCATCGCCGTCCAGGCGTGCATCCTGGTGCTGGAGCTGGGCATCGAGCATTACGACGGCTGGGTCGAGGTCATCGTCTACCCGGCGGAATTCGCGCCGCGGCGGGAATTCCGCAATCCCGAGGGCCTGGTTGAAACCGACGAAATGACGTATGCCGGTCAAGCCTGGCTCGGCGGACCCGTTATCCTGTCGTGGGCGGACGTCGAGCATGCGGGCGAATCGGATGGCATGAATGTCGTGATCCATGAATTCGCGCACAAGCTCGACATGCTGAACGGCGACGCCAACGGCTTCCCGCCATTGCACAAGGGCATGAACCGGCAAGCCTGGTCGAAGGCGTTCAACGCGGCGTACGAGGAGTTGTGCAGGCGCGTGGATGCGGGCGAACATACGGAAATCGACCCTTACGCGACGCATTCGCCCGGCGAGTTCTTTGCCGTCATCAGCGAGGCGTTTTTCGAATTGCCGGACATCGTGCGCGTGCAGTTTCCGCTGGTCTACGAGCAACTCGTGCAGTTCTACCGCCAGGATCCGGCCAGCCGGACGCTGCCGCGGGCATGGAGGATGGGAAGATGAGGCACGAGCCACGAGGCACGAGGCGCGAGGAATGAAAACACTGCTGCGCTGGGTTGTCGCGATGTTTGCGTCCGCATGGCTGGCTGCGGCAGGCGCGCAGCAGACCGTGCTGGAGGTCATCGACCTCAAGTACCGCAGCGCCGACCAGATCGTGCCGGTGCTCAAGCCGCTGCTGGCGCCAGGCGGCACCATCAGCTCGATCCAGAACCAGGTCATCTTGCGCACGACGCCGCAGAATCTTTCAGAGTTGCGCAAGGTGCTGGCGGCGGTGGACACCCGGCCACGGCGCCTGCTGATCAGCGTGCGCCAGGAAGCCGTGGAAACGGGCCTGGATTCGCACGCCGAAGTTTCGGGCAGCGTTGGCACCAGCGGTGCGCGCGTAAACGTGCCGGGAACGCGCAATGGCCAGGGCGCGAATGCCGAAATCCGCAGCGGGGACAATGTCGTTCGCGGACGCGTGCTCAGCACGCAGTCCTCGTCGAACGATCGCGGCGTGCAAACGGTGCAGGTCATGGAGGGCAACGAGGCGCTGATCCGCGCAGGCCAGTCGATTCCGATCCGCAACCAGAGCCTGACCATCACGCCGATCGGCTCGCAAGTGACGGACAACGTGCAGTACCGCGACGCCGACTCGGGCTTCCGCGTGCGCCCGCGTGTCACGGGCGACAACGTCACGCTGGAGATAAGCTCGCGACGCGATTCGGTCGCCGATCCGAACACGCAATCGTTCAACATCCAGCGCCTCGACACCGTGGTGACGGCGCGCCTTGGCGAGTGGGTCGAAATCGGCGGCGTCGACCAGAGCCGCGTGCAGAACGACGGCAACACGATTTCCCGCCGGACCGGCAGCGTGTCCGACGACCGCAAGATATTCCTGAAGGTCGACGAGCTGAAATAGCGCGGGCCGCTACTTCGTCATGCGCCCTTTTTCTTCCAGACCTGCCAGCGTTCCCTGTCCCTGAAGACTTCGATGGAGTCGGCCACGGGCCGGTCGTCGCAGCACTTGAATCCGGGCAAGAGCAGGGTGTCGAGTTCGGTTTGCGATGTGCCGAACGGCGGGCCCTTCGGCGTGTCCGCGAAGAAGTAAAAGCCGGCGATGCATCCACCGGGCCTTAGCAATCGGGCGCAGCGAGGCGCATAGCCCGGCCACATCTTGCGGGGCAACGCGCACAGGAACGCGCGCTCGTAGATCACGTCGAAGGGCTCGCCCGGATCGAAGGTGAAGAAATCGGCTTCGCGCACGCGGCCGGCATGGCGTCCGAGTACCTGGCGAGCCGCCTCGACTGCGGCAGCGCTGAAATCTATCGCCAGCACGTCGAAGCCTGCGTCAGCCAGCCACGCCGCTTCATACGCCGAGCCGCAGCCGGGAATCAGGATGCGCGCGCCTGCGGTCAAGGTCGGCGCGAATTCGCGCAGCGAGGCGGGCACGCCGCCGGCGTCCCAGGGCATGACGCGGTCCCGGTAGCGGGTCTCCCAGAAATCGGGCTTCGAACTGTCCTGCGCCACGCCGCCTCAGGGATGCGTCGCGGCGAGAACCGCGACCGGGTAGGCGTAGTTGATCCGTTCGCCCTCGATCCGGATCGGGATGCCGAGCCTGTCGTCGCGCGACGAAGTGCGGAAAATCTCGCGGATCTTGTCGTCGTCGCCGGGGTTCGGGAAGGAGCGCCCCAGCAGGTTCTCGAGCTCGTCGCGCAGTTCGTAGTAGGTGATCCTGGCCGGCGGCAAGCCGGCGGCCGGAAACAGCGCCTTCAATTCCTCGACCGGCAGCGCGCGCACGTGCGAAGGATCGCGCAGCAGTTCCATGCGGTTGAACTCGGCGCCTTTCGCGGCATCGGCGTGCGTGTGCATGTCGGCCACCAGCACGCGCCCGCCCGGCGCGCAGACGCGTTTCATCTCCTTCAGGACGGCGAGCGGGTCGAGGAAATGATGGAAGCTGAAGCGCGTGACCACGATGGAGAAGCTGGCGTCGGCATAGGGCAGCGGCGCGGCCATGCCCTGGTCCCAGCTCACGTTGCCCAGCGACTTTTGCTTCGCGGTTGCGCGCGCGCGCTCCAGCATCGCTGGCGTCATGTCGATGCCGGTCGCGTGGCGAACCTTCGGCGCAAACGCGCAGACCACGTTGCCGCCGCCGCAGGCGACGTCCAGCACGGTGTCGTCGGGTCCCGCGCCGCTCACCTCGAGCAGCAGGTCGAGGGCCTTCTGATCGGCGATGGTCTTGGCGGTCGAGAACGGCACCGCCTGGCGGGTGAACTGGTCGACGATGAGCTCGCTGTGCGTGGGCTGGGTCATCTGCATCTCGCGCGGGAAAAGGTCAGGTCATGTTGCCACGGCCTTGCCGCGGCGACCGGCCGGGACCCGCCACCCACCATCGCGATTGCGACAACCCGGTTCACTGCCGGAAGTATTCGCTAGGCGGCGCGCCGAGCGCCTTGCGGAACATGGCGGTGAAAGCGCTCGGGCTGTCGTAGCCCAGGTCATGGGCGATCCGCGTGACCGGCGTGCCGGCCGCGAGCCGCGACATGGCTTCGAGCAGGCGCGCCTGGCGGCGCCACATCGAGAAGCTCATGTGCGTCTGCCTGGCGAACAACCGCTCGAGCGTCCGCGGGCTGGCGCCGACGCGCGCGCCCCATTCCTCGCAGGTGCGGCTGTCCGAAGGATTTTGCAGTAAGCCGTCGCAAACCTTGCGCGCGCGCGGGTCCTGCGGCAACACGACGCGCAGCGGCGGTGTATCGAGCTCGCGGATTTCGAGCAGAGCGAGCTCGGTCATGGGCGCGAACGCGGGATCGCTGGCGATGTCCTTGTCCATCAGGCGCAGGATCAGCTCGCGCAGCAGCGGCGACACGTCGACCACGCAGCAGTGCGCGGGCAGGGCCGCGCATCGCGAGGCGTCGACATACAGCGTGCGCATGCTGACGGCGGTGGCCATGCAGATTTCGTGCGGCGCTTTCGAGGGTACCCAGACGGCACGCAGCGGCGGCACCACCCAGATGCCCTCGGCCGTGCGCACCTGCATGACACCCGACGAGGCATGCACGAGCTGGCCGCGCAGGTGGCGATGCCACTCGATCAGGTGGTCGGCGGGGAAATCGCGCGCAAGTGCTACCACCGGATAGGGCAGGCGTTCCAGCGCATCGATGAGAGGCAGGTTCGATGCGACCTTGGGCGTGAACCGCTTCGCGGCGACCCGTGCCTGGGGTGGATTGACGCTGCGCCGCTGTCGGGTTTGCGATAGCACTTGACGCTCCTGCCGCTATGGATGAACGGGACGAACGGTATTGTACCGGCCACCCCGTCAGTGAGAGATCGCCCATGAAACGCCTGTCCGTTGCCGTCGCCGCCTGCTGTGCCCTGTTCGCGCAAGCGGCCGTCGCGTCCGACGCCCGTCCTTATCGCATCGCGCTCGTGACCTTCCTGTCCGGTCCCGCGTCGGGGCCTTTCGGCGTGCCGGCGCGCAACGCCGCGGAATTGCTGGTGTCCGCGCTGAATGACGGCGCGGTGCCCGCGCCTTACGCCGCGAAAGGATTCGGCGGGCGTCCAATTGAAATCCACGTCGTCGACGAGGCCGGCGGTGCGACCAAGCAGGTCGAGCAGTTTCGCCTGCTCGAGCAGCAGCATGAGTTCGACGCGGTGGTCGGCTACATTTCCAGCGGCGACTGCCTGGCGGTCGCGCCGGTGGCGGAAGAGCTCAAGCAGCTGACCGTATTCTCCGACTGCGGCACGCCGCGCATTTTCGAGGACGCGTCCTACCGCTACGTATTCCGCACCGGCTCGCATTCGACCATGGACGCGGTCGGTGCGGCCTACTACGTGCTCGGCAAGTATCCGCACCTGGCCAGCTACGCCGGCATCAACCAGAACTACGCCTTCGGCCAGGACGCCTGGGCCGACTTCACCGCCGCCATGCACGGCCTCAGGCCCGATGCCGCAATCGCGACGTCGCAAATGCCCAAGCCCGGCGCCGGCCAATACGGCACCGAGATTTCCGCGCTGCTCGCCAGCAACGCCGAGCTCGTCCAGTCGAGCTTCTGGGGCGGCGACCTCGAGGCCTTCGTGCTGCAGGCCGCATCCCGCGACCTGGCGAAGAAATCGCCGCTGCTGCTGATATCCGGCGAGCATGTCGCGCAACACCTCGCCGACCAGATTCCCGATGGCACCATCATCGGCGGGCGCGGCACGCACGGCATGTTCGCCCCGGACAACGCGCTGAACCGCTGGTTCTCCGCGGCGTACTCCGCAAAGCACAAGTCCGCGCCGACCTACGTTTCCTACAAGATGGCGCAGGCGCTGCTGGGTCTGAAGTCCGCGTACGAGAAAGCGGCGAAGGCGGGCGGCGAGCCCGATCGCGAGGCCGTGATCGCGGCATTCGAGAACCTCGCGTGGGAAACGCCGAGCGGCACGGACCGGCTGATGCTCGGCAAAGGCCACCAGGCGGTGCAAGGCGTGGCCTATGGCACGGTCGCACATCGCGATGGCAAGATCGTGCTGAAGGACGTGCGCTATTTCGCGCCGGAGAAGGTTAACCCGCCCGAGGGTGTCAAGAGCATCGACTGGATATCCAGCGCATTGAAGCCGGCAGGCAACTAGGCGCCATTCCGGAATTTCGGCGCGCCTGACCTTAGTTCAAGGCGGCACCTCGCCGCGCCTGGCTTTGATTCATGGCGGCATTTCGCCGCCATCTGGCCCGTAGAACAGCACCCAGGTGCAGAAGTCGGACGTGAAGGACTCGAAGCGATGCTCGTCGCCGGCCGGGACGAACAGCATGTCCCCGGCCTCGAAAGCATGGCGTTCTCCATTGTTGACGAAAGTGCCCGAGCCGCGCGCGATGACGTAGACCTCGTCGCGGGTGTGCGGTTTCTGCAGATCGGTTCCCGTCGGGCGATACATCTTGACCTGCAGAGAGCCGCGCTCGAATACGAAGGCCGAGGGCACGCCTTCGCGGATTTTCGCGACGAGGTCGAACGCGCCGGCGATGCTCGCGTGGCGGTCGTTTGCCGAAGTGGTGAAATTCTTCTGAGCCTTCATTTCTTCACAACTGCCTTTCCCTTCAACTGCTTCCATCGGAAGCATTTCGGGGAATGGTCGTTGACCATGCCGATTGCCTGCATGAAGGCATACAGGATGGTGCTGCCGACGAAGGTGAAGCCGCGCCGCTTCATGTCCTTGCTCATCGCGTCGGAAACGGCAGTTGAGGCGGGCACCTGCCGGTGCGACGCCCAGGCATTGACCAGCGGCTTGCCGCCGACGAATTCCCATATATAGGCGTCGAAGCTGCCGAATTCCTTTTGCACCTCGAGGAAGGCGCGCGCATTCTTCACCGTGCCCTCTATCTTCAGCCGGTTGCGCACGATGCCGGCGTCCTGCATCAGGGCCGCAACCTTTTTCGCGTTGAAGCGCGCCACCTTGCGCGGGTCGAAGCCGGCGAAGGCCTTGCGGTAGTTCTCGCGCTTGTTCAGGATGGTCGACCAGGACAGGCCGGCCTGCGCGCCTTCCAGGACAAGGAACTCGAAGAGCACGCGTTCGTCATGCTGGGGCACGCCCCACTCCTGGTCGTGGTATTCGACATAGGACGGCGAGCCGCCCGTGGCCCAATGGCAACGCACGATTTCCTTTTTCATGCGCGCATCTTAATCGATGCTAGAAATCGAGCGCCGACTGCGCGGGCGGATCGGCCGCATAGGACAGCCTGCCCTCCACGATGCGGGCAGGCCGGGTGTAGGGATGGGGCTCGTCCCGCTCGCGATCGACGATGTGCAGGACGTCGTGGCCGGACGCCTTCAGCGCGTCCGCGATCAGCCCGCGATGGCAATTGCGCCAGTCCTTCTCCGCGCACATCAGCACGATCCGCTGGCTGGCGGCCAAACGCCGCACGCGATCGAGTGCATCGCCGAATTCCGCGGT
>DASZTG010000033.1:0-19105 GCA_035548375.1 Burkholderiales bacterium
CTGGCCCGCACCGCGCGGCGTGCGCGCGCTGATCACGACGCGCAACGGCGGCACCAGCGCTGCCCCCTACGACAGCATGAATCTCGGGATGCGCGTCGGCGATGATCCCAAAGCGGTCGAGTCGAACCGGCGCCGCTTGCGTGAATGCCTGCCCGCCGAGCCCGCCTGGCTCAACCAGGTGCACGGCGCGACGGTCGTTCAGGCGAACCAGGTGAACTCGCCGGTCGAGGCCGATGCGATCATTGCCGGGGATCGCGGGCTCGTGTGCGCGATCATGGTTGCCGATTGCCTGCCGGTCCTGTTCGCCGACCGCGCGGGCAGCAAGGTCGCGGCCGCCCATGCCGGCTGGCGCGGCCTCGCGGCGGGCGTGCTTGAAAACACCGTCGCGGGCATCGGCATTCCGGCGACGGACCTGCTTGCTTATCTCGGGCCCGCGATCGGCCCGGCGGCGTTCGAGGTTGGAGACGAAGTGCGCCAGGCTTTCCTCGCGGTCGACTCCGCCGCGAGCGCGGCGTTCACCGGCCATAAACTCGGCAAATGGATGTGCGACCTTTTCCTGCTGGCGCGCCAGCGACTGGCACGCGCGGGCGTGACCGCGGTCTACGGCGGCGGCACCTGCACGCATTCCGAACCCGCGCGCTTCTTTTCCCATCGGCGCGACAAGGTTTCCGGCCGCATGGCCGCCCTGATCTGGCTGGAAGGCTGACGAATCGAGCGGCAAGCCCGCTATACTCGCGCGCTCGACTTCTCCGGTTTTCGCATGTCCACCCTTGCCTGGATCGTCGTCGCCTCGGCCGCCGGGGCGATCCTCAGCGTAGTCAGCGCCGCGCTGCTGGCGCTGCGCGCGTCCGCTCACCAGGTGCCGATGCTGATCAGCTACGCCGTCGGCGCCCTGCTCGGCGCGGTCTTCCTCGAGATCCTGCCGCACGCCTTCGAGCAGACGCGGGACGCGCACCGGCTTGCCGCGGTCGTGCTCGCCGGCATCCTGTTTTTCTTCGTGCTGGAGAAACTCGTGCTCTGGCGGCACTGCCATGCCGAGGAATGCGAGGCACACGACCACCACGCGGACCCGAACGACCACGGCCGCAGCGGCATGATGATCATGGTCGGCGACACCATCCACAACTTCGTCGACGGCATCCTGATCGCCGCCGCATTCCTGGCCGACACCGGCCTGGGCATCGTCACCGCGCTCGCCATCATCGCGCACGAAATTCCGCAGGAAGTCGGCGACTTCGTGATCCTGATCCACTCCGGCTTCAGCAAGGCGAAGGCGCTGGCTTTCAACCTCGCGTCCAGCGGCGCCACGCTGGTGGGCGGCCTGCTCGCCTACTTCGCGTTGCGATCCTTGCAGGACTGGGTGCCGACCTTGCTCGGGTTCGCCGCGGCAAGCATGATCTACGTCGCGGTGGCGGACCTGATCCCGGGCCTGCACCGGCGTCCCGAGCTGCGCGCGACGTTCGAGCAGGTGCTGCTCATTTCACTGGGCATCGGGTCGATCGCGCTGGTCGGCTTCTTCGTCGGCAACCTCGCGTAGCGCCGCGGCGCGACGCCGGCGCTGCGGCGTGCCGGCGATCCACAGGAACAATCCCAGCGGGAGCACGCCATAACCGAGGAAGACGGTGAATCCCGCCAGCACGCTGGCGGAGGTGATCGCCATCATGGCCACCACGAACAGCCAGCCTATCGCAACGATGTACATGGTGAAGCCGGCTTGACTCGGCAGGAGTGCCGCTCAAAAATTCTACCTGCTCGCCCGACACTTCGCGCAGTCGACAATCCATGACCTCCAGTTCCCAACCACCGGCGAGCCGGCAAGGCGATTTCCTTCAGGAAATGGCCCGTGCCAATGCAAGCTTCGTTGAATCGATGTTTCGCGGTGCGCCGATCCCGCTGACCGGCGACGTCGACGTGCTGACTCGCGCGTTCGCGACGGCCGAGCCGAAGCAGCTCGAGCGCCTTGGCGCGCTGCAGGAGCAGTTTTACCGGGATCATGCCGCACTCTGGCAGCGCATCGTCGCTGAAGGCAGCGCCACACCTGCTCCCGATCAGGACGATGCCCGCTTCGAGGCGCCCGAATGGCGCCTGCCCTTTTTCCAGTACCTGCGGCACGCCTATCTGATCAATGCCCGCTTCCTGCGCGACCTCGGCGAACTGGCGACGCTCGATCCCCACGCAAAGCGCCGCCTGCAATACCAGCTGCGACAGGTAGCCGACGCCTTGTCGCCGGGGAATTACGCGGCGACCAATCCCGAAGTCATCAAGCTGGCGGCGCAAAGCGGCGGCGAAAGCCTGGCGCTCGGCGCGAAGCTGCTTGCGGGCGATGTCGCGCGCGGCCGCATCTCGATGACCGACGAGACGGCATTCGAGGTCGGCCGCAATCTCGCCACGACACCCGGCGCGGTGGTGTTCGAAAACGAGATCGTGCAGCTGATCCAGTACGCCCCGTCGACACCGGACGTGCATGCGCTCCCGCTGCTGATCGTGCCGCCGTTCATCAACAAGTACTACATCCTCGACCTGCAGCCGGACAATTCCTTCGTGCGCTTTTGCGTGGCGCAGGGATTTCGCACCTTCATCGTCTCCTGGCGCAACATCCCGCCGGAGCTGGGTGCGCTCGGCTGGGACGACTACATCGAGCAGGGCGTCCTCGCCCCGCTCGCCGCGATCAAGTCGATCACGCAGGCCGACCGGGTCAATGCGCTCGGCTTCTGCGTCGGCGGCACCCTGCTCTCCTGCGCGCTTGCCGCCATGGCCGCGAACGGCGACGAAAGCGCCGCCTCGCTGACCTTGCTCGCCACCCTGCTGGATTTTTCTGAGACCGGTGACATCAGCGTCTACGTCGACCGCGAATTCATAGAACGCAGCGAGCGCGAGTTCGCGCAACCCGCGGCCATGTCCGGCAGCAAGCTCGCCAATACGTTCGCGATGCTGCGTGCCAACGACCTGATCTGGCACTTCGTGATCAACAGCTACCTGAAAGGCAGGCCGCCGCGCGCCTTCGACCTGCTCTACTGGAATTCGGATGGGGCAAATCTGCCCGGGCGGCTCTACGCCTGGTACCTGCGCAACATGTACCTGGAAAACAACCTGAAGACACCAGGCCGGCTCAAGGCCTGCGGCGTTGCGCTCGATCTCGGCGACGTCGACCTTCCGGCCTATATTGTCGCAACGCGGGATGACCATATCGTGCCCTGGCGCTCCGCTTATGCGAGCATTGGATTGTTAGGCGGCGAGACGCAATTCGTGCTGGGCGCCAGCGGCCACGTTGCCGGCATCGTGAATCCCGCTTCGAAAAACCGCCGGCACTTCTGGGTGGATGGTGCCGCCGGCAGCGATGCCGACGCCTGGCTCGCCGGCGCCACGCAGCGGCCAGGAAGCTGGTGGAGCCACTGGGCGCAATGGCTCGCATCGCGCTCGGGCGCGCGGGTCCCGGCCGTCACGCAACTCGGAAATGCGCAGTACCCGGCGATCGAGCCTGCGCCGGGCCGGTACGTGAAAGAGAAATCGAGCTAGCGCGAAACGACAAAGCAAATCAACAAGGAGAAACGGTCATGGCAAAAAGAATCGTTCTGGTCACCGGCGGCATGGGCGGCCTGGGAGAATCCATCTGCACCAAGATGGCGGACCAGGGCTACACCGTCGTCACCACGCATTCTCCGGGCAACAAGTCTTCGGCCGAATGGCTGGCCGGCATGAAGCAGCGCGGCTACGGCTTCCAGGGCTATGCCGCGGACGTCGCTGACTACGATTCCTGCGCCGCGTGCATCCAGAAGGTCACCAAGGAAGTGGGTCCGGTCGACGTGCTGGTCAACAACGCCGGCATCACGCGCGACATGACGTTCAAGAAAATGACCAAGGCGGACTGGGACGCCGTGATGCGCACCAACCTGGATAGCGTATTCAACATGACCAAGCAGGTCCTCGACGGCATGGTCGAGCGCGGCTGGGGGCGCGTGATCAACGTCTCTTCCGTCAACGGCCAGAAAGGCGCATTCGGGCAGACCAACTATTCTGCGGCGAAGGCCGGCATGCACGGCTTCACCAAGGCGCTCGCCTACGAGGTGGCGCGCAAGGGCGTGACCGTGAACACGATCTCGCCGGGATACATCGGCACCAAGATGGTCACCGCGATTCCGCAGGACATCCTGGACTCGAAGATCTTGCCCCAGATCCCGCTGAACCGTCTCGGCCTGCCGGCGGAAGTTGCCGGCCTGATCATCTACCTGGCTTCGGATGAAGCGGCTTTCGTCACGGGCGCCAACATTTCGATCAACGGCGGCCAGCACATGTCCTGATGGCGGCAACGCTTGGTTACGCCAACTGACCGTTCCGGTGCCATTTCATGGCAGAACCCTGACGTTTTGTGCACAGCTTCGGGGCAAAAAAAACCCCGGTGGCGAACCACCGGGGTTGAACCTTTACCAAAGGAAGACCTTTAGATAAAGGGGGAGGAGACGTGCAATCTGTTTCCGCTACCCGGCGGTCTTCTTCACTGCTTCCGCCGTCGCTGCCACGGCCGCCCTCACATTGGCATCCGCGAATCCGGCTGTCTGCCTGACAGCCTTCGAAATTCCCTCGATGATCGTTTTGGCATTCGCCATGGCTGCCTTGGCCGCCGCAGCCGTCGCTTCCGGTTGGGGCGTGGACGTCGCCTTCAGCACCTCGTCCACCCACTCAGCCGCTTCCTGGGTGTTACTAAGCAATGTCTGTTCCAGCAGGTTGCCGACCTGACCGGCCGCCGCGCCGGTGATCTCGTAAACGTTGCGTCCGTAACCGGAAATCCTTTCCACGCCGGACTGCAACTGCCCGCTTGTCCAAACGGAAAAGCCGGCCGGATCACGCACCGAAGTCAGGCTCTGCACACTCGCCAACCCCTCCTGGACCAGGGATTTGGCCGCTTCGACGTTCAGCCGAACCAGGGATTCCCAGGCAACGAAGCCGATCTGGATTGCCTGGACGCCGGTTTCCAGCTGTTTCTTGTTCAACGCGACAAATTTCTCGGCAATCGAGCTCATCTTGTATCTCCATAAATATTCGCAGCTAAACCCGCATCCGCAATGGCCTTCAACTAGACGCTGTTGCGTTGCACAAGACCGATGGTAGGCAGCCCCGCCACGGGTGTCAATAATTTTTTCGCATTGCATAAACTTTGGTAAAAGCTAATTTTCATATGGTTATAATGCCCGTCTCGCGCGCTGCCGCAGAGCACACAAATCGCCAGCGTCCCCCGAGCGAGATCTGAAGTGCAACTTTCCGGACTGCACAACAATGACCGACGAAATCCGACTCATTAAGAAATATCCGAACCGTCGCCTCTACGACACGGCGACGAGCAGCTACATCACGCTGGCTGACGTGAAGCAACTCGTGCTCGACCAGGTGGTGTTCAAGGTGATCGACGCGAAGAGCGAGGAAGACCTCACGCGCGCGATCCTGCTGCAGATCATCCTCGAGGAAGAAGGTGCCGGCTCGCCGATGTTCTCGTCCGACATGCTGTCGCAGATCATCCGCTTCTATGGCAACGCCATGCAGGGAATGATGGGCAGCTACCTCGACAAGAACATCCAGACCTTCGTCGAGATCCAGCGCCGGCTGCAGGAGCAGAGCATGCCGAAGTTCGGCGACAATCCGATGCTCAACGCCGAGGCCTGGAGCCAGTTCGTGAAGATGCAGGGGCCGACCATCCAGGGACTGATGTCGAGCTACCTGGAGCAGAGCGCGACGACCTTCCTCGACATGCAGCAACAGTTGCAGAAGCAGGCGCGCTCGATATTCGGCAACTTCCCGTTCGGCAACAATTTTGCCGGCGAGGGCAAGGCGGATGCCCCCTCCCCCGAGCCGGATTCGTTCAAGCAACCGCAGAAGAAAACGGCTTCCTGAACGATCCCGCACGCAAGACAATCGATACGGCGCGGAACGACAGGTTCCGCGCCGTTTTTCATCCGGTCTGCACATGAGCGCCACCAAGCCAGCCATCCGCCGCAAATCGCTCGCGCAACCTCGCGTGGGGTTCGTCTCGCTCGGCTGCCCGAAGGCGCTGGTGGATTCGGAACGCATCCTCACGCAGCTGCGCGCCGAGGGCTACGTCATATCGCCAACCTACGACAAGGCCGATCTCGTCGTGGTGAATACATGCGGCTTCATCGACGCCGCCGTCGAGGAATCGCTGGACGCGATCGGCGAAGCGCTCGCGGAGAACGGCAAGGTCATCGTCACCGGATGCCTGGGCGCGAAGGGCGACGTGGTCAGGCAGGCGCATCCGCAAGTGCTCGCCGTGACCGGGCCGCATGCAACCGACCAGGTCATGCGCGCGGTCCACGATCATTTGCCCCGGCCGCACGATCCGTTTTCCGACCTGGTTCCCGCGCAGGGAATCCGCCTCACGCCGAAGCACTTCGCCTACCTGAAGATCTCCGAGGGCTGCAATCATCGCTGCACGTTCTGCATCATCCCGTCCATGCGCGGCGACCTCGTCAGCCGCCCGGTCGGCGAGGTCATGCAGGAGGCCGAAAACCTCGCGAAGGCCGGCGTCAAGGAATTGCTCGTCATCTCGCAGGACACCAGCGCCTATGGCGTGGATA
This sequence comes from Burkholderiales bacterium, assembly GCA_035548375.1. Lineage (GTDB taxonomy): Bacteria > Pseudomonadota > Gammaproteobacteria > Burkholderiales > JACQAP01 > JACQAP01. The sequence goes on from DASZTG010000033.1 coordinate 6,585, forward strand.
TCAAATATCGCACCGGCTTCTGGGGCGGCAGGCCGCTGAAGACTCGCATGACCGAGCTCGTGCGCGCGCTGGGCGACCTGGGTATCTGGGTCCGCTTGCACTACGTCTATCCCTATCCCCACGTCGACGAAGTCATTCCGCTGATGGCCGAGGGAAAGGTCCTGCCGTATCTCGACGTGCCGTTCCAGCATGCAAGCCCGCGCATCCTCAAGCTGATGAAGCGGCCGGCGAACGCCGAGAACAACCTCGAGCGCATCCGCGCATGGCGCCAGGCCTGTCCGGACATCACGATTCGCAGCACGTTCATTGCCGGATTTCCCGGCGAAACCGAAGCCGAGTTCTCCGAACTGCTGGCGTTCCTCGAAGAGGCCCAGCTCGATCGCGTGGGCTGCTTTGCCTATTCCCCGGTGGAAGGTGCCGCGGCGAACGCACTGCCCGACCCGCTGCCGGACGAGGTGCGCGAGGAAAGACGCGCGCGCTTCATGGCCGTGCAGGAAAAAATCAGCGCGCGCCGGCTGAAGTCCAAGGTCGGCAGGACACTGAAGGTGCTGGTGGACGAAGTCGGCGACGGCACGGCCGTCGGCCGTTCCAGCGCGGACGCGCCGGAAATCGACGGCGTGGTGCACATCCGCGCGCCGCGAAACGTGAAAGTCGGCGATTTCGTCGACGTCAAGATCACGCGCGCCGACGCCCACGACCTGCACGGCACGCCGGTCGCCTGAGCCATGCTGGCACGGCTGAAAAGCTGGGCCGCAACCCTGAAGCGCGAGGCACTCGTGCTCTGGTTCGCCTCGCGCGATCCGCGCTCACCCTGGTACGCGAAATGGCTGGCGATCTTCATCGTCGCGTACGCGCTTTCTCCGATCGATCTCATCCCGGATTTCATTCCGGTCGTGGGCTATCTGGACGAGCTGATCCTGTTGCCCGGTGCCATCTGGCTCACGCTCAAGCTCATGCCCCGGGAAGTGCTGCTAGATTCACGCGCCCGCGCGCAGGCCTGGATGGAGGCCCATCGCCCGCGACCGCGCAACTGGATCGCCGGGATACTGATCGTCGTGCTCTGGATTCTGCTGCTATGGGGAATCTGGGCGTGGTTGATTCGCCCGCGATTCGGCACGCACTGAGCGGTTCATGCCGCCGCGCCGGCGAGCTGCCGGTAGAACTCGATCACATCCGCCTGCACCCGCGTGCGCCGCATCGGCGGCAGGCTGCGCCAGATGCGCTTGCCGTAGTGCTTGGTGATGAGCCGCGGATCGCAAATCATCAGCACGCCGCGGTCTTTCTCGTCGCGAATCAGCCGGCCCGCACCCTGCTTCAGCGTGATGACGGCCTGCGGAAGCTGGAACTCCATGAAGGCATTGCGCCCCTCCGCGTTGATCTGCTCGATGCGCGCGGCCAGCACCGGATCATCCGGCGGCGCGAACGGCAGGCGGTCGATGATCACCAATGAAAGCGCTTCGCCGCGCACGTCGACGCCTTCCCAGAACGACTGGCTACCCAGCAGCACGGCATTGCCGAGCTTGCGGAATCGCTCGAGCAGTTCCGTGCGCGAGCCCTCGCCTTGCATCAGCAGCGGGTAGTCCATGCCCATCTTGCGCATGCCGGCTTCGATGAGCTCGCGCGCCTCGCGCATCGCGCGCAGGCTGGTGAACAGGAAGAATGTGCGTCCCTGCGCCGCTTCGATCACCGGCAGCGCCGCTTCCACGGCCTTGCGCGTGTAGCCATCCGCATTCGGCTCCGGCAGTCCGTCGGGCACGTAGAGCACCGCCTGGTTCGCGTAGTCGAACGGGCTCTCCCAGAACGCGGTCGCGGCGGCGTCCAGACCCATCTCGCGCTGGTAGTGCGAAAAATTTCCCTGCACCGACAGCGTCGCGGAGGTGAATATCCACGCGCGCGGATTGCCGCTTACCTGCTTGTGGAAAATGTCGGCGATGGATAACGGTGTCGCGTTCAGGTGCACGGAGCCGCCGAAGATCTCGATCCAGCGCACCCAGCCGTTGTCCGCGCCCTCCTCCCAGCGGTCCAGGCGATCGAGCAAGTCCATGCCGCGCGTCCAGCAGTTGCGCAATCCTTCGGAGCGATCCGCCTGCGATTCGAGCAGAACATTGAGGTCGGTCAGCTTTGCAAGTGCCTCGTCGAGGGCGTCGGTGAATGCGCGATTGTCCCGGGCGGCCGAGTAAGGCTGCCGCCCGGACTCCTCGCGAAACTGCAGGCGCAAGTCCCGCGCAGCCTTCTCGAGCGCCGCGCTCGCGTCCGGCAACGCGCGATTGTCCTTTGCCGATGTCGCCGTCTCGACGCGCGCGTCGCGCGCGAGTTCGACAAACTGGCTGGTCGAGACGCTCTCGCCGAAGAAGAGGCTCGCGGTTTCCGGCAATTGATGCGCCTCGTCGAATATCACCGTGTTGCATGCCGGCAGCAGTTCCGCCACGCCTTCGTCGCGCAGCGCCACGTCGGCGAAGAACAGGTGATGGTTCACGACCACGACATCGGCCTCCATCGCCTGCTTGCGCGCCTCCATGACGAAGCATTCCTTGTAGTTCGGGCAATCGCCGCCGAGGCAGCTTTCCCGCGTCGACGTGACCTGCGGCCACACGCTCGCGTCTTCCGGCACTTCCGCCAGCCCGCTGCGATCGCCGGTCTTGCTGGTCTTGGCATAGGACTCGATGCGCGCCAGGTACACCACGTCATCGCGATTCAGGAACCGGCCGTCGTTCTTGGCGCGCTCCAGGTGGTAGTGGCAGACATAGTTCGCGCGCCCCTTGAGCAGCGCGACCGTCACCGGCGCCTGCAACGCATTGCGGACCATCGGGATGTCTCGGTTGAAGAGCTGGTCCTGCAGGGTCTTGGTGCCGGTGGACACGATGACCTTGCCGCCGCGCGACAGGGCCGGCACCAGGTAGGCGAAGGTCTTGCCGGTGCCGGTGCCGGCTTCGGCGATCAGCAGGCCGTTGCCGCCGATGGCCTGCTCGACGGCGCGCGCCATTTCCAGTTGCTGCGGCCGCAGGCGATATCCGGGAATGATGCTCGCGAGGGGGCCGGTATCGGCGAAGAATTGCTGCAGGTCTGCGGTCAAGATGGCGGCCATTCTAGCGCGAGCGGCAAGGCCCTTTCGCAAAAGACGCGTGGACGCGAGAATGCGCATGCGGCAAGTCCGCCGCAGCCATCCGTGTTCGGGAGCCCCTGCATGTTCGTCGTCGGCGGCGAGGCGTTGTTCGATGTTTTCGCCGGCGCGCCGTCTGCCGACGGTCTGGTGCTGGAGGCCAGGACAGGCGGCTCGCCGTTCAACGTTGCCATCGGACTTGCCCGCCTCGGCCAGGCCAGCGCGTTTTTCGGCGCGATCTCGCGCGACGCCTTCGGAAACAGGCTCATGTCCGCGCTGGCGGACGAAGGCGTGGACACCGGCGCCGTCCGGCGCACCGACGCGCCGACGACGCTCAGCGTCGTGGGGCTGGATGACCGCGGCGTCCCCACCTATTTCTTTCACGGCGACCATGGCGCGGATCGCGACCTTCCCGTGGCGGCGCTCGCCTCCATTCCCGCGCAGGCACGCGTGTTCCATTTCGGATCGTATTCGTTGCTCGTCGAGCCGGTCGCGTCGACCTTGCGAGCACTCGTGGAAAGCCAATGCAAGCGATCCCTGGTCGCCTACGACCCGAACGTTCGCCTGAACGTCGAACCGCAGCTCGATCGCTGGCGCGAGGTCGTCGCGTGGATGGCCGCGCACACGCACGTGCTGAAGGCCAGCGAGGAAGATCTCGCGTTGCTCTTTCCGGGGGTGGATTTGCAAACGCTCGCCGGGAAATGGCTGGATCAAGGCGCGGCCCTCATCGTCGTGACACGCGGCGGCGAAGGCGCCGTTGCCTGGACACGCAATGCCCGCGTCGAGCGGCCGGCCAAGAAAGTCGTGGTCGTGGACACGGTAGGCGCGGGAGACACCTTCCAGGCCGCCATGCTGGCATGGCTTTCGGAACACGATCGCCTGCATCCCCGTGCGCCTGCTGCGCTGGAAGCCGGCGATCTCGCGGCCCTGCTCGACTTCGCCGTCGCCGCCGCTGCCATCACCTGCTCCCGGCGCGGCGCGCAATTGCCGCGGCGATCAGAGCTGCCTTCCTAGCCCTCCCCGGCGTCGGCGCAACCAGCAAATTCCGGTCGCCGGCCGGCGCGAACCAACGCCTTCGATTCGAGTCAACCCGGTAACCGCCCCGCCTGCAAAGACCGGGGTGGATCCGTTCAGCGTTGGCGATCGAAGGAGTCCATCATGCACCGTGCGATCACTTGCGTCATTTGCGCGTCTTTCGCCGTTTTGCTCGCCGCATGCGGCGATCGTGCCACGCTGCCGGTGAAATCGGGCACCGGTCCCGATCCCGTCCTGCCCGACCCGCACCATAACGCTGTCCCGACGGTGAACGTCGCGCCGGTGGATGGCTGGCCTGCCGGCGTGACGCCTGTTCCCGCCGCGGGCCTCGTGGTGAATGCCTATGCCTCGAACCTCGACCATCCGCGCTGGTTGTACGTGCTGCCCAATGGCGACGTCCTGGTCGCGGAGACCAACGCGCCGCCGAAGCCCGAAGACGGCAAGGGGTTCAAGGGCTGGGTCATGAAAAAGCTCATGACGCGGGCGGGCAGCGGCGCGCCGAGCGCCAACCGCATCACGTTGCTGCGCGACGCGGACGGCGATGGCATCGCCGAAACCCGCAGCGTGTTCCTGCAGGACCTGAATTCTCCCTTCGGCATGGCGCTGATCGGCAATGACCTGTACGTCGCCAATTCCAACGCCATCCTGCGCTTTGCCTACACGCCCGGCGCGACCAGCATCTCCGGTCCCGGCACCATCATCACCGAATTGCCGGCGGGGCCGATCAACCACCCCTGGACCAAGAACGTCATTGCCAGCGCGGACGGCAAGCGCCTCTACGTGACGGTCGGCTCGAACAGCAACGTCGCGGAAAACGGCATCGACAAGGAAGAGCATCGCGCCGCGATCCTCGAAGTCGATCCGGTCACGGGCAAGTCCCGCGTATTCGCGTCCGGCCTGCGCAATCCGAACGGCATGGCCTGGCAGCCGCAAAGCGGCGCACTCTGGACCGCGGTCAACGAGCGCGATGAGCTCGGCAGCGACCTGGTGCCCGACTACATGACCTCGGTCAAGGAGGGCGCCTTCTACGGCTGGCCCTACAGCTACTACGGCCAGCACGTGGACATGCGCGTGAAACCGCCGCGGCCGGACCTGGTCGCCAGCGCGATCGCGCCGGACTACGCGCTCGGCCCGCACACGGCCTCGCTCGGGCTCGCGTTCTATGAAGGCAGCCTGCTGCCGGCGCACTATGCCAATGGCGCGTTCATCGGCCAGCACGGCTCCTGGAATCGCCGGCCGCCCAGCGGCTACAAGGTCATTTTCGTGCCGTTCGCGAACGGCCGCCCGTCGGGCGATGCCGAAGACGTCCTCGGCGGCTTCCTGACACCCGAAGGTCATGCGTACGGCCGACCGGTCGGCGTCGCCATCGACAAGCCGGGCGCGCTTCTCGTCGCGGATGACGTCGGCAACGTCGTCTGGCGGGTCACCTCGCCGCCGAAGCACGCCGACGCGGCGAACTGATCCGCTCGCATCGAGGATCCACGTGCCTGCGTTCGCGACGGCGTCCGCGGGCGCTTCCTTTCCAGGACACCAATTCCTCCGCACCCGGCATGCCGGCCGCATCGTATACTGCGTCGCGCATCCTGGCCGCCCGACCTGCCCCGTCGACGCGACGCCATTTTTTGCGGGGCGCAGCGCGCGCGGGCCTGCGAAGTCCGGACAAAGGAGTGCCATGCATTCGCTCGATTCCCTGCAGCAATTGTTCGCGCCGCTGTTGCCCGGACTGCTGGGCATGCGACTGACTGAGGCCACCAGGGATCGCGTTACGGCTAGCATGCTGGTGCGTCCCGAACTGTGCACGACGGGAGGCGCCTTGCACGGCGGTGCCTACATGGCTTTCGCCGATACCCTGGGCGCGGTCGGCACCATCCTGTGCATGCCGGAAGGCAAGCGCACGACCACGACGGATTCCAGCACGAAATTCATCGGTGCCGCCCGGGTCAACACCACGGTTTCTGCCGAGTGCGTCCCGTTTCATCGGGGCCGCACGACGATGGTCTGGCAGACCACCATCCGCTCCGAGGAAGGCAAGCTCTGCGCGGTGGTGACGCAAACCCAACTCGTGCTGGATGCATGACTTTTCATTCGACGACAGGGTGTGCCGGCACTGCACCGCTTCGCGCTCGTCGCGGCGACCCGGAAGGAACGCCCTTCTGGCTGCGCCCGTGAAGCCAGGCGAGGCAAGGAAGGAATCGCCATTTCCGATCCATTCATTTTCCTGCTGACGCTTGCCGCCGCCCTGGGCTGCGGCCTGGTCGCCGGCGTGTTCTTCGCCTTTTCCACGTTCGTGATGAAAGCACTGTCGCGCATCCCGACCAACCAGGGAATCGCCGCCATGCAATCGATCAACGTCGTCGTGCTGAACCGGATGTTCCTGTCGGTGTTCATTGGAACAGCGGTCGTCTGCCTCGCGATCGTCGCCTGCTCGTTCTGGCAGTGGGGTTCACCGGGAATGCTTTGGCGCGTCGGCGGCTGCGCCTGCTATCTTGCGGGCAGCTTCGGCGTGACCCTTGCCTGGAACGTGCCGAGGAACGAAGGGCTGGCTGCCATTGATCCGTCCGCCAGCGCGAGCGCCGACCTCTGGCGGCGTTACGTGGCCGAATGGACGGCGGGCAACCATGTACGCACCATCGCATCCTTCGCCGGCGCGGTATTTTTCAGCCTGGCCTTGGGCTGAGCGCACAAGCCACGGCACGATAAACTGCCTGGTCCCGAAATAGAGATCGATGCCGAACGCGATGCCTCCCCTGATGATCCTGGTTGCCGGTCCGTATCGCAGCGGCACCAACGACGACCCCGGCCTGATTCAGCGCAACGTGGACGCAATTACGGACACAGCCCTGCAATTGTTTCGCGCCGGGCACCTGCCGGTGCTAGGCGAATGGTTTGCGCTGCCGCTGATCGAGCACGCCGGCTCCAGGGGCATCGGCGATCCGGTGTTCGATGAAATATTCCACCCGGTTTCGCGCCGGCTCGTGGCCAGGTGCGATGCCTGCCTGCGCATCGGCGGGCCGTCGAAGGGCGCCGACGAAATGGTGTCGCTGGCACGTGCCGCGGGCAAGCAGGTCTTCTTGAGGATCGAGGATGTCCCCGCCGCCGGTTGATACTGCGAATACCCACGTGGGCCGCTGCCATTGCGGCGCAGTCGGCTTCGAGTTGCGCATGCCGGCGCCGCCTTCCCGATGGACCGTCCGCGCCTGCCAATGCCGCTTCTGCAGGACGCACGGCGCGAGGACGACCTCCGATCCGGGCGGCAGCGTGGGCTTCAGCATCGCCGACGAGGCCAGGCTCAATCGCTACCGGTTCGCTTCGCGGTCGGCCGATTTCCTGGTGTGCACCGCCCCTGGACTCGCGATGGAAAATTCGACCTGAAAAAAGCCGACTGGTATTTCGACTTCATCTCGCCCTACTCCTACATAGGGTTCAAGCTGCTGGACCGCTTCGATGGCAGGCTGGACATCCGCTGCCGGCCGGTGCTGTTCGCGGCGCTGCTCGATCATTGGGAAAACAAGGGCCCCGCTGAGATCCCACCCAAGCGCAACTGGACGTTTCGCTGGTGCACGTGGTGGGCAGGCCACCTGGGCATCCCGTTCCGGATGCCCGCCGCGCATCCTTTCAATCCGCTGCCCTACCTGAGGCTTTCCATTGCGGCCGGCAACACGCGCGAGGCGATCAGCCGCATCTTCGACGCGGTATGGACCACAGGCAACGATGCTGCGGATGAGCAAGGCTTCCTTGCCCTGGCAAAATCGCTCGACATCGATCCCGCGCGCCTCGCCGACCAGTCCGTCAAGGATGCGCTGCGTGCGGAAACGGACAAGGCGATTTCCTTCGGCATCTTCGGCGTGCCGACCCTGCTGGTCGACCAGGAATTGTTCTGGGGCGCCGATGCGATGGAATTCGTCGAAGCCTATCTCGCCGATCCCGGCATCGTCGCAACGGGCGAGATGCAGCGCGCCGCGATGCTGCCCGTCGGCGTGACGCGCAGGCGCAACTGACCGTCCACGCGCCCGCGGCCGCAACGCCTCACAACGGGGACTGTTGCCTCTGGTATTCGCGGCGCTTCATGTCGAGGTAGTCCTCGCGCTCGATTTCATGGAGCTGGCGCGGGTAGCGTTCGGCCGCCGCATACCAGTCCGCCAGACGCTTTTCGAGCCGGCCTTGCGGCGGCACCGACAAGGCACCGAGCCAGGCTTCGATGGCGAGGAAGTAGCGCATGGTGTTGCGCTCGATCAAGCCGCGCAGTCCGTCCACGTAGGCGATCTCGCCGTTGTTGCGCCGGCCGGTGACGGTAAAGCCGACCTTCCTGCTTCCCGCGGTGCTCAGGTACGCCATGAGGCCGATTTTCGCGGCCGCTCCGTAAGCGTAGGAGTAGGCCAGATGCATGAACGTCTGGCCGTTCCCGACTGGCACGGCTTCCAGCACGATGCGATAGTTGCGCGTGTTGAACGGACCCTTGTCGGCGTCGAGCACGACGGCGAGGCGCGACTGCGTCGCATCCACGACGCGAAAGGCGAAGTCGACCCGCGAGCTTTTCTCGACGGGCTGGTCCGATTTCCTGCCGATGTTGACCTGCAGCACGGTCTGGCCGTCGAGCGCGGTGGCGCGGCAGTATTTGGTGTTCAAGTGCAGGATGAGGATTTCGCACCAGTGGTCCGGCTGCTTCAGGCCCTCCTTGAAAGTTGCAAAGGGGTGGCCGAGCGCCGCGTAGACGCTGCCCCTCAAGGTTCCGCCGGCATCGCTCGATTCCATCACCAGGGGTTTGCCGAAGGCGTTGCTCTCCAGTTGCTTGCCGAGGTCCGCGTACTTGGCCTGCAGGACCACGGCCGAGCTGATCGCCACGTCTTCCGCGCGTGTCATCTGTGCCCCGCTCGATAGGAACCATAGCGCGAACAGGCCGCAGCAGGCCGCCCGCGAGATCGGAAGCTTGCGTTCAGCCGGCATGGCCACGCGCCGTCGCCTCCGGCAGCAGTTCGTTCAGGTCGGCGAGCGTATTGGCTTCGGCTATGGCCTTGTCCCTGCGCCAGCGCAGCATGCGGGGAAAGCGCACGGCGATGCCGGACTTGTGGCGACTGCTGCGCTGGATGCCCTCGAATCCGAGCTCGAACACGAGCGTCGGCGTCACGCTGCGCACGGGGCCGAATTTCTCGATCGTCGTCCTGCGGATGATCGCATCGACCTCGCGGAATTCCTCGTCCGTCAGTCCCGAGTAGGCCTTGGCGAACGGCACGAGCTTGCGATCGTTCCCCGCACCGTCCCAGACGGCGAACGTGAAATCGGTATACAGGCTGGCGCGCCGCCCGCTGCCGTGTTGCGCATAGACCAGCACGCAATCCACGCTGTAAGGATCGATTTTCCATTTCCACCAGGTGCCGACGTCCTTCGTGCGGCCCACGCCATAGGCGGCATCGACGCGCTTGAGCATGAAGCCCTCGACCCCGCGGGCGCGGCTCTGCGTACGCAGCGCTGCCAGCTCATCCCATGAAGAGGTCTGCACGAGCGGCGAAACCCGCAGCGCAAGTTCCGGCGCCTGTGCACGCACGCCGGCGACGATGCTTTCCAGGCGCTGCCGGCGCTCGCGCTGGGGCAGCGGCCGGATGTCCTTCCCCGCCTCTTCGAGCAGATCGTAGGCAACCAGCGTCGCCGGCGCCTCGGCGAGGATCGCTTTCGTCAAAGTCTTGCGGCCGATGCGCTTTTGCAGCACGGCGAACGGCAGCGGCCGCTCGTCCCGCCAAACCAGGATCTCGCCGTCGATCACCGTTCCTGCCGGCAACGCGGCACCGACTGCCGCGATCTCGGGAAAGCGATCGGTGACGAGTTCTTCTCCGCGCGACCAGATCCAGGTGCCCTCGTTGTGGCGAACCACTTGCGCGCGGATGCCGTCGTACTTCCATTCGACCATCCACTGGGCGATGTCGCCAAGCGTGGCCGGCGCCGCACCCAGCTGGTGGGCGAGGAAGAACGGATACGGCTGGCCGCTCTCGCGCCTGGAATCCGCGGCATCGATCAATCCGGCGAAGCGTTCGGCGGTCGGCGCGGTGTTGCCGTCGGTATAGCCCATCATGCGCTGGGCAACCGTTTTCGCGTCGACACCGCTGTGGCTGGCAAGCGCGCGCTGCACCAGCAGCTTCGAGACGCCCACGCGGAACGCACCGCCGATGAGCTTGCCGAGCAGGAAGCGCTCCGCCGTCCCCAGCCTGTCCCAGTATTCACGCAGCTTGTCTTCGATGAGCGCGGCATCTGCCCCGCGCAAAGGCGCCAGACGCTGCTCCACCCATTCGGCGAGGCCGGTATCGTCCTCGAGCGTCGGCGGCGGCAGCACCAGCGAAACCGTCTCCGAGAAATCGCCCACGGCCAGGTAGCATTCCTCGAGCATCCAGTCGTCGAGGCCGGACGCCCGCAGCACACTGTCGCGCAAAAGGCGCGACGGCACGACCTGGCGCGGCTTGCCCCCGGAAAGGAAGTAAGTCGCCCAGGCGGCGTCCGCCGCGGGCGCCTGCGCGTAGTAACGCTCCAGCGCGGCAAGCTTGGCGCTCGTCGACGTGGTCGCATCGAGCTCGCCGTAGAGACGGGCGAATCGCTTCATGCGCCCGCCTCCTCGACCTCCGGCGGTTCAGCCTCCGCGGGAGTCGCGGCCTCCTCGTTGCCGAATTCGGTTTCGAAAACGGACGCGTGCAGCCCGCGCTGCTGCAGCCAGCGCGCGAGGATGCTGGAGTAGCCGTGTGTCGCGATGACGCGCTGCGCGCCGGTCTCCTCCACCGCACGCAGCAAGCCTGGCCAGTCGGCGTGGTCCGACAGCACGAATCCGCGATCCACGCCGCGCCGGCGACGCGCTCCACGCAACTGCATCCATCCCGATGCGAACGCATCGGAGTAGCGGCCGAAGCGTTTCAGCCACGGCGTGGCCTGGGCCGACGGAGGCGCCAGCACCAGCGCCCGCTTCAATTCGTTCGCCGACGCGGCGTTCGCCTGCATCGTCGCCGGCAGGTGCACGCCGGACCCGCGATATGCCTCGTTCAGGTTCTCGACTGCACCGTGGCAAACGATAGGCCCGACGCCGGCATCGACGCCCGCCAGGATGCGTTGCGCCTTGCCGAACGCGTAGCCATAAAGAACGCTCGTCCGGGATTCGGCGGCGTTGGCCGTCCACCAGGCATCGATGTCGTCGAAGATCGTGCGCGGCGTCGCCCAGCGATAGACCGGCAATCCGAACGTCGACTCCGTCACGAACGTATGGCAGCGCACGGCCTCGAACGGCGTGCAGGTGTCGTCGGATTCGAGCTTGTAGTCGCCGGAAACGACCCAGACGTCGCCGCCATATTCGATCCTGACCTGCGCCGACCCGAGCACGTGGCCGGCGGGATGCAGGGAAACCTTCACGCCATTGATGTCGACGGTTTCGCCGTACCGCAGGAAATCGACGGCGATATCCCCAAGACGCTTGCGCAGGACACGCTCTCCCGCGGCGGCGGCAAGGTATTTATGGTGGCCCGGCCGCGCATGGTCGGCATGGGCATGCGTGATGACCGCGCGCTCGACCGGCCGCCAGGGATCGACATGAAAATCGCCAGGCGCGCAGTACAAGCCTTCGGGGCGCAATTCGACCAGGTCCATGAATGGGTGCGAACGTCTCCAACGGGGGTTAAGGAAAAGACTCCGATCCGGGCGCAATTGTTCCTTTGCCCAAGGCCCGGTCTGGCGACGAAAATAGTGCCAGAATCGAACTTTCCCGGACTACCCGGACGCATGCAGAAAATGCTGCAATCTTCGCGCAATGCCACGGCAATCGACGTGAACCGCCGCTTCTACGAGCCGATGTGGCGCGATGCCGCGCTGGTGGAACCGCAACGCTTCAACACCTGGCCGCTGGTCAGCGGAATGCTGGCCGCCGCTGCGTCGCGGCTCGAGGTCGCCCCCGGCCTGCGGCCGCGGCTGCCGATCGAAGGCACGCATTTCGCCGATTTGAGCGCGGCTGCGATCGCAAAGCTTCGCCCGCGCGCCGCCAGCGTCACGCAGGCCTCGATCACGGCATTGCCCTTTGCCGCCGCGAGCTTCGATCTGGTTTGCGCCGTCGACATCGTCGAACATGTCGAGGACGAGGACGCCGCCTTGTCCGAGCTTGGCCGCGTGTGCAAGGAGGGCGGCTCGCTGATCGTGGCGGTGCCGCTGCACCCGTCGCGCTGGACGCCGTTCGACGACTTCGTCGGGCACTGCCGGCGCTACGAACCGGCGCACCTGCTGCGCAAGCTCGGCCAGCACGGATTCGCGGTGCAACGCAGCGCCGTCTACGGCATGCAACCCAGATCCTCGCGCCTGCTGGATTTCGGCATGTACTGGCTCACGCACCATCGCGAACGCGCGATGTGGTGGTATAACCGCGTCGCCA
>DASZTG010000034.1:0-58088 GCA_035548375.1 Burkholderiales bacterium
GTCGTCCGCCGCGTCAGCGGCAACGGCCGGCGCGACCCTGGGCATTGCCGGAGCCGCGGACGCCGGTGCGCCGGCCATCGCGGCGGGAGCGGCATGGCGCTGCTGATTCACCGTCGACGCGGGCATCTGCGCCTTGCCCGGCGTGCGCTCGCTGCCAGCGGCCATCGCCTTGCCGCCTGCCTCCACGGGTACGAAGGCCAGCATGCGCATCAGCGTCATCGTGAAACCGGCGTAGTCGTCCGGCGCCAGGTCGAGGTCGCGGCGCCCGTGGATGGCAATCTGGTAGAGCAGCTGCACGTCTTCTTCGCTGAACGCCTTGCCGAGGGCGACGACCGACTCTCGCTCGGGTTCGTCGTCGGTCAAGGCGTCGGGAACGGTTTGCGCCAGTGCGATCCTGTGCAACAGGGTCGCAAGATCCTGCAAGGCGGTATCGAAGGACAGGCTGCGCGCCGCCATGCGGTCGGCCTCGGCAAGCAACGCCGGCCCGTCTCCACGGGTCAGTGCGTTCAGGATCGAAAACAGGTAACCCCGATCGACCGCGCCCAGCATTTCCCGCACCGACGCTTCCCCGACCTTGCCGGCGCCATGCGCGATGGCCTGGTCGAGCAGCGACAGGGAGTCGCGCATGCTGCCTTCGGCCGCCCGCGCGATCAGGTTCAGCGCCGGCACCTCGAACCCCACGCCTTCCTTGCCCAGCACGTTTTCGAGCTGTCCGCGGATCTGCAAGACCGGAATCTGCTTCAGGTTGAACTGCAGGCACCGGGACAGCACAGTGACCGGGATTTTCTGCGGGTCGGTCGTGGCCAGGATGAACTTGACGTGCGCCGGCGGCTCCTCGAGCGTCTTGAGCATCGCGTTGAACGCGCTGCGCGAGAGCATGTGCACTTCGTCGATGATGTAGACCTTGAAGCGGCCGCTGGTCGGCGCATACAGCGCGTTCTCGAGCAGCTCGCGCATGTTGTCCACTTGCGTGTTCGACGCCGCATCGAGCTCGATCAGGTCGACGAACCGGCCCGCATCGATGTCGAGGCAGGCGCGGCAGGTGCCATCAGGAGTGGCCGTAATGCCTGCTTCGCAATTGAGCGCCTTGGCGATGATGCGCGCCAGTGTCGTCTTGCCCACGCCGCGCGTGCCCGTGAGCAGGTAGGCATGATGCAGCCGGTTCTGCGTGAGTGCATTGCTGATGGCACGCACGACGTGTTCCTGGCCCACCAGCTCGGCAAAGTTTTTCGGGCGCCATTTGCGCGCCAGCGCGAGCGTCACATCGATCCTCGATTTCCCGACTGCGGGTGCGTTTACGGCCTTGCGCGGCGGCTTGCCGCGCGGTTGCTGCGGTACTGCTCAATGGGGTGGCGAGCCTTACCCCCGGCACTTGCAGAAAATAGCTGTGGCTGCTTCCTTCCGGACCTGACCAGGTTCACTACCATGCAATGCGGGGAGGCCCGCCATTGAACTTCAGGGCCGAGGGACGAGAATCGAGGAACGAGGAAATACGCCTCACCCCCGAACACCTGGCCCCTCACACCGTTGTTACTGGAATCTTACCAATCTTTGCCTGCCATTCGCGCGGGCCCGTCTGGTGCACCGACGTGCCGTTGACGTCGACCGCCACCGTGACGGGCATGTCCTTCACGTCGAATTCGTAGATCGCCTCCATGCCGAGGTCGGCGAACGCCACCGTGCGCGAGGACTTGATGGCCTTCGATACCAGGTAAGCAGCCCCGCCCACTGCCATGAGGTACACGGCCTTATGCTTGCGGATGGCCTCGATCGCGGTCGGGCCGCGCTCGGCCTTGCCTATCATGCCGAGCAGGCCGGTCTTCGCGAGCATCGTCTCGGTGAACTTGTCCATGCGGGTGGCCGTCGTCGGCCCCGCTGGTCCCACGGCTTCATCGCGCACGGCATCCACCGGACCGACGTAATAAATGAAGCGATTGCGGAAATCGACCCCGGCCGGCAGGCCCTCGTCCTTCGCGAGCAAATCCTGGATGCGCTTGTGCGCCGCGTCCCGCCCTGTGAGTATCTTGCCGTTCAGCAACAGCGTCTCGCCGGGCTTCCAACCTGCGATTTCCTCGCGCGTGACCTTGGAAAGATCCACCCGCCTCGACGACGGCGCAGGAGCCCATTCGACATCGGGCCAGTCGGCGAGGTTCGGCGGTTCGAGCTTCGCGGCACCGCTACCGTCCAGCGTGAAATGCGCGTGGCGCGTGGCCGCACAATTCGGGATCATCGCGATAGGCAACGAAGCCGCATGCGTCGGATAGTCGAGGATTTTCACGTCGAGCACCGTCGTCAGCCCCCCAAGGCCCTGCGCACCGATGCCGAGCGCGTTGACCTTGTCGCAGAGCTCGATGCGCAATTCCTCGATGCGATTCTTCGCGCCGCGCTTCTTCAGTTCGTGCATGTCGATCGGATCCATCAGCGATTCCTTGGCCAGCACCATCGCCTTTTCCGCGGAACCGACGATGCCGATGCCCAGCATGCCGGGCGGACACCAGCCCGCGCCCATCGTCGGCACGGTCTTGAGCACCCAATCCACGATGCTGTCCGATGGATTGAGCATCACGAATTTCGACTTGTTTTCCGAGCCGCCGCCCTTCGCGGCAATTTTCACGTCGACCGTGTTGCCGGGCACGACTTCCATGTGAATGACGGCCGGCGTGTTGTCCTTCGTGTTCTTGCGACCGCCGGCCGGATCGGCAAGGATGGAGGCGCGCAGCTTGTTGTCGGGTTGCAGGTAGGCTCGACGCACGCCTTCGTTGACCATGTCCGCGATGCCCATGGTCGCGCCTTCCCAGCGCACGTCCATGCCGATGCGGATGAAGGCGACCACGATGCCGGTATCCTGGCAAATCGGCCGCTTTCCTTCCGCGCACATGCGCGAGTTCGTCAGGATTTGCGCGATCGCATCGCGCGCGGCTTCCGACTGCTCGGTCTTGTAGGCTTCGCCGAGGGACTGGATGTAGTCCATCGGGTGGTAGTAGGAGATGTACTGCAGGGCGTCGGCGACGCTTTCGATCAGGTCTTCCTGGCGGATGACGGTCATTGTGCGAGGGGGATTCGGAGACGCGCCACGTATCGGTTCAGTGCGCCGGACGCTGCGCCATGGCAATGCGGTCAGTATACGCCATGACCAATGCGGAGACCACGAAGGTCAGGTGGATCAGCACCTGCCACTTGATCGTATCCTGGCTCAGGTGATCGGCGTTGATGAAGGTCTTGAGCAGGTGGATCGACGAAATGCCGATCAGCGCCATCGCGAGCTTCACCTTGAGGATGCCGGCATTCACGTGGGACAGCCACTCCGGCTCGTCCGGGTGGTTATCGAGGTTCAGGCGCGAAACGAACGTCTCGTAGCCGCCGACGATCACCATGATCAGCAGGTTTGCGATCATCACCACGTCGATCAAACCCAGAACCAGCAGCATGATGTCGGTGGCCGACATGCCCTGCACGCCCATGACCAGATGCTTGAGCTCGACCATGAAGTGGTACACGTACACCGTCTGCGCGACGATCAACCCCAGGTACAGCGGCGCCTGCAGCCACCGGCTCAGGAAAATGAAGCTGCCGACGAAGCTGGAGAAAACGTTTTTCTGCGATACGGGATTCTGGTTCATGGCGTGAGTCGATGTCGGGCGCGCCGGGCGCCGCGAGGAAGGCCGGATTTTACACCAAGGACAATGCAAGCCCGGGCACCCGTGGTCGCGCGTGCCGAGGTTCTGGCTATAATCGTTTCGACGTGTTTTCTGCCTGTCGGCAATCCGCGCGCCGGCCGTCGAACAAGACAAAACGAGGAGAAGATGGCATGAGCACCATCGAGTCGGTCCTGCAGGAAAACCGGTTGTTCCCGCCCGCCGCGGATTTCGTGAAGCAGGCTAACGTTTCCGGCATGCCAGCCTATCAGGCGCTATGCGCAGAAGCGGAACGGGACTACGAGGGCTTCTGGGCGCGCCTTGCGAAGGAGAACCTGCTCTGGCACAAGCCCTTCTCCACGGTTCTCGATGAAAGCAGGGCGCCGTTTTTCAAATGGTTCGGCGACGGCGAGCTGAACATTTCGTACAACTGCCTGGACCGTCACCTGAACAACCAGCCGAACAAGGTCGCAATCATATTCGAGGCGGATGACGGCACGGTCACGAAGATCACCTACAAGCAGCTCTACCATCGCGTCTGCCAGTTTGCCAACGGCCTGAAGTCCCTCGGCGTGAAAACCGGCGACCGCGTGATCATCTACATGCCGATGTCGATCGAGGCGGTGATCGCCATGCAGGCCTGTGCCCGCATCGGCGCGACCCACTCCGTTGTGTTCGGCGGCTTCTCGGCGAAAAGCATCCAGGAGCGGGTCATCGATGCCGGCGCCACCGCCATCATCACCGCGGACGGCCAAATGCGCGGCGGCAAGGAAATCCCGCTCAAGCCCGCGATCGACGAAGCGCTCGCAATGGGCGGCTGCGAGGGAATCGCCAAGGTCGTCGTCTACAAGCGCACGGGCAGTGCGACGAAAATGAGCACGCCTCGCGACGTCTGGTGGCACGACCTCGTGCAGAACCAGCCGGATGCCTGCGAGCCGGTCTGGGTGTCCGCCGAACACCCCCTGTTCATCCTGTACACCTCAGGATCGACGGGCAAGCCGAAGGGCGTGCAGCATTCCAGCGCCGGCTACCTGCTGCAGGCGATGCTGACGATGAAGTGGACGTTCGACGCCAAGCCCGCGGACATTTTCTGGTGTACCGCGGACGTGGGCTGGGTGACGGGCCACACGTACATCGCCTATGGACCGCTGGCGGTGGGCGCGACGGAAATCGTGTTCGAGGGCGTGCCGACGTTTCCGGATGCCGGTCGCTTCTGGAAATTGATCCAGGACCACAAGGTCACCGTCTTTTACACCGCACCCACCGCCATTCGATCGCTGATCAAGGCAGGCGGCGACCTGCCGAAAAAATACGATCTCTCGAGCCTGCGACTGCTCGGCTCGGTCGGCGAGCCGATCAATCCCGAGGCGTGGATGTGGTACTACAACACCGTCGGCGGCGCGCGCTGCCCGATCGTGGACACATGGTGGCAGACCGAAACCGGCGGCCACATGATCACCCCGCTTCCGGGCGCGACGCCGCTCAAGCCAGGCTCCTGCACCATGCCGCTGCCCGGGGTCATGGCCTCGATCGTCGATGAGACAGGCCACGACGTGGAAAAAGGCAAAGGCGGAATACTTGTCATCAAGAAGCCCTGGCCCTCGATGATCCGCACGATCTGGGGCGACCCGGAGCGGTTCAAGAAGAGTTACTACCCCGAGGATTTCAAGGGCAAGTACTACCTCGCCGGCGATGGTGCGAGTCGCGACACCGACGGCTACTTCTGGATCATGGGCCGCATCGATGACGTGCTGAACGTTTCCGGGCATCGATTGGGCACGATGGAAATCGAATCGGCGCTGGTGGCAAACACGAAGCTCGTCGCCGAAGCCGCGGTCGTTGGCCGCCCGGATGATCTGACCGGTGAGGCGGTCGTCGCATTCGTCGTCACCAAGGGCCCGCGACCGACCGGCGAAGAAGCGAAGAAAATGGCGCAGGAATTGCGCGATTGGGTCGGCAAGGAAATCGGAGCGATCGCAAAACCGAAGGACATTCGCTTCGGCGACAACCTGCCGAAGACGCGGTCTGGAAAAATCATGCGCAGGCTGCTGCGTTCGATCGCCAAGGGCGAGGAGATCACCCAGGATGTGTCCACTCTCGAGAATCCGGCAATTCTGGAGCAACTGAAGAAATCGACTTGAAGGCGAGCACTAAGCATTTGTTTCTTTGACTTGAACGGGGCGCTCAAGTATGCTGCGCGCCTTCCGGAAGTCTCCGGTCCATCTCGAATTTCGATCAACGCGGAGAGGTGGATGAGTGGTTTAAGTCGCACGCCTGGACAACATGCTCGGAGGGCCTGTTTCGGTGAAGGCTAACTTGTTAAGGCAAGTTAAGTGAAACGGCCGGAACCACAACATGCCTGGAGGGCCTGTTGCAGCGCAGGCTAACCGACAGGTTAAGTGACACGGCCGGAGCTAAAGCGCAGCGAAGTCATTTCAGCGACATTGTTCGATCAACGCGGAGAGGTGGATGAGCGGTTTAAGTCGCACGCCTGGAAAGCGTGTTTAGGTGAATAACCTAACGGGGGTTCGAATCCCCCCCTCTCCGCCAACACAACAATAATTGCCGCACCCGCGATCGCTCTATCTCAATTCACACGGCAACTGCCAACTTCGCAAAACCTTCATCTCGCTCGCACGAGCGGCAATCGTCGAGCGTAGTCAATTTTCGCCGCTCGTTATTCGTTTTTTCCGAGGTTTGAAAAACTCGCGACCCGACCGGCTTGGAATCATCGGGAAACGGATGGCGGCGCATCAGGTTTTTCCCGATTCCCTACCGCAGCAGACGGCGCAATAGTTTCATCGCCTTCGACAGTCTCCTCCCCGAAAGTCGAAGGTGGTGAGGTCGGATTCATCGCTGGCCGAACCGTGGTTTGTGTCTGTTGGAAGCTGTGCGTGATGTGGTGCAAAAGGCCCGGCTGATGAAAATCGGCCGGGCTTTTTCGTCTCCGCCCACGAATGCAGATTTCGGCTGGGAGGCTCGAATCCGGCGCCAGCGTTGCGCCAAAAAACGGAACGTTGCCGTGACGACAAATAACTATAAAAAACTGACCGGCATCCAGATCCTTGTAGTCGAAGACGACGCCGACGCCCGCGTCATCCTGGAATGGCTCCTTACCAACAATGGCGCCACCGTCGTTTCCAAGGGCACCGCGATCGAGGCAATCTCGTTGATAAGGAGCCGCCGGTTTGATGTGTTGCTGAGCGACATCGGGCTGCCGGAGATGGACGGCTGCGAACTGTTGGCGCAAGTCCGCAAGCTCGAAGCCCAAGCCTGGAAAACCGGCAATAGCTATTCAAATATTCCAGCCGCCGCCATGAGCGCCTACACGGCAATCGAGGATAAGCGCAAGGCAACGCAGGCTGGATTTAGCTGCTATTTGACCAAGCCACTCAACTTCGATGAGGTCATCACCTCCGTCTCCAGGCTCGTCAGCCAGCACGTCGCGGAGAGGCAACTTGTAACTGAGTAACCTGCGGGCGCGGATGCCGTCGACGATGGCGGCAGCTCCCAGGAGTGGTCTGGCAAGCCATCGGAACCGCATCCGTGTTCGTGGTGGTTTTCGACCATGCGTGCGCAATCTCGCGGGCGAATACAGACCCGTCGGCAAGCCAACTGCGACACCGACGGGTAAAATCACGCGTTGCCCCCATTTTTCATCGACAACGCGTTGAGCCTGTTCCCTCACGACATCGCCCGGCTCGCGGCGGCGATCCGACATTCCTATAGTCATGTCGGCAACCGCTGACTCGAGATTGTTGCGGGATTCCGTCGCTTCTGAATGGCTCCCGGTCGTCGCGGGAGTCCTGCTGCTTTTTGTCCCGACGATCTATGGCCTCGCCGGCTCGCTCTGGACAAAGGACGATTTTGCGCATGGCCCGATCATTCTGGCGGTAATCCTCTGGCTGATTTGGGACAAGCGGCAAGGATTGCTGGCACCGCCCTCCGTCACTGCGCCGATCGCCGGCTTCCTGGTGCTGCTGTTCGGTTTGCTGTTCTATATCCTGGGGCGGTCTCAGGACATCCTGATATTTGAAGTCGGCGCGTTGGCGCCAGTGCTGGCGGGAACGTTGCTCGCGATGCGAGGCTGGCCCCAGTTCCGAAGCCTCGCCTTCATGCTTTTTTTCATCGTGTACCTGATACCGCTCCCGGGGTTTTTCGTGGATGCAGTAACCCTACCCTTGAAGCAGCGTGTCTCCGATATCGCCGCTCAGATCATCTATGCCGCCGGCTATCCAATCGCGCAAAGTGGCGTGGTGCTGACGATCGGAAAGTATCAATTGCTCGTAGCAGATGCCTGCTCCGGCCTGAATTCCATGTTCAGCCTTTCCGCCCTCGGAGTTCTGTATCTCTATCTGATGAAATACAAGAGTTGGCTGCACAACGGCCTGATCGTTGCCAGCCTGCTACCCATTGCTTTTTTCGCGAATGTCGTGCGAGTCGTCATCCTGGTCCTGATTACCTATTACTTCGGCGACGAGACGGCGCAGGGATTCGTGCACGAATTCTCCGGCATGGTGCTATTCCTTTTCGCGCTCGTTGCAATCCTCGGGCTGGATTGGCTCATATCGCGGCTGGCAAGGTCGAGCAAGGTTCAACGATGACGCGTTCGACCTATACGTCATGGGGCATGGCCATTCTCATGGCGGCCGCGAGCATGGCCGCCGTTGTCGCCCGTCCGGACGGAAGGACCGCGAGCGCAAAGCCGGCTTTCTCGCTCGATGCGATGATTCCGAAACAATTCGGAGACTGGCGCGAGGAGCCTCAACGAATCGTGCAGGTGGTCAACCCGCAGGCAGAGAAGGTCATCAGCGAAACCTATAGCCAGACGCTGTCGCGCACTTATGTGAACGGCGCCGGCTACCAGATCATGCTTTCGCTTGCCTACAGTTCTGACGAGCGCGGCCCGTGGCGGGCCCACGAACCGGAGTATTGCTATGCCGGGGCCGGATTCACCGTCCATGAGAAGGAATCCGCCCATCTCGCAACGTCGTTCGGCGAAATTCCGATACGGCGCCTGTTCACGAGCAAAGGGCCGCGGGTAGAACCATTGACCTACTGGGTCAGGGTTGGCGACAAGGTCGTCAGGGGCTGGCAATGGAAGTTGGTGGAGTTGGGCGATACACTACGCGGCCGCGTTCCTGACGGACTTATTTTCCGGGTGTCCTCGATCGATACGGATCGCGCCCGAGCGAACCAGAACCAGGATCTTTTCATCAACCAGCTCCTTCACGCCGTATCGCCCATCGAACGCAAGCGTTTGAGCGGGCTTGGCGAGCCTTGAATACATGAAAATTCGAACTGCTCTGCTTCCGGGAATCTGCGTGCTTGCCCTCGCCGCCTCGGCTGGTTGCGGCAAGAAGGACGACGCCAAGGGCGCAACCCAGGTTGCGGCCAAGGTGAATTCCGATGAAATCACCGTACATCAGGTAAACAACGTCCTCGCCCGGAGCCAGAACGCGCAGGCTTCTGCGCAGGGAAAACGCGAAGTTCTCGACAAACTCATCGACCAGCAGCTCGCAGTCCAGAAAGCGATCGAGAGGAAACTGGATCGTTCGCCGGCATTCGTCCAGGCCATTGAAGCAGCAAGGAATGAGTTGCTGGCGCGTGCCTACCTGGAGCAAATCGCCTCGGAGCAGATTCATCCCACGCCTTTCGCGATCCAGAAGTACTATGCAATGCACCTCGAGCTGTTCGCCGAAAGGCGGATCTTCGATCTGGAGGAATGCGTGTTCCTGGCGAAGGAAGACCTGCTGCCGGCCCTGCGCGATGAAATTTCGAGGTCGCGCTCCCTGGGTGAGATCGCCGGCTGGCTGCGCACGAAGGGCGTTCAGTCCGCCACAACGCACAGCGTGCGCGCTGCTGAGCAGATTTCGCTGGAAATACTGCCCAAGTTGCAGGCGATGAAGCCGGGAGAATTGCGCTTGTTCGAGGTCGGTGGCGGTCGTTACGAGATCATCCGGCTGGTTTCGTACACGCCAGAGCCTGTGGACGAAGCAACCGCAAGCAAGCGAATAGACCAATACCTCTTCAATAAAGAGAAGAGTGAAGCCGTCGCCAAGGAAATACAACGCCTGCGCGGACAGGCAAAAATCGAATACGCCGGGGAATTCGCGGCGACCCCTTCCGCAAAGCCGGAAACTGCGAAGCCAAAAGCGGACTGAAAACAAAAGGGCAATGCAGTCACACTGCATTGCCCTTTGATTTTGGACTTCTACCGGATTCGGTTTCGACTACGCGGCGAATCCCTGGAAGCTCGCCGACTTCTTGCGTCGAACAACGAACGTCAGGAAACCAAGGCCGGCTATCATCATTGCGTAAGTCTCCGGTTCCGGGACCGCTGCCACGCTGAGGACCAGCCCACCGTTCGCTGCTTGAACATCGAACAGATAATTGCTCGGCACGCCGAGGAATTCCCTCGTCAGGCCTTCCCAGCCAGACACGCCTCCGTCGGCCGTCAGGAACAACCAGCTGTCGCCGACGTCGGGAAGGTAGCCATCCAGGAAAGAAAATTCCAGGACTCCACCCAGGAAGCTCGCCTTGTCGGTGACTTTGAGCAAGTCGAACGAACCGGCGCTGGTTCCGGAAATTTCCGTGAGCAGGACGCCACTGTTGAAAGACAGCTTACCGTCGATCGTCAATGTTCCGGTCCCCGCGCCCATGTCGCCGGCATTGATGGTTCCGCCATTCACGATCACGGGGGCGACGACTATGCCGTTACCTTGCAGCGCGCCGCCGTTGACATTGACCTTGTTTTCGACGATCAGGCCGTTGTTGACCAGGGTTCCGCCGTTTTGATTGACATTGCCCGTGCCGATAATCGCACCGGCATTGAGCAACGTGCCGGTGTTTTGCACTGAATTTGAATTGATGATTCCGGCATTGTTGGTGACGCCGGTATTCGAGAACGAGGATCCCGGCAAGGCACCGGAGTTATTCAGGACGCCATTATTCGAAAGGGCGTTGTATTTGATCTGCCCGCTGTTGTTCAGCGTACCGTCGTTACCGAGCGTATCGGTTGCTATCGTCCCGGCGTTGTTTAGCGTGCCGTTGTTCTGATAATCGTCAGAACAGCCATTGGCGGCGACGTTGTTGACGGTATGCCCGGCGGGGTTGGGATTCGGCGAGATCGAGACGCAGGCTGCGTACGAATTGGCCGCGAACGCGATGAAAACCGCACTGCCGATGGCAGCGAGATACCTCTGATGCATGACATTCTCCCTTGACTTGAAACGTTTGAATCTGCAACCCGTACCCGTAAAACCATCTTTTTTTTTGACTTATGAGCTTTTTAGTTGTCGCTCTTTGACGACAGATTACCTAATTTCAATAGGGAGTCAATGGGATAAACGACATGAAATTGTCACAGATATGACCAAGACACTCGAAATAAGGCTCGTATGTCATTTATTTTTATAATAAATATCCCGGCGAAAATCGAGTTTACGCCTGCCGACGAAGATAAATCTCACCCATGCGAAAGGCTGACATCAAGGCGCGAGGATGAAATTGACGATTTGTTTCGCTGAACCCGGAACGCGACGAGGGCCAGCCCAACAGCCATTAGCGCCCACGTTTCCGGCTCGGGTACCGCGGCCACTTCGAGAACCAGGCCGCCATTCGCGGCCGTAATGTCGAACAAATAATTGTCGGGCACTCCGAGAAAAGCCCGCGACAACGTTTCCCAACCCGTTATGCCGCCTGCGGCGGTGAGAAAGAGCCATTTGTCCCCAACGTCGGGCAGATAACCATTCAGGAAGGAAAACTGGAGGCTGCCCGCTGCGAAGCTCGCCTGATCCGTCAATCGCAAGAGATCAAATTGTCCAGCTCCCGTACCCGCGATATCTGTGGCCAGAACGCCGCTGTTGAAATTGAATTTGCCGGTCATGGTAAGCGTCCCCGCCGAATGTCCGAGCCCGCCGGAATTGACCGTTCCGCCATCGATCGATATGCCGGGTCCGCCGCGTGAAAGGCCATTCACGGTACCGTTGCCCTGCAGGATTCCACCGCTGACGGTAATACGAAGCTGCGTCAGGCTGCCGTCGACCAACGTAGTACCGCCCGTCTGCGAGTAAAACCCGTTGTTCGTACCGCCATTGGTCACGGTCCCATAATTCAGGAATTTCCCGGAATTCGTGATACTGCCGGTGGATTGGATTGTCCCGGAATTGACCAGTACGCCCTTGTTGTCGATGACATCGGCGGGATTGAACAGCTTGCCGCTGTTGTTCAACGTTCCCTCATTGAGGGCAGCTCCGAAATTCGTCAATTGTCCGGAGTTATTCATGGTCCCGGAAAGTCCATTGTGGACGCTGTTGCCCGGGCTGCTCGTGTACAGCTGGCCGGAGTTGTTCAACACGCCGTCGTTATTGAGACCTCGGTGATCCAGGGTCCCGCTATTATTCAGGGTGCCGCCGTTGTTCAAGACTCCGACGTTCTCCGCCAGCGTTCCTTCGTTGTTAAGCGTGCCGAGATTATTAAATGGCCCTTGGTAGCAGCCGGTGGCGCTGCTATTGGTGATCGTATTGCCCGCCGGGTTGGGATTAGGCGATATTGCGTTGCAGGCAGCCATCGCTTGATTGGCGATACCGCCCAGGATCAAACCCAATGCTGCCGCAAATATTTTCATGGCATGGCACCTTCTCCCCGGCGACGATCATCACGGACACTATCGATCCGCTAGCTGAAAGCATCCCCGAAAGCTGGGTCAAAAAACGACAGAGGACGCCTTGGCCGCATGAATAGGCCAGCAATGGCTGTGCCCGCATTTCAGATGCATTGAGCTTGCTGATTTACATCGGTATTGAAATTCCCGTAGGGAAAGTCAATGAAAGATATGGAAGTTCTTACACGATGGCCAAGTAAGAACTGCAGAAATGCGACAACGCAGTTTGCAATGGCCGCACGGAACAAACGAAACCCGGGCTCCGCCCGCGCAATGTGAGCTAGCGTGCCAAGTGCTTCGCGGCCCTCGCCATAGCATGATCGAATCGCAGGACGGAAGGCGAAAGGAATCCGAAGACATATCCGCAGGAAAAAACCTGGTTGCCGCTCTTGCTTTGGACCATGGACAGCGTCTCGTCGACGCCTTTCTTCCGGAAAGTCTCTAGTTCGGTCTTGAATTCGTTACTGGCCAATTGGGCATCGACCCTCTGTTTGCTGTCAGGTGAAAGTGCGTTCTTGAGGTCTTCGATTTTCTGGCGCATGGCCACCCGGGTCAGCCGGAAATCTTCGGGCGCGTACTTGCCGCATTCACCATCAAGCGCCGTGGAAATCATGGATTCGGCCGTCACCATCTCAGCAATGGCTTCAGAAATCACCTGCAGATCTTCTTCCGGTCCCGCAAGGGCAATACACGGCAACGCGAAGACTGCCGTCGCAAACAGGCATGGAATTGATTTCATCGATTAATCCCGGACAAATTCGCGCATTCGACCCGAATTCGTGCACGTCGAATCCAAATGCTGACACTCGCGCCTGACATCAGGCTTTCCAGCACTCCGCTTCCGTGGCGAATCGGACGACGCTCCGCGCTTGCGCTTCGCCTGTTCGGGGCTCAAGCCGTCGGTCATATCGCGATGGAGGCGGGAAGCGGTCTCGGCAGAGATGCCTGGCGTGAAGCCTGCCCAGCCAGGTGAAGTTGCGGTGATTTACTATGCGTCGGTGGAATCTGCATTTCGACTGGGGTTGGATTTCAAGTCGGCTGGCTCTGCAGGAATTGCGCCGATGAACAACCGAGCAAGTTCCGGCCAATGCGCCTGATTCGGCCCGTATTCGTGGATGATGAACTTCATCGCAACCGTGCGTGCGTCTCTTTTTTTTTGCCCCTTGAATTCCGGAACCAGCTGCGGGGATACCACGTCCGTCGCTTCGCATAGCACGTCGTTGATCAACAGATAAATGCGCCCCTTGCCGTCCGACTGCAAAAAAATGTTGGGACCGATGGGCACTGTCGCTTTAAGCATTCCAACCTCGTTTGCCTTTCTCGGCACCTGACCTGAACTGGTTTTCCACTGGCCATTATGGTGCGCATTTTACGTAGCTGTTGGCCGCAGACCCGAGCATAGGCGTACGACTTCGTGATCGCAAGTGAGTCGCCTTTCCCATGCTCGCCAGACCATTCTTGATCCGTTATGAGAATGACATGACCGACGACCCGCGATACCGCCATTTACGAGGCCATGAACATCCGGAAGATTGAAGATCAGCGTGCCTCGGCGCTTCGGTGCACGGCCGGAAAGGCACTAATCACGAACGTGGCGAAAAATCCAGAAATATGCCCGGCGAACCCGGTGGGTTCTTACCTGCCCTGCCCCAACCGCGCGAGCGTTACTTGATGCCGGCCATCGAGAGGTCAGGGAGAGATCCCGCATTCGTCGCCTCGACGGCTTGAACCGCGGGCGCTTCGCCGACGAATGATCGGGCAATGTCGGGCCAATGGCGTTGGTTGGGCCCGTATTCGTAGATCACGCATTTCATTGCAACCGTGCGGGCATCCCTCTTTTTCTGTTCCTTCAATTCCGGTAGTTGTCGCGGCGAGACGATATCGGTCGGTTCGTAGAGCACATCGTTGACGAGCAAAAACACATGCCCCTTGCTGTCGGCCTGCAAAAATACACGCTCGCCGATCCGGATCTTCGCCGCCATCATCTTGTTAGTCCCTCGCCGTCATCGCCGCGTCCCGCCCGTCTCGCGGCAGGACAAACGTTTATTGGATAGTCCCTACGGACTCTCGACGCCTTACGGCTGCATTGAACACGGCGCCCACGGGAAATTCCGTAGGACAAATGCGTGTGTCGCTGTAGGAGGTTCACCGACAGACGTCCATTGGAAATCATGCAACAATTTACGTGAAATTGTCCTCGCAACCGAGTTGGATATTAAGGCTTTTGTGGCCGATTTCGCGTACATCGGATCGTCGAGGCAAAGCCCGGCAAAGTCGCCCGGGTAGTACCGAGGAACGGCCACGCATTGTGACGCGGGGAGAGGTCGACGATCCAGTTCCATCAGTCTGTTGCCGATGACTATGCAGTGAATAAACGCGATGAGCGAAGCCCGTGCGCGAATACGGCTGTACGACCCGGATTCCAGTTTTCGACGCCTTGCATTTGGCATTTCCGCGGGTTTCCGGTGGTAGCGTCCCAGACCACGTTGAGCGATTGATACCCGGTCATTCGCCACCGCCAGGAGAGTTGCCCGGCAATCCGGGGGGATAATGCATCTTTCAGTGCAAAGCGCCGATGTGCAGATGAAATCCGGCTCGGTGGGTCGAGCAATCCCCACGCTCGTCGTCGTCGCGATCTGCGCCGCGATGCATTTTTTTCTTGTCCCGACTCCTTCGATAGCGCAGGACAGTCCGCAGGCGCTTGCCCAGCAGGTCAAGGCCGCCTACCTGTTCAAGTTCGGCGGGTACGTGGAATGGCCATCCAGCGCGTTCGCCGAACCGGCGTCGCCCCTGTTGATCGGCGTCTACGGCGACGATCAGCTTGCGCGGGAAGTGACTCGCGTCGTGCTGAATCGCACGGTGAACGGCCGCTCGGTCGTCGTGCAATCGCTGCGCGTCAACGATGCCATTCCGAAGGTGCACATACTCTTCGTCACGGGCTCGCTGTTGTCGCGACTTCCGGAACTCGGCGCCGCGGCGCATTCAGCCCTGATCGTCACCGACTCGGAAAAGGCGCTCGACCAAGGCAGTGTCATCAATTTCGTGACAGCGGACAACCGCGTGCGCTTCGAAGTATCGCTCGATGCCGCCAAGCGCAGCGGGCTGAAGATCGGCGCTCCCTTGCTTTCCGTCGCCATGCGCGTCCAGGGCTAGCGCCGTGAAGAGATTTGCCATCCACAAGGTGAGGAACAAACTGCTGGCTGGCGTGCTGCTCACGAGCCTGGCGGCACTCGTCATCACGGGAATTTCCCTGCTCGTGTACGACTTGCGCAGCTACAACGCCCTGCGGGTCAGCGACTGGATGACACAGGCGGAGATCATCGGCCGCGCCAACGTGGCCGCGCTGCAATTCGAGGATCGCCAGTTCGCCGAGAAGAATCTCGAGTTGCTCAAATTCCGGCCCGACATGGAAATGGCCGCCCTCTACAGCGCGAAAGGGGCGCTTTTCGCCAGCTACGTGAGGGACGGCATCAGCCGCGATCGCCTGCCCGCGCTTCCGGAAACGGACGGCATCCGCATTGTCGACAATACGCTGAACCTCTACAAGCGCATCGTCGACAACGGCGAGATCCTCGGAGCGATTTACCTGCGCGTCCACTACGGGTTCTACGAACGTTTGTGGAGCTACCTGGCCATCGTGCTCGCGGTCAGCGCATTCGCGCTGGCCGTCTCCCTGCTCCTGTCATCCTGGCTGCAGCGCACCCTGACCCGCCCGATCATGGACGTAAGCGCCATCGCGAAGAGGGTGGTCGACAGCCGCGATTTCAGCCTGCGCGCCACGAAAACCACCGAGGATGAAATCGGGTCGCTGGTGGATACCTTCAACAACATGCTGGCCGAAATCGAGCGGCAGACCAGGGCGCTCGAAGAGTCCAACCAGGCGCTGGCGAGCCAGATCGCGAATCGCGCGGAAGCGGAGCTGGCGCTGCGCGAAAGCGAACGCAGGAATCGCACGCTCATCAATGCCAGCAGCTCCATCGTCTGGACCACGGACAAGAGCCAGCGCTTCGACGAGGCGCAGCCTGCGTGGCAGGCCTACACCGGCCAGGGCGAGGACGAAAGCCGCGGCACCGGCTGGCGGCGCGCGTTCGAAGCCGAGGATCGCGAAAAGCTCTCGTCGCAATGGAATGCCGCCCAGCAGGAAAAGATCGCCTTCGAATGCGAGCTGAAGCTCTGGCACGCCGCGTCGAATGCGTATCGCTTCGTGAGCCTGCGCGCCGCGCCGGTGCTCGACGAGCACGACGAGATCGTCGAGTGGATCGGCACGATTTCCGACCTCAACGAACGCCGCCTGGCGGAAGCCGAGATCAAGCGCCTGAACGCCGACCTCGAGGAGCGGGTCCTCAAGCGCACCGAGGAGCTCGAAGCCACGAACCGGGAACTGGAAAGCTTCTCGTATTCCGTCTCGCACGACCTTCGCGCGCCGCTGCGTGCCATCGACGGCTATTCCCGCATGGTCGAGGAGGACTACGGCGACCGCTTCGACGAGGACGGCCGAAGGATGCTCAAGGTCGTCCGCGAGGAGGCCGTGCGCATGGGGCGCCTGATCGACGACCTGCTTTCCTTCTCGAAAATGAGCAGGAAGACCATGGACACGGTCCAGAACATCGACATGACCGCCCTGGCAAAGGACGTCGCCGCGTCGCTGTTGCGAGAGCAAGACGCGGCGCGGGTCAGGTTCGACATCTGGCCGCTGCCCGCGGTACATGGCGACATCGCGCTGCTGCGCCAGGTGTGGATCAACCTGCTGAGCAACGCGCTGAAATACAGCGGCACGAAGCCCAAGTCCGAAGTCCTGGTAACGGGAGAGGAAGTCAACGGCGACGCCGTGTTCCGCGTGCAGGACAACGGCGTGGGCTTCGACATGAAATACGCGGCGAAGCTGTTCGGCGTTTTCCAGCGCCTGCACAAGGCCGAGGAATTCGAAGGCACCGGTGTCGGGCTGGCGATCGTGCACCGGGTGATCGTGCGCCACGGCGGAAGCATTCGCGCCGACGCCAGGCCCGGCGAAGGTGCGACATTCCATTTCACGCTGCCCAAGAGGTCCATCCATGACTGAGTATCCCGAGGTCGAGATCCTGCTCGCAGAGGACAACCCGCGCGACGCGGAAATGACCCAACGCGCGCTGCGCAAGACGAACTTCGTCAACAAGGTGCACTGGGTCAAGGACGGCGAGGAAGCGCTCGATTTCCTCCTGCGCCAGGGCGCCTATGCCGACCGCCCGGCGAGCACGCCCAGGCTGGTGCTGCTCGACATCAAGATGCCCAAGGTCGACGGCATCGAGGTGCTCCGGCGCATCAAGTCGAACGACCACCTCAAAAGCATACCCGTCGTCGTGATGACCTCGTCGAACGAGGAGAAGGACGTCATCGACAGCTACAAGCTGGGCGTCAACAGCTACATCGTCAAGCCGGTCGAGTTCAGCGCCTTCGCCGAGACCGTGGCGCGCGCCGGCCTGTACTGGATCCTCACGAATCGCGCGCCGACGAGTTAGCGGCAACGGAGAAGCAAATGTCAGAAGCACTCAGGGTACTGTTCGTCGAAGACGTCCAGGTCGACGCGGACCTCGAAATCAGGGAGCTGCGGCGCACCGGCATGAAGGTGGATTATCGCCGGGTGGAAACAGAGCCGGCATTCCTGGAGGCGATCGGCGATTTCAAGCCGGACATCATCCTGTCGGATTTTTCCATGCCCGCCTTCGACGGCATGGCAGCACTTGGCATCGCGCAGGCCAATTGCCCCCACATCCCTTTCCTGTTCGTGTCGGGGACGCTCGGCGAGGAATATGCGATACGCGCGCTGCAGAAAGGCGCATCGGACTACGTGCTGAAGACGAACCTGATCCGACTTCCCGCCGCGGTCACCAGGGCGATCGCGGAAGCCAAGGACAAGGTCGACCGCCGGGCGGTACAGGGCGAACTCGAGCGTGCCCGCCAGCAGCTCAGCAGCATCGTCGAAGCGCTGGATGACGCCGTCTGGTCATGGGCGATAGACGAGCAGCGCCTGACCTACATCGGCCCGGCCTCGCGCGTGATATTCGGCCGTGATCCCGAGGAATTCTGCACGCAGCCCGATTTGTGGCGCCAGGTCATCGCCGACGATGACAAGAAGGCCGTCGTGGAAACCTGGCGCGATCTCCTTGCCGGGACGGGCAGCTTCGACCTCGAATATCGCATCGTCAAGGCGGATGGCGAAATTCGCTGGATCAACAACCGGGCACGGCTGATTGCGGCGAAAGATGGCGCGCCCGCGCGCGTGGACGGCATCATCCGGGACGTATCCGACCGCATGGCGGCGCGCCAGCGCATCAGCCGGCTTACGCGCATACGTGCGCTGTCCAGCGCCGTGAACTCCGCGATCGTGAGGCTGCGCGAGCGCAAGCTCCTGCTCGAGCGCATCTGCGAAATCGCGATCGATGTCGGGAAATTCGACGTCGCGCGGGTCCTGACGATCGACAAGGCTTCCGGTCGGGTCGAACTCGTTGCCGAAACCGGCGCGCGCTCGGGCAAGTTCGCCGGCATCGTCGCCCGCTACAACGCCAATCCGGAGGGCGGCGACCGGCTGCTCTCGCGCGCGCTGAAATCCGGCCAGACCGTGATCGGCGACACGCTGGACACGAACGGGCCCGCCGCCGACGGGCTCGGCGAGCCATTGCGATCGACGACCGCGAGCTTCCCGCTCGTCATCAAGGAAAACATCGTCGGCACGCTGATGCTCAACGCCGCGGACAACCAGGTGTTCGATCAGGAGGAAATCCGCCTGCTGGAGGAACTCACCGCGAACATTTCCTTCGCTTTGGAGCTCATCGGCCACCAGGAACGCATCGATTACCTCGCCTACTATGACGTCCTGACCGGCCTCTCGAACCGCACCCTCTTCAACGACCGGCTGTCGCAAGCGCTGACCGTGTCCAATCGCGAGGGCACCATGCTCGCGCTGGTCGTGTTCAACGTCGTCCAGCTCCGGTCGATCAACGAGTCCTTCGGCGAGCTGGCCGGTGACGCCGTGCTGCGCGAACTGTCCGCCAGGCTCAAGGCGCTGTCCAACGACCCCGCCAGCGTCGCGCGCCTGGGCGGCGATCGCTTCGCCCTGATGATTCCCGCGGTCAAAGGGCTGAAGGAAGTGGCCCAGCAGCTTGCCGAGGAAAGATTCCGCTTCTACGAGACCCCGTTCAATTTCGAGGATCGCGAGATTTCCCTGATGGTCAGGGGTGGCGTCGCGCTGTTTCCGAACGACGGCAGCGATGCGGATTCGCTGCTGCACAACGCCGAATCGGCGCTGGACCAGGCGAGAAAAGCCGGCGAGACGCTGCTGTTTTACTCTGCCGATGCCAATACCCGCGTCGCCGAGCGCAGGAAGGTCGAGAACCGCCTGCAGATGGCGGTCGAGAACCAGGAGTTCGAGCTTCACTACCAGCCGAAACTCGACCTGCATCATCGCAAGTTCGTCGGCCTGGAGGCCCTCCTGCGCTGGCGCGATCCGGACGTCGGCCTGGTACCGCCTTCCGATTTCATCTACCTGCTGGAAGACACCGGATTGATCCTGGAAGTTGGCCGATGGGCCCTGAAGGAAGCGGTGACGGTCCGGCGCGCCTGGAAGGAAGCCGGCATCGACGCGCCGCGCGTGGCCGTGAACGTCTCAGCCCTGCAACTGCGGGATCGGCGATTCATTCGCGACGTGGAGGACGCGCTGGCGTTCTCCGGAGAAGACATCGGACTGGACCTGGAAATCACGGAAAGCATGTTGATGGAAAACATACACGAGGGCGTCACCAAGCTGCGGGCCGTCCGCGACATGGACGTGCACATCGCGATCGACGATTTCGGCACCGGCTATTCCTCGCTGTCCTACATCAGCACCCTGCCCGTCAACACGCTGAAGATCGATCGCAGCTTCATTTCCGGCATGACGGAAGACCCGGCCAAGACGAGCATCGTGACGACGATCATTTCCCTGGGGCACGCGCTGCGCATGGAGATCGTCGCGGAGGGGGTGGAAACCGATGCGCAGTCGCAGTTGCTGCGGCTGCTGCACTGCGACCAGATACAGGGTTACCTCATCAGCCGGCCGCTGTCCCGCGAGGCGACGACGATGCTGCTGCGCGGAGACAAGAAGTAGCCTCGGGGGCGGCCCCGCTGCCGCGAGGCCGCTTCAGCGGATCTGGCGCACGCGCAGCATGTGCAGCGCCAGCAGCAAAATGGAGAATATCGGCCAGGAAAGCAGCCATACCAAGGAAGGCGAATCGGGACCCGTGAACGTCCAGGTCTGGATGAAGTAACGCCCCACCCCTCGCAGCGAAAATCCGACGAGCGCGAAGTAGGCCAGCAGCCAGGCCAACAGGTAGGTAAGCAGGATGAAAGCCGCGATTTTCGCCATTTTTCCGATCGGCATGCGTCGAACTCCAGGAATATCCGGATACCGCCAGGCGCGCACGGCAACATTCCGTTCGCGATCGCCCGGCCGCCCAAGAGGATAGAGCATTCGTCCGCGATCGGGCATCCCTTCCAGGCGGTCAATCCTGGGGCCGGCTAAGGTGTTACCATTTCTTCCGGGAAGCAAACTAAAAACTAGATCGAGGACGAGAGGAGAACTGGATGGAAGTTTCTGTC
The DNA here is from genome assembly GCA_035548375.1 of Burkholderiales bacterium. GTDB lineage: Bacteria > Pseudomonadota > Gammaproteobacteria > Burkholderiales > JACQAP01 > JACQAP01. The sequence goes on from DASZTG010000034.1 coordinate 20,911, forward strand.
ACGAAGCTCGCGCTGGTCGCCGGATTGTCCCTGGGGTTGGCGGGGCAGCCGGTCGCGCACGGCGAAGGAGAAAGCGACGGCATGACCGTGATGATGAATGGCAATTTCATCACGGCCGATCCGGAAAACATCAAATGGGAGCGCAACAAGGCGGTGCCTTACGGCATGTCCATGGTCCTGCTCTACGGCAATCCGTCGCAACCGGGCCCGTACATCTTCCGCGCCAAGATGCCGTCGGGCTACAAGCTGCCGCCGCACAAGCACCCGGATGAACGCACGGTCACGGTGCTGAAGGGCACTTACTGGGCCGGCGTCGGGGAACGCTACAACCCGATGGTCATGAAGGAATTCCAGGCCGGCGCGTTCTATATCACCAAGGCCAACGTGCCGCACTTCGCATGGGCCCGCACCGAGGTCTTCATCGAGGAAATGGGCACCGGCCCGATCGAGAAACCGATCGAATACATCAATCCCGACGACGATCCACGCAGCCAGTAAGCCGGAGTTCTCGAAGAAAAAACGGGGTGGCCATGCCACCCCGTTTCATTTTTCGCGCATCCCTGGCCGCCCGCGGCTCAGGCTCCGGTTCCTGCCTTCAACGCCTCGCGTACCTGCTCGAGCGCACCGGGATCTTCCAGGGTCGTCAAATCGCCGGGATCGCGGCCCTCCGCCAGCGCCTGCATGCTGCGCCGGAGCATTTTCCCCGAGCGGGTTTTAGGCAACAGGGTCACGAAGTGCACGCGCGCCGGGCGCGCGATGGCGCCGAGTTGCGCATCGACGGCCGCCATGACCTCCTTTTCCTGCGCCTTCGCCATCTCGGCGGTCGCCACTTTCGTCGCATCCTTGCATACGGCGAAGGCGACCGGCATCTGCCCTTTCAGCGCATCCGCCACGCCGACGACGGCGACTTCCGCGATGTTGGGATGCGATTGCACGGCTTCCTCGATCTCGCGCGTGCCAAGCCGGTGCCCCGCCACGTTGATGACGTCGTCGGTGCGGCCGAGGATGAAGTAGTAGCCGTCCTTGTCGCGGATCCCCCAGTCGAACGTGGCATACACGAGCTTGTCCGCGAACGTCGAGAAATACGTCTTCACGAAGCGTTCGTCGTCGCCCCAGATCGTCGTCATGCAACCCGGCGGCAACGGCGGCTCGATGACCACCACGGCTTTTTCATCGTCCGCGGCATCGCTCGCGTCGGCCTCGCGCACCAGCCGGAGGTCGTAGCCGTACGCGGGAAAAGACGGGCTGCCGTACTTGATGGGCGTCTTCTCGATGCCGTGCTGCGCCGTCAGCACCGGCCAGCCGGTCTCGGTCTGCCAGTAGTTGTCGATGACCGGCTTGCCCAGCCCCTGCGATATCCAGGTATGCGTGGGCTCGTCGAGCGGCTCGCCGGCGAGGAACAGGTGCTTCAACGTCGACAAGTCATAGCGCCTGAGGTATTGCGGATCGTGCTTCTTCAGCACGCGGATCGCGGTCGGCGAGGTGAACATGACGTGCACCTTGTAGTCCTGCACGATCTTCCACCAGATGCCGGCGTCCGGACGCACGGGCACGCCCTCGTAGAACACCGAGGTCATGCCGGCGATCAGTGGCCCATAGATGATGTAGGAGTGACCAACGGCCCAGCCGATGTCCGAAGTCGTGAATATGGTTTCGCCGGGGCCGCCGCAGAAGATGTAGCGCATCGACGCCGCCATCGCCACCGCGTGGCCCCCGGTATCGCGCTGCACGCCCTTGGGTTTGCCTGTCGTGCCTGACGTGTAGAGAATGTACGAAGGTTCGGACGATTCCAGCCATTCGCAGGGCACTGTCGCGCCGGTATGCCTGCCCGCAAGTTCCGCCCAGTCCACGTCGCGGTCGGCGACTCGCGGCATCTCGGGGTCGAGGCCACGGCGAAAGATCAGGACTTTTTTCGGCGGATGCCTGGCCAGCCGGATGGATTCGTCGACCAGCGGCTTGTAGGGGATGACCTTGCCCATGCGGCTGCCGCCATCGGCCGTGATCATCAGCACCGGCCTCGCGTCGTCGATGCGTGCCGCGAGGCTGGCGGCGGCGAAGCCGCCGAACACGACGGAGTGGATCGCGCCGAGGCGCGCGCACGCCAGGATGGCGAACACCGCCTCCGGCATGTTCGGCATGTAGATGATGACGCGGTCGCCGCGCTTGACGCCTAGCGACTGCAGCATCGCCCCCGTCCGGTTCACCTCGGCATAAAGCTCGCGGTAGGTGTATTCCTGTGTCTGGTCGATCTCGGTCGAAATCCAGACCAGCGCCTTCTGGTCGCCGCGCACCGCGAGATGGCGGTCGACGGCGTTGTGGCACAGGTTCGTGGTGCCGCCGGTGAACCAGCGCGCGAACGGCGGCCGGCTGTAATCGAGCACCGCGTCGAACGGCTTCTGCCAATCGATGAGGCGCGCTTGCTCCGCCCAGAAGGCATCGCGATCCTCGATCGAACGGCGGTGGAACTCCGCGTAGCGTTCCGGCATGGGTCCTCCTCCCCGGCGGTCTCGAGCCGCCCCGGTCCGATCCCGCGGTCAGGCGATCCTGACGACGGTCCGACCGCGTATCTGCTTGTCCAGGATCTTCTTGAACACGCCCGGCAAGTCTGAAAATTCCACCGTAGTGGTCATGACGCGCAACTGCCGCGGCTTCAGGTCGCTGCCAAGGCGCTGCCAGACCTTCTCCCTCACCGGCATCGCCGCGTTGACGGAATCGATGCCGAGCAAACTCACGCCGCGCAGGATGAAGGGCATGACAGTCGTGCTCAATGCATGCGAAGCCGCGAGGCCGATGCTCGCGAGCGGTGCGCCGATCTGCATCGTCGAGGCCAGCCAGGCGAGCACGTCGCCGCCCAGGTTGTCGACTGCACCGGCCCATGTCGCCTTGTCGAGGGGCTTGACCTTCGCAAGGTCGAGACTGCCGCGCAGCATGACTTCGGCCGCTCCGATCTTCTTCAGGTACTCGGATTCATTCTCCTTGCCGGTCATTGCAACCACCCGGTAGTCATTGGCTGCAAGCATGTCGATGGCGGTGCTGCCGACGCCACCCGTCGCGCCGGTGACGATGACCGGGCCGTTGCCGGGCTTGAGGCCCTCGTGCTCCATGCGCTCGACCGCGAGCGCGGCGGTGAAGCCGGCGGTACCCAGCGCCATGGATTCGAACAGGTCGAGGCCCTTCGGCATGGGCACGACCCAGTTCGCGGGCAGGCGCGCGAATTGCCCGTAGCCACCATCGTGCGCGACGCCGATGTCGTAGCTGGTGGCTATGACCTCATCACCCTTCCTGAATTTCGCCGCCGAGGACTCGACCACCGTGCCCGACAGGTCGATGCCGCCGATGCACGGAAAGCGCCGGATGATGCGGCCCGCGCCCGTGCCGGCCAGCGCGTCCTTGAAATTGACGCTCGAATAGGCGACCTTGACCAGCACGTCGCCGGCATCGAGCTCGTCGGTCTTCATGTCGACGAAACGGCCGGCCGACTTGCCGCCTTCCTCGAAAATCCGGTATGCCTTCATCGCGGTCATGGTGGAAACCTGCGCAATTGCGGAAGCGGGAGTTTAAGCGAGATGTGGCTCGCCGAGATATTGCCGGGTCTGCATTTCGACCAGCCGGCTCGCGGCGCGTTCGACCTCGGCCAGCCCCTCCCCGGCGGGCAGCAGCTCGGCCAGCGGCACCTCGGCCGAGACGATCAGCTTGACGCGGCGATCGTAGAACTCGTCGATGAGCCAGGTCAGGCGACGCCGGCGATCCGCGTTCTTCGCTTCCAGGCGCGGCATGTTGGAGACCAGCACAGTGTGATAGCGGCGCGCGAGCTCGATGTAGTCCGCCTGGCCGCGCGGGCCGCCACACAATTCCTCGAAACGGAACCAGGCCACACCCGGCCCGAGGCGCAGGGCCGTGATCTTTCGGCCTTCGATTTCCAGGGTGGCATTTCGCTCGCCGGGACCACCGGCAATGGCCTCGAATGTCCGCGCCATCGCGGCATCGGCGTCCGCATTCGCCGGGTAGTGGAATACCCCCCCCTTTTCGAGCAACCGCAGGCGATAGTCCGCACCGCCGTCGACGTTGACGATTTCAAGATGCTGCTTGAGCAGCTCGATCGCCGGCAGGAATTGCGCGCGCTGCAGGCCATCCCTGTACAAATCGTCCGGCTTCTGGTTGGAGGTCGTGACCAGCGTCACGCCGCGGTCGAACAATCCCTGCAGCAGGTTGCGCATGAGCATGGCGTCGCCGATGTCGATCACGTGGAATTCGTCCAGGCATAGCAGGCGTGCCTGCCTGCCCAGGTCGCGCGCGATCAGCGACAGCGGATTTTCCTGGCCCTGCGCATCGCGCAGCCGATGGTGAATGTCCTGCATGAAGCGGTGGAAATGGACGCGCGCCTTGCGTTCAACGGGCACGGCATCGAAGAAGGTGTCCATGAGGAAACTTTTCCCGCGGCCGACGGCACCCCACAGGTAGAGGCCGCGCGGCATCTGCTGGCGCTGGAATATCCGCAGCAGGGAGTGGCTGTTTTGTTCGGACGCGACGAGCTCGTCGCAAAGGCGCTCGAAATGCTCGAGCGCGCGCGACTGCGAGTGGTCGAGCGAGAAGCCGTGGGATTGTGCGGTTGCGCGTGCGAAATCGGCGAAGGATCGGGATGCGTCCGCCTGCGCCGCCCCACCCATCACAGGTTGATCGTGCGCTTGTCCACGGCGAGTGCGGCTTCGTGCAGCGACTCCGCCAGCGTCGGATGCGCATGCACGATGCGTGCGATGTCCTCGGACGCCGCGCCGAATTCCATGGCCACCACCGCTTCCGAGATCAATTCGGACGCATAGGGGCCGATCATGTGCACGCCAAGGATGCGGTCGGTCTTCGCGTCGGCCAGCACCTTCACAAACCCCGCCGTCTCCCCGATCGCCCGCGCTCGCCCGTTTACGATGAACGGGAACTGCCCGGCCTTGTACGCGATGCCTTTCGCCTTCAATTCCTGCTCGGTCTTGCCGACCCATGCGATCTCGGGCGACGTGTAGATCACCCAGGGGATGGTGCCCAGGTCGACGTGGCCGGTCTGGCCGGCGATGATCTCGGCAACCATGACACCCTCTTCCGATGACTTGTGCGCCAGCATCGGCCCGCGCACGACGTCGCCGATGGCATAGACGTTGGGCAGGTTGGACTTGCAGTGCTCGTCGACCTCGACGAAACCGCGCGCATCGACCTTCAGGCCGACGACTTCCGCACCGAGGTTCGCCGAATTCGGCACGCGTCCAACGGCGACGATCAGCCGGTCGAACTCCATTTTCTGTTCGCCGACGGCATCGGCAAACTCCACCGTCACCGATTTTTTCGTCGTCTTGACCGCGCTGATCTTGACGCCCAGGCGAATGTCGAGCCCGACGACTTTCGTGAATACCCGGAAGGCCTCCTTCGCCACCGCTTCATCGGCCGCCTGCAGGAACGCAGGCAGCGCTTCGAGGACCGTCACCTCCGACCCGAGGCGCTTCCAGACGCTGCCCATTTCCAGGCCGATGACGCCGGCGCCGATCACGCCGAGGCGCCTGGGCACTTCACCCAATGACAAGGCGCCGACGTTGTCGACGATGCGATCGTTATCCACGGGTGCGAAAGGCAGTTGGCGGGCCGTCGAACCCGACGCGATAATGACGTGCTTCGCCTCTATGGTCTCGGCGGTGTCGCCGTCGCGCACCTCGATCTGGTAATTATCCGTTTTGCCGGTGAATTTTGCGCGGCCGTGCATGGACGCGACCTTGTTCTTGCGGAACAGCAGGCCGATGCCGCCGGTGAAGGTGTCGACGATCTTGTCCTTGCGCTCGAGCATCTTCGCCACGTCAATCGACACTTCCTTGACCGTGATGCCGTGATCGCCGAATTTATGCAGCGCGCGCTCGTAGTTTTCCGACGATTCGAGCAGGGCCTTGGACGGAATGCAGCCGACGTTCAGGCAGGTGCCGCCCAGGCTGGCCTTGCCCTTTGTGTTTTTCCATTCGTCGATGCAGACGGTGCTGAGCCCCAGCTGGGCAGCGCGGATCGCGGCCGTGTATCCGCCCGGGCCGGCGCCGATTACGGCAACGTCAAAGATCTTGGCCATGGATTGCTCGCGAGTTAATCACACAGACGCAGAGACAGGGAGAAAACAGGGCTACCCTGTTCCCGCCCGGCATTTCTCTTGTTTCCCTGTGCCCCTGTGGTAAAAATCAAAGTTCAAGCAGCAACCGCGCGGGATCTTCCAGCGCATCCTTGATCGCCACCAGGAACAGCACCGCCTCGCGGCCGTCGATGATGCGATGGTCGTAGGACAGCGCCAGGTAGTTCATCGGACGAATGACGACCTGGCCGTTTTCCACGACCGGACGGTCCTTCGTGGCATGCACACCGAGTATCGCGCTTTGCGGCGGATTGATGATCGGCGTGGACAGCATGGAACCGAACACGCCGCCATTTGAAATCGAGAACGTGCCGCCGGTCAGTTCGTCGATGGAGAGCTTGCCGTCCTGGGCGCGCTTGCCAAAATCGCCGATCTGCTTTTCCACGTCGGCGAATGAAAGCTGGTCGCAGTTGCGCAGGATGGGCACCACCAGCCCGCGCGGGCTGCCCACCGCGATGCCGACGTCGAAGTAACCGTGATAGACGATGTCGTTGCCATCGACCGATGCATTCACGACGGGATACTTCTTGAGCGCGTGCACCGCCGCCTTCACGAAGAACGACATGAAGCCGAGCTTGGCCCCGTGCTCCTTCTCGAACTTGTCCTTGTACCGGTTGCGCATGTCCATGACCGGCTGCATGTTGACTTCGTTGAACGTCGTGAGGATGGCCGCCGTCGATTGCGACTCCAGCAGGCGTTGCGCGACGCGCTGGCGCAGGCGGGACATGGCCACGCGCTGCTCCGGCCGGTCGCCCAGGACGCGATCGACGTTCACGGGAGAGGGCGCTGGAGGCGCGGCGAGCTTGGCCGCCGGCGCGGGCGCCTGCACCTGCGTGGTGACGTCTTCCTTTGTGACCCTGCCTCCGCGGCCGCTTCCCGCAATCTGCGACGTATCGACGTTGTTGTCGGCGGCGATTTTCCTGGCGGACGGCATGACTGCGGGCGATCCCGGCTTTGGCGCCGCGGCTGCCGCTGGTGCGGACGCCGCCGCGGCCTTCGCTGCGGGAGCCGCTGCCGTCGCAGCTTCAGCACCCTTGCCCTCCGTGTCGATCGTCGCAATGACCTCGTTGCTGGTCACCGTGCCGCCATCGCCCTTGATGACCTTGCTTAATACGCCCGACACGGGTGCGGGCAATTCCAGCACGACCTTGTCGGTTTCGATATCGATGAGGTTCTCGTCGCGCTTGACGACTTCGCCCGCCTTTTTGTGCCACGACAGCAATGTGGCTTCGGCAACCGATTCGGACAGTGCCGGAACCTTGACCTCGACTAGCATGGCTTATTCCTTGTTGATTCCACGTGTTCGTTTGTAGGTTGAGCCTCAGACGCCGTGCGTGAGCGCGGCATCCACGACGGCCTTCTGCCGCTGGTTATGCAATGCAAGATAGCCTCCGGCCGGCGACGAAGATGACGGCCTCAGCGCGTACGACAACTTCTGGTGCGGCAGCATCTGGCGCTGCAGGTAATGCTGGATGCGATGCCACGCGCCCTGGTTGCCCGGCTCTTCCTGGCACCAGACGATTTCCTTCGCATCCTTGTAGCGGTCGATCTCGACCTTGAACTGATCGTGCGGGAACGGATAGAGCTGCTCCAGGCGAACGATTGCGATGTCGTCGATGCCTTTTTCGCGCCGCGCGGCCACGAGGTCGAAATACACCTTGCCGCTGCAGAACACCACCCGCTTCACCTTTTGCGGATTTTGCAACTCCGCGTCCGGGCTCACGGTCTGGAATTCGCCGCTGGCGATGTCTTCCAGCGTCGAGATGGATTCCTTGTGGCGCAGCAGGCTCTTCGGGCTGAAAATGATCAGCGGCTTGCGGAACGGCCGCACCATTTGCCGGCGCAACACGTGGAACATCTGCGCCGGGGTCGACGGCACGACGATCTGCATGTTGTAGTCCGCGCACAGTTGCAGGTAACGCTCGATACGGGCCGACGAGTGCTCCGGCCCCTGACCCTCATAGCCGTGCGGCAGCATCAGCGCGAGCCCGCAAATGCGGCCCCACTTCACTTCGCCGGCTGCGATGAACTGGTCGATGACGACCTGCGCGCCGTTGGCGAAGTCGCCGAACTGCGCTTCCCAGATCACCAGCTCGTTGGGTTCGGCGGTCGCATAACCGTATTCGAATCCGAGCACGGCTTCTTCCGACAGCACCGAGTCGATGACCACGAAGTCCGGCTGATTGTCGCTGATGTGCTGTAGCGGAATATAGGTGCCGGCGTCCCACTTCTCGCGGTTCTGGTCATGCCAGACCGCATGCCGGTGAAAGAACGTCCCGCGACCGCTGTCCTGCCCGGAGAGGCGCACGGCGAAACCGTCCTTGAGCAGCGCTGCATAAGCGAGGTTTTCCGCCATGCCCCAGTCCAGCGGCAGCGTGCCGGCGGCCATCGCGCGGCGATCGGAAATGATTTTCTCGACGCGAGGATGCAGCTTGAAGTGCTGCGGCACCGTTGTCAGCTTGGTGGCGAGCTGCTTCAGCACGTCCATCGGCAGGCCGGTGACGGCCTTGTAGTTCCAGGGGATGTTCTTGAACGGCGCCCAGTTCACCTGGAACGGCGGCTTGTAATTCGACAGGATGGTCTTGTTGGTGTGGAAACCGGCGTCGAGCGCATCACGGTAGGTCTTGATCATGTCATCGGCCTCTGCCGGCTTGATCACGCCCTGCGCGGCCAGCTTCTCGGCGTACAGCTTGCGGGTGCCGGGATGCTGCGCGATCAGCTTGTACATCAGCGGCTGCGTCACCATCGGCTCGTCCTGCTCGTTGTGGCCGAGCTTGCGGAAGCAAACCAGGTCGATGACCACGTCCTTGTGGAATTCCATGCGGAAGTCCAGCGCGATCTCCGTCACCAGCGCGACCGCTTCGGGATCGTCACCGTTGACATGGAATATCGGCGCCTCGATCATTTTCGCGATGTCGGTGCAATACAACGTGGAGCGCGTGTCGCGCGTGTCCGACGTGGTAAAGCCGATCTGGTTGTTGATGATGACGTGCACCGTGCCGCCGGTGCCGTATCCGCGCGTCTGCGACAGGTTCAGCGTCTCCATGACCACGCCCTGCCCGGAAAATGCCGCATCGCCATGCAGCACGATCGGCAAGACTTGCGTGCCGTCCCTGTCCTTGCGCCGATGCTGGCGCGCGCGCACGGATCCCTCGACGACCGGATTGACGATCTCGAGGTGCGACGGATTGAATGCGAGCGTGAGGTGCATCGGCCCGCCCGGCGTCATGATGTCCGACGAGAAACCCTGGTGGTACTTGACGTCGCCCATCGGCAACTGCTCGGCCTGCTTGCCCTCGAACTCCGAGAACAGGTCCTTGGGCATCTTGCCCAGCGTATTCACCAGCACGTTCAGGCGCCCGCGATGCGCCATGCCGATCACGGTTTCCTGGATGCCCTTGGTGCCGGCGCGCTGGAGCATGAGATCGAGCAGCGGGATCGTGCTGTCGCCGCCCTCCATCGAGAAACGCTTCTGGCCGACGTAACGCGTATGCAGGTATTTTTCCAGCGTCTCGGCGGCCGTGAGGCGCTCGAGGATGTGGCGCTTGAAGTCCGCGTCGTAGCTGGGCTGGGAGCGCACGCCCTCGAAGCGCTGCTGGATCCAGCGCTTGATCTGCGTGTCGGTGATGTACATGTATTCGACGCCGATGCTGCCGCAGTAGGTTTCCCTGACCGCGCGCAGGATCTCGCGCAGCGGCATCTGGTCGGGACCGACCAGCGAACCGCTGTTGAACACGAGATTCATGTCGGCTTCGGCAAACCCGTAGTACGCGGGATCGAGCTCGGGAACGATCGGCTTGTCGAAGCGCTTCAGTGGATCCACGCTGGCGTGGCGCACGCCCAGGAAGCGATAGGCGTTGATCATCTGCAGGACGGAAACCTGCTTCTTTTCCACCGTCGAAGCCGTGCCGGCGGGAACGTGCATCTGCCCGTTGCCGTTGCCGCGCTTTTTCGCCAGGCGAATGAACGAGTCGACCACCGGCGCATGCGCCACGTCGCGCGCGCCCGCCGTCTGCTGCTGCATCTGGTCGAAATACCGGCGCCACTCCGGCGATACCGCTTCCGGGTTGTCCAGCCAGCTTTCGTACAAGTCCTCGATGAAAGGCGCGTTGCCGCCGAAGAGGTACGAACTGCCCAGGAATTCCTTCATCATGGCGATTACTCTCCTCTCCAATGTGGGGGCGAAAAGCCCCGGCGCAATCGTCGCCTGCCTGCAGGCGTCAGCGTTTCTCGATGGGCAGGACGTCGCGCTTGGCGGCGCCGGTATAGAGCTGGCGCGGCCGCCCGATCTTTTGTTCCGGGTCGGCGATCATCTCGTTCCACTGGGCAATCCAGCCGACGGTACGCGCCAGCGCGAAGATGCAGGTGAACATCGAAACCGGGATGCCGAGCGCGCGCTGGACGATGCCGGAATAGAAATCCACGTTCGGATAGAGCTTGCGGCTGACGAAGTAATCGTCCTCCAGCGCGATCTTCTCCAGCGCCATCGCCAGCTTGAACAGGCGGTCGTTCTGCAGGCCGAGCTCGTTCAGGACTTCGTAGCAGGTCTCTCGCATGAGCTTGGCGCGCGGATCGTAGTTCTTGTAGACCCGGTGGCCGAACCCCATGAGCTTTACGCCGGAATTCTTGTCCTTCACCTTCGTGATGAACTCGCCGATCTTCGAAACGTCGCCAATCTGCTCCAGCATGTTCAGCGCGGCCTCGTTCGCGCCGCCGTGCGCGGGACCCCACAGGCAGGCGATGCCGGCGGCTATGCATGCAAAGGGGTTTGCGCCCGACGAGCCGGACAACCTCACCGTCGAGGTCGATGCGTTCTGCTCGTGGTCGGCATGCAGGATGAAGATGCGGTCGAGCGCGCGCACCAGCACCGGATTGACCTTGTATTCTTCGGCAGGCACCGCGAACATCATGCGCATGAAGTTCGCCGTGTAGGAAAGCGAATTCAGCGGGTACACGAACGGCTGGCCCATGGTGTACTTGTACGCCATCGCCGTGATCGTCGGCATTTTCGCGATCAGGCGAAACGCGGAGATTTCGCGATGCGCCGGATTATTCAGGTCCAGCGAGTCGTGATAGAACGCCGACAGCGCGCCGACCGTGCCGACCATGACCGCCATCGGATGGGCGTCGCGCCGGAAGCCGCGGAAGAAGTTGCTGAGCTGGTCATGGACCATCGTATGCCGCGTGACGGTCGTCACGAATTGCTGCTTCTGCTCTGCGTTCGGCAACTCGCCTTTCAGCAGCAGGTAGCAGACTTCGAGGAAGTCGCAGTGTTCCGCGAGCTGCTCGATCGGATAGCCGCGGTAAAGCAACACGCCCTCGTCGCCGTCGATATAGGTGATCGCGGAGCGACAACTGGCGGTGGACATGAAGCCCGGGTCGAACGTGAATTTTCCGGTCTTGGCGAGCAACGTGCGGATGTCGACGACATCGGGCCCTATCGAACCGCTCAGGACGGGGAACTCGATCGGCTTGCCGGCTTCGTCAAAGGAGATTGTTGCGGTGCGCTTGCTGTCCATGATTCCCCGCTCTCGTTTTGATCCGTTAAAGCATTGAGTTTAGCAGCTTCCCGCAGGATTCCCTCATCCGGATGCGGCGCACCAAGATTCATTCAAATAATTTGATGATCCCTGCTGTTTCGGCATTCGGCGGCGACACTTTACCGGTAACGAGATCCCACAGATCGTTATCGGGCCAGTCGAGCAATTGCCGGAATATCGATAACTTCTCGGGCGACAAATTTTCCAAATGAACGTCCAGGAATCTGGCCAGGACGAGGTCCAGCTCCAGCAAACCGCGCCGACATTGCCAGCGAATCCGGTCGGCCTCGGACATCGAACGCCTAGACTGCCCGCTTGACCATCAGGTCCTTGATCTTGCCGATCGCCCGCGTCGGGTTCAGGCCCTTCGGGCAGACGTCCACGCAATTCATGATCGAGTGGCAGCGGAATAGCCGGTACGGATCCTCGAGATTGTCCAGGCGCTCGCTGGTCGCCTCGTCCCGCGAATCCGCGAGAAAGCGATAGGCCTGCAGCAGCCCGGCCGGACCGACGAACTTGTCCGGATTCCACCAGAACGACGGGCAGGCAGTCGAGCAGCACGCGCACAGGATGCATTCGTACAAGCCGTCGAGTTCCTCCCTGTCGGCGGGCGCCTGCAGCCTTTCCTTCTCCGGTGCCGGCTCGTTGTTGACCAGGTAGGGCTTGATCGAATGGTATTGCTTGAAGAACTGCGTCATGTCCACGATCAGGTCGCGGATCACCGGCAGGCCGGGCAGCGGCCGCAGCTCGACCGGCTCCTTCAGGTCCGACAGGCGCGTGATGCACGCCAGGCCGTTCTTGCCGTTGATGTTCATCGCGTCCGATCCGCAAACGCCTTCGCGGCAGGAACGTCGCAGCGAGAGCGAATCGTCGATTGCCTTGATGCGGATCAGCGCGTCCAGCAGCATGCGGTCGGACTGCTGCATTTCCACGTCGTACTCCTGCATGCGCGGCTGCGAATCCTTGTCCGGATCGAAGCGGTAGATCCTGAATTTCATGCAATCTCCTGGTGGTCGGGACCCGGCATGCGCGGCGGTGTCTGCACTCCGCCTCCCCGGCAATCGCCCCGATGTTGATTCAATAACTCCTCACCTTCGGTTCGACGGTCTGCACCGTCAGCGGCTTCATGTGCACTGGCTTGTAGTCGAGCCGGCTGCCTTCCTTGTACCAAAGGGTATGCTTCAGCCAGTTCACGTCGTCGCGCTGGTGGTGGTCCGAGCGGTCATGCGCGCCGCGGCTTTCGGTGCGGGCCTCCGCGGAAACCAGCGTGGCCACCGCCACTTCGATGAGGTTGTCCAGCTCCAGCGCTTCGACGCGGGCCGTGTTGAACACCTTGCTCTTGTCCTTGATCTGCGTGCGCTGCGCGCGCTCGGCCGTCGCCTTGATCTTCTTCACGCCGTCGACCAGCATGTCCGGGAAGCGGAACACGCCGCAATGCGCCTGCATGATCCGGCGCATCTCGGCGCCGACCTCGAACACGCTCTCCCCGTTCGCCTGGCCGTCCAGCCGCGCGAGGCGCGCGGAAGTGCGGTCGGCCGCATCCTTCGGCAAGTCCTTGTGGCCGGGATTCTCTTTCAGGAAGCGGATCATCGTATCGCCGGACGCCTTGCCAAACACCAGGAGGTCCGTCAGCGAATTCGTTCCCAGCCGGTTCGCGCCGTGCACCGACGCGCAGGCGCACTCGCCGGCGGCGTAGAAGCCCGGGACTACCGCCTCCGGGTTGCCGGCCAGCGGCGCAACGACTTCGCCACGATAGTTGGTCGGGATGCCGCCCATCTGGTAGTGGCAGGTCGGCACGACCGGGATCGGATCCTTGATCGGGTCGACGTTCGCGAATTTTTTCGCAATCTCGCGGATGCCCGGCAGCTTGCTCTCGATCAGGTCTACGCCAAGATGGTCGAGCTTCAGCAGCACGTAGTCGCCATCCGGGCCTGCGCCCCGACCTTCCTTGATCTCGGTGGCCATGGCGCGCGATACGACGTCCCGGCTGGCCAGGTCTTTCGCATTCGGCGCATAGCGCTCCATGAAGCGCTCGCCGTTCTTGTTGAGCAGATACCCGCCTTCGCCGCGCACCCCTTCGGTGATCAGCACGCCAGCGCCGGCGACACCCGTGGGATGGAATTGCCAGAATTCCATGTCCTCCAGCGGAATGCCGGCGCGCGCCGCCATGCCCAGGCCATCGCCGGTATTGATGAAGGCGTTCGTGCTCGCGGAATAAATTCGCCCTGCCCCGCCGGTCGCGAACAACACCGCGCGCGCGTGCAGGATGGAAACTTCGCCCGTTTCCATTTCCATCGCCGTCACGCCGAGCACCTGGCCTGACGCATCCCGCACCAGGTCCAGCGCCATCCATTCGACGAAGAAATGCGTGTTCGCGCGCACGTTGCGCTGGTAGAGCGTGTGCAGCATCGCGTGGCCGGTGCGGTCCGCCGCGCAACAGGAGCGCTGCACCGCAGGCCCTGCGCCGAAGTTCTGCATGTGGCCGCCGAACGGGCGCTGGTAGACCGTGCCGTTGGCATTGCGATCGAACGGCATGCCGAAATGCTCGAGCTCGACGACGACCTTGGGTGCTTCGCGGCACAGGAATTCGATCGCATCCTGGTCGCCCAGCCAGTCCGAACCCTTCACGGTGTCGTACATGTGCCACATCCAGTTGTCCTCGCCCATGTTGCCGAGCGCGGCGCCGATGCCTCCCTGCGCCGCGACCGTATGCGAACGCGTGGGGAAGACCTTGGAGAGGACTGCGACCTTGAATCCCGCCTCGGCAAGCTGCAGCGAGGCCCGCATGCCGGCGCCGCCGGCGCCGACGATTACCGCATCGAATTTCCTGACCGGGATGGTCATCTAGGCACTCCAGAGAATCTGAACGGTCCAGATCGCGTACGCGACCAGGACCAGCACGACCGCGACTTCCAGGACGAGGCGCACGCCGGTGGGCTTGATGTAGTCCATCAGGATGTCGCGCATGCCTATCCAGGCATGCCAGAACAGGCTGAGGAAAAATACCAGCGTGGCGATGCGCATCGCCTGGTGCGCGAACAACCGGTGCCAGTCGTCATAGCTCTTCGGCGTACAGGCCAGCAGCATGCCGACGAAAACGATGACGTAGACCGCCATGATCACGGCGGTCACACGTTGCGCGAGCCAGTCCGTCAGCCCGTAATGCGCGCCGGTGACGATGCGCTTCACCATAGCGCGACCCCGATGATGACCGTCAGCGCCAGGCTCAATGCGAGCACCGCCATGCTCATCGCGCGGGTCGACTTGAGGTCGCTTGCGACGTGGACGTCGAGCAGCAGGAAGCGCAATCCGGCGAAAAAGTGGTGCAGGAACGCCCACAGCATGCCGATGAGCACCAGCTTGACGATGCCGTGGCCGACGAGCTCGTGGAAGTGCGCGTTGCTTTCAGGCGAGCGCAGGCTCGCCTCGAGCAGGTAGAGCGGAATCCACGCAAGCGCGAACAAGCCGGCGCCGCTGATGCGATGAAGGATGGAAACCAGCCCCGGCAATGGCAGCCGGATGCGGAGCAGGTCCAGGTATTTCGGTCGTTGGCTTGCGATCATCTGCGGAATCCGGTCTCGGCGTTCATACGATGCGATTTCGATAGTGATGCTCTCGGGTGCTGCAGTAGCTGCGGCGCAATTCGACCGCCTTGTCGGCGTAAGTATAGGCTACGCGTTCGATCACCAATAACGGCAGGCCTTCGGGAATTCCGAGGTGGTGCGCCGCCGTTTTTTCCGCCGCCAGCGCCTTGATCTGCTCCTCGACGTGCAGGATGCGGATGTCGTATTCGGTCTCGTACATGCTGTAGAGCATGCAGTGGTGCCGCTCGATGACCTCGGAAGACAGGCCCTTGAAGCGCGCGGCGGGCAGGCGGATTTCCTCGTAGATGGCCTTCTTGCCGGACACGGAAAGGGTCCGCGTCACCACGAAGGCGGCCGTGCCGGCAGCCAGCCCGAGCTTCTTGCCGGATGCAGCGTCGAGCTTGGCCTTGCGGCAGTCGATCAGCGACGCGGCCAGCTCGTCGAGCGCGCCGCGATCCGGCGTAATCCTCAGGTAAGGAAACTTGCTGCGTTCCTCGGAATGCGAGGCAACGAAAGTCCCCTTACCCTGCTGGCGGACCAGCAGGTTCTGGTCGGCCAGTTCGCCGATGGCCTTGCGCACCGTGCCCTGGCTCACGCTGAAGCGGCTGGCCAGCTCGATCTCACTGGGAATCAGCTCGCCCGGGCGCCACTCGCCCGAGACGAGGCTCTGCGTGATCAGCGTCTTGATCTGCCGGTACAGGGGCTGGAAGGCGGGTGCTATGGGATTGGCGAGGGTCTTCATGTCACGGGCGAAGTCGCAGCGGCGTTTTTAGCATATCGGCGGGACCGGCGTCCACGATAACAGATGTCTTTTATAAGATATAAGACTTGTTTGACACCGGCAAACCCGCGCCGTTAATATCGCCGGCGGAAGACAGCCTGCCTGCCCCGCATGTCCGGCATGTGAACCTGCGGTTCAGGCGGGCCGGTCCGGCTCCGTTACTCCCTTGTTCTTAAGCCAACCGAAAGCAGGAGTGCACCCCATATGAAATCCCCCCTCCGAGTCGCAGTCACGGGCGCCGCCGGCCAGATCGGCTACAGCCTGCTGTTCCGCATCGCCAGCGGCGAAATGCTGGGCAAGGACCAGCCGGTCATCCTGCAGCTGCTGGAAATCCCGGACGAGAAGGCGCAGGCCGCGCTCAAGGGCGTGATGATGGAACTGGAAGACTGCGCCTTTCCCCTTCTGGCGGGCATGGTGGCGGCATCCGACCCAAAGGTCGCGTTCAAGGACATCGACGTCGCCCTGCTGGTCGGCGCGCGCCCGCGCTCGAAGGGCATGGAGCGCAAGGACCTGCTCGAAGCCAACGGCGCCATTTTCACCGGCCAGGGCCGCGCGCTGGACGAAGTCGCCAAGCGCACCGCGAAAATCCTGGTGGTCGGCAATCCGGCCAACACCAACGCCTACATCGCCATGAAGAGCGCGCCGGGCTTGCCGCGCGAGAATTTCACCGCCATGCTGCGCCTGGACCACAACCGCGCGCTGTCGCAACTGGCCACCAAGACGGGCAAGCCGGTCGACTCCATCGAGAAGGTCATCGTCTGGGGAAACCATTCCCCGACCATGTATCCCGACTATCGCTTCGCCACCATCGCCGGCCAGCCGGCGCCGAAAGTCGTCAACGACGAGGCCTGGTATCGCGACATCTTCATCCCGACGGTGGGCAAGCGCGGCGCGGCCATCATCGAGGCGCGCGGCCTGTCTTCGGCGGCCTCGGCCGCGAACGCGGCCATCGACCATGTGCGCGACTGGGTCATGGGCACCAACGGCAAATGGGTCACCATGGGCTTTGCCTCAGACGGCTCGTACGGCATACCCGAAGGCGTGATGTACGGCTTCCCGGTCACCTGCGCCGGCGGCAAGTACCAGATGATCAAGAACCTCGAGATCGACGCCTTCAGCCGCTCGAAGATGGACGCCACCTTGAAGGAGCTCGAGGAAGAGCGCGACGCGATCAAGCACCTGCTGAAGTAAACCCGCAAGGAGGCTGCGATGAACCATCCCGAAGCACACCAATCGAGCGCGGGGCACAAGTTCCGCGCGGCAGTCGCCACGGAAAAGCCGCTGCAGGTCATCGGCGCCATCAACGCCTACACCGCGCGCATGGCGGAGGCGACCGGCTTCAAGGCGCTTTATCTTTCCGGCGGCGGCGTCGCCGCGAATTCGCTGGGCATGCCCGACCTGGGCATCAGCACGCTGGAAGACGTATTGACCGACGTGCGCCGCATTACCGAAGTCACCACCCTGCCCCTGCTCGTGGACATCGATACCGGCTGGGGCAGCGCCTTCAACATCGCCCGCACCGTCCGCGCCATGATCAAGGCCGGCGCCGGCGCCGTGCACATGGAGGACCAGGTCGGCGCCAAACGTTGCGGCCACCGTCCCGGCAAGGAAGTCGTGAGCAAGGAGGAAATGGTCGACCGCGTGAAGGCCGCGGTCGATGCGCGCACCGATCCCGGTTTCGTGATCATGGCGCGCACCGACGCGCTGGCAGTCGAAGGCATCGACGCGGCGATCGACCGCGCCTGCGCTTACGTGGAAGCCGGCGCCGACATGATCTTCCCGGAAGCCATGACCGAGCTGTCGATGTACCGCAAGTTCAAGAGCGCGGTGAAGGTGCCCATCCTGGCGAACATCACGGAGTTCGGCCAGACGCCGTTGTTCACCACCAGGGAGCTGGGCTCCGCCGAAGTCGACATCGTGCTGTATTGCTGCTCGGCGTATCGCGCCATGAACGCGGCCGCGCTGAAGGTCTACGAGACCATTCGAGCAGAAGGCACGCAGAAGAACCTGATTCCGATGATGCAGACGCGGGCGGACCTGTACAAGTACCTCGGCTACCACGACTACGAAAACAAGCTCGACGAACTGTTCGCGAAAGGAAAACAGAAATGAGCGAGGCTGTCGCCGTTACCCCGAAGCCCAAGAAGTCCGTCGCCCTGTCCGGCGTGCCCGCCGGCAACACCGCGCTATGCACGGTGGGCCGCACCGGCAACGACCTGCACTACCGCGGCTACGACATCCTGGATTTCGCCGAAGCCGCCGAGTTCGAGGAAATCGCCTACCTGCTGGTGCACGAGAAGCTGCCGACGAAGGCCGAGCTGGCGAACTACAAGCGCAAGCTGAAGGCGCTGCGCGGCATTCCCGCCAACGTCAAGGCGGCGCTCGAATGGATTCCGGCATCCGCGCATCCGATGGACGTGCTGCGCTCGGCGTGCTCGGCGCTCGGCACGGTACTGCCGGAGAAAGACGACCATAACGTCACCGGCGCGCGCGACATCGCCGATCGCCTGATGGCTTCCTTCGGCTCCATGCTGCTCTACTGGTACCACTGGAGCTACAACGGCAAGCGCATCGACACCGAGACCGACGACGATTCCATCGGCGCGCATTTCCTGCACCTGCTGCACGGCAAGGCGCCCTCCGCGGAATGGGAGCGCGCGATGCACACGTCCCTGATCCTGTACGCGGAGCATGAATTCAACGCATCGACGTTTGCCTGCCGTGTCGTCGCCGGCACCGGTTCCGACATGTATTCGTCGATCACCGCCGGCATTGGTGCCCTGCGCGGCCCGAAGCACGGCGGCGCCAACGAAGTGGCCTACGAAATCCAGGGCCGCTATCACTCCGCGCAGCAGGCGGAGGAAGACATCAAGCGGCGCATCGGCAACAAGGAAATCGTCATCGGCTTCGGCCATCCGGTCTATACCATCAGCGACCCGCGCAACAAGGTCATCAAGGAAGTCGCGCGCCGCCTGTGCCAGGCCAACGGCGACACGAACCTGTTCGATATCGCCGAGCGCATCGAGACGGTCATGTGGAACGAGAAGGAGATGTTCCCGAACCTCGACTGGTTCTCGGCCGTAAGCTACAGCCAGATGGGCGTACCCACCGCGATGTTCACGCCGATCTTCGTGATCAGCCGCACGTCGGGCTGGTCGGCGCACGTCATCGAGCAACGCCAGGACGGCAAGATCATCCGCCCGAGCGCGAACTACACCGGCCCCGAGAATCTGAAATGGGTCGGAATCGAGAAAAGAAAATGAACAATGCGTAAGGAGTAGGGAGGAAGGAGAGAGGGGGAAGGTTTCACCCCTCGCCCCTTTTTCCTCACGCCTCACCAGCCAGCGAATTCGACCACGATCCGACATCCGACACATTCACCGACAGGCCTTGCACCCATGTCCGCCCACATCTCCAACGTCCGCCCGAAGCCCGACCAGGTCCTGGTCGACATTGTCGACTACGTCACGAAATACAAGATCACCAGCAAGGAGGCGTACGACACGGCGCGCTACTGCCTGATGGATACCCTCGGTTGCGGATTCGAGGCGCTGGAATACCCGGCGTGCACCAAGCTGCTCGGCCCCGTCGTTGCGGGCACGATGGTGCCCAACGGCGCAAAGGTTCCCGGAACACCGCACCAGCTCGACCCCATTCAAGCCGCGTTCAACATCGGCGCCATGATCCGCTGGCTTGACTTCAACGACACCTGGCTCGCCGCCGAATGGGGACATCCGTCCGACAACCTGGGCGGCATTCTCGCGGTGGCCGACTGGCTGTCGCGCAACGCCGTCGCACTCGGCAAGAAGCCGCTGACGGTGCAGGACGTGCTGACGGGCATGATCAAGGCGCACGAGATCCAGGGCTGCATCGCGCTGGAGAACAGCTTCAACAAGGTCGGGCTCGACCACGTCGTGCTGGTGAAGGTTGCTTCCACGGCGGTAGTCGCCGAGATGCTCGGCCTGTCGCGGGAGGAAATCCTGAACGCCGTGTCCCTGGCGTGGGTCGACGGCCAATCCTTGCGCACCTATCGCCACTCGCCCAACACCGGATCGCGCAAGAGCTGGGCCGCCGGCGACGCCACCAGTCGCGCCGTGCGCCTGGCGCTCATCGCAAAGACCGGTGAGATGGGTTACCCGTCAGTACTGAGCGCCAAGACCTGGGGCTTTTACGACGTGCTGTTCAAGGGCAGGGAGTTCCAGTTCCAGCGCCCCTATGGCAGCTACGTGATGGAGAACGTGCTGTTCAAGATTTCCTTCCCCGCCGAATTCCATTCTCAGACCGCGGTGGAAGCGGCGATGACGATCCACGGCGAGCTCGCGAAGCTGGGCAAGAAGCCGGAGGACATCAAGAAGATCACGATCCGCACGCACGAGGCCTGCATCCGCATCATCGACAAGAAGGGCCCGTTGAACAATCCGGCAGATCGGGACCATTGCATCCAGTACATGGTGGCCGTCCCCATCCTGTTCGGCCGCCTCACGGCCGCCGACTACGAAGACGAGATCGCGCACGACCCGCGCATCGACAAGCTGCGCGACAGGATCGTTTGCGTGGAAGACAAGAAATTCACCAAGGACTACCACGACCCCGAGAAACGCTCGATCGCCAACGCCCTGACGGTGGAATTCAGCGACGGCAAGAAGTTGAAGGAAATCGTGGTCGAGTACCCGATCGGCCACAAGCGCCGGCGCAAGGAGGGCATGCCGGTGCTGGTGGAGAAATTCAAGACCAATCTCGCGCGCCGCTTCCCCGCCAAGCAGCAGAAGGCGATCCTCGACCTGTGCATGGACGCGAAACGGCTCGCCGCGACACCCGTCAACGAATTTGTCGACCTGATGGTGATCTGAACCCGCGCCAACTCATATGGTCCGCCCGGTGCTTTTCTTGCTTGGAGCGTTCGGCATGACGCAGGTATATGCCGACGCGAACCCGATGCAGCCCGGGACCTGGGAGTTCACGCGCTCGGGCGGCATGGCGGCGAACCTGATCGGCCGGTTCTGCGTCACGCCCGCCGACATCGCCGACCCGATGTCTCCGGTGAACGGTTTCCTTTCCCGCGAAGACAAGCGTGGCTGCAGCGACTGGAAGGTCGAGTGGCACGGCGAGCGCGGGCAGTATTCGGGCAATTGCCAGCTGGGCGGCAAACCCGCGACCGTAAGCGGCCGCATCGTTGCCGCGGCCACGACTTACTCCGACACCCAGAATGTAAAAAAGGCGGGCGAGACTGCGAGCTCGCCCATCCTGGACATCATCAACGGCCTGCGCCTCGGGCCCTGCGCGAACTGAACCCACCTCCTGGAGACCCGACATGACGCACAGCCTGTTCAACACCCTGCAAGAGTTCAATGCCGGCGGCGGCAAGAAAGGCAAGTTCTATTCGCTGCCGGCGCTGGAGACGGCCGGCATCGGCAAGATCTCGCGCCTGCCGGTGTCGATACGCATCGTGCTCGAATCGGTGCTGCGCAACTACGACGGCAAGAAGGTCACCGAGGATCACGTCCGCCAGCTGGCGAACTGGGCGCCGAACGCGCCGCGAACCGATGAAATCCCCTTCGTCGTCGCCCGCATCGTGCTGCAGGACTTCACCGGCGTGCCCCTGCTGGCCGACCTCGCCGCGATGCGCGGAGTAGCCTCGAAGATGGGCAAGAATCCGAAGCTCATCGAGCCGCTCGTCCCGGTAGACCTTGTCGTCGACCATTCGGTGCAGATCGACCACTACGGCACGAAAGATTCCCTCGACCTGAACATGAAGCTGGAATTCCAGCGCAACAAGGAGCGCTACCAGTTCATGAAATGGGGCATGCAGGCCTTCGACACCTTCAAGGTCGTGCCTCCGGGCGTGGGCATCGTGCACCAGGTCAACCTCGAATACCTCGCGCGCGGCGTGCACCACAAGGGCGGCGTCTATTATCCGGACACGCTGGTCGGCACGGATTCGCACACGACCATGATCAACGGCATCGGCGTGGTCGGCTGGGGCGTGGGCGGCATCGAAGCCGAAGCGGGCATGCTCGGCCAGCCGGTCTATTTCCTCACGCCCGACGTCGTCGGCGTCAACCTGAAGGGCAAGCTGCGCGAAGGTGTCATGGCGACCGACCTCGTGCTGACCATCACGGAAATGCTGCGCAAGGAAAAGGTCGTCGGCAAGTTCGTGGAGTTCTTCGGCGAAGGCACGGCCAGCCTGCCCCTGCCGGACCGCGCCACCATCGGCAACATGGCGCCCGAATACGGTGCGACCATGGGCTTCTTCCCGGTCGACGACATCACGGTCGAATACTTCAAGGGCACCGGGCGCACCAAGGAGGAGATCGACGCGTTCGCCGCCTACTTCAAGGCACAGAAGATGTACGGCGTGCCGATGAAGGGCGAGATCGATTATTCGAAAGTCGTCGAACTGGATCTCTCGACCGTGGCCCCCTCGCTCGCCGGACCGAAGCGCCCGCAGGACCGCATCGAAATCGGCAACGTGAAGAAAAAAGTCACCGAGCTGTTCTCCAAACCGGTCGCGGAAAACGGTTTCGCCAAGAAGCCCGAAGACCTCGGCAAGCGCTTCAAGACGCGCGACGGCATCGACATCGGGTCGGGCGACATCATGATCGCCGCGATCACCTCCTGCACCAACACGTCCAATCCCGGCGTGCTGATCGCCGCGGGACTGCTGGCCAAGAAAGCCGTCGAGAAAGGCCTGACCGTCAAGAAGCACGTCAAGACTTCGCTGGCACCAGGATCGCGCGTGGTGACGGAATACCTGACCGCATCCGGCCTGCTACCTTATCTCGAGAAGCTGGGCTTCACGGTGGCGGCCTACGGCTGTACCACCTGTATCGGCAACGCCGGCCCGCTGGCAGAACCGATCGACGAAGCGATCGTGGGCAATGATCTCGTTTGCGCGGCCGTGCTGTCTGGAAACCGCAACTTCGAGGCACGCATCCATCCGAACCTGCGCGGCAACTTCCTCGCCAGCCCGCCGCTCGTCGTCGCCTACGCGATCGCCGGCACGGTGCTGAAGGACCTGATGACGGAACCGGTCGGCACCGGCAAGGACGGCAAGCCGGTCTACATCGGCGACATCTGGCCGACGTCGAAGGAAATCCAGGCGCAGATGAAATACGCGACGGACTCCAAGACCTTCCAGCGGCTGTACGGCAACCTCACGAAGGACCACCCGCTCTGGAACGGCGTGCCCTCGGCGGCCGGCCAGGTCTATGACTGGCCCACATCGACGTACATTGCCGAACCGCCTTTCTTCGAGGGCTTCGGCATGCAGCCGGCGGGCCTGAGCAAGATCTCGGGCGCGCGCGCACTGGGCATCTTCGGCGATTCCGTCACCACCGATCACATCAGCCCGGCGGGCTCGATCAAGGACACGTCGCCGGCCGGCAAGTATCTCATCGGCCACAACGTCATGAAACCCGACTTCAACAGCTACGGCGCGCGCCGCGGCAACCACGAAGTCATGATGCGCGGTACCTTCGCGAACGTGCGCATCAAGAACCTGATGCTGCCGGCGAAAGCCGATGGCAGCCGCATCGAAGGCGGCCTTACGCTGTTCCAGCCTTCCGGCGAGCAAATGCCGATCTACGACGCCGCCATGAAGTACATCGCAGAGGGCACGTCCACGGTAATCTTCGGCGGCGAAGAATACGGCACCGGCTCGTCGCGCGACTGGGCGGCGAAGGGCACGCAGCTGCTCGGGGTCAAGGCCGTCATCGCCAAGAGCTTCGAGCGTATCCACCGCTCCAACCTCGTCGGCATGGGCGTGCTGCCGTTGCAGTTCAAGGGATCGGATAGCGCGGATTCGCTCGGCATCAAGGGCGACGAGACCTTCGACATCACCGGCCTGGACGGCGAGTTTCGTCCGCAGCAGGACGTCACCTTGGTGATCCACCGCAAGGACGGCTCGACGCGCGAGGTCAAGGTGCTGTTGCGTATCGACACGCCGATCGAGGTCGATTACTACCGGCATGGCGGAATCCTGCCCTACGTGCTGCGCGAACTGGTCGCGGCGGCTTGACCGGCCGCATTACCCTGCGCAAGCCGTCCGGGGGCACCGCTGCCCGGACGGACAAGCCGCGCTCGACACGCGCGCGGCTCGCGGAACGTTCGCGCCACGCGCCGCCCAAGGCGCCCTCTTCAACCACGCAAGCACCCGCGCGAAAAGCTCCGGCAGCCGCCCGACAAGCCGAAGATCCCGCGCGAAGAGCCGTCGCGCCTGCGCCAACGGCCTTGGCAACGCGGGCGCAGTTGCCGGCCGCGGCCGCTTCAACGCCGGCAGCCCGGCAGGATGGCCGCGTGCGCGTCTCGAAGCTCATGTCCGAGCAGGGCCTTTGCTCGCGGCGCGAGGCCGATGAATACATCGAGCGTGGCTGGGTGCGTGTCGATGGCGTGCGCGTGGAAGAACTCGGCACGCGCATCCATCCCTCGCAAAAAATCACGCTCGACAGGCGTGCAGAAGCCCTTTCGCGCGTCACCGTCCTGCTGCACAAGCCGCTTGGCTATGTGTCGGGACAGGCCGAAGACGGGTACAAGCCGGCCGTAACGCTGGTGCTTCCCGAGAACCGGTTCGCGTCCGACAACCCCGCCGTCGAATTCTCGCGCGCGCACCTGCGCGGGCTCGCGCCGGCCGGGCGCCTCGACATCGACTCCACGGGCTTGCTGGTGTTCACGCAGGACGGACGCATTGCGAAGCAGTTGATCGGCGACGATTCGACCATCGAGAAGGAATACCTGGTCCGCGTCGAGGGCAAGCTGGACGCGACGGGGCTCGCATTGCTGAACCACGGCCTGAGCCTCGACGGCGTCGCGCTGCGCCCGGCCCGGGTTTCGTGGCAGAACGAAGAGCAACTGCGCTTCGTGCTGCGCGAAGGCAGGAAGCGCCAGATCCGGCGCATGTGCGAACTGGTCGGGTTGAAGGTCGTGGGCCTGAAGCGCATTCGCATCGGCCGCATCCCGCTGGGCAGCCTCCCCGCCGGCCAGTGGCGCTATCTCGGTCCGCACGAAAAATTCTGATGCCATGCGCGTCGTGCTCGATTCGAACGTCTGGATCGACTGGCTCGTGTTCGACGACCCGGCGGTGGCGCCGCTGAAGGCCGCGCGCGATCGCTCGACGATCGAGATCGCCATCGATGCGCCCTGCCTGGCGGAACTGGCGGCCGTGCTCGCCTATCCCGAGTTCAAGCTCGACGCGACCGCCCAGGCGGCAAAGTTGGCGGACGTCCTTGCCATCGCCCGACGATGGCACGGTACCGGCTTGCCTGCAGAGCCGCGATTGCCCCGCTGCACCGATGCCGATGACCAAAAGTTCATCGACCTCGCCCATGCCTCGGAGGCAAGCTGGCTGATCACGCGGGACAAGGCCCTGCTCCAGACCGGCCGCCGCCTGCAGCGCTCGGGAATTCGCGTCGGTACGCCTGTCGATTGGATTGCGGCCACCGCGACGGCGGCATAACGCGCCCTACTCCACCCAGGTCGTAGCTTCCGCTTCGCCGGCTCGCGCGGTTCGGTAGCCATTGATACGATGTCCCGGGTCGCCATAGCCGAAGGAGATGCCGCAGACGAATTTCCGCGTCTTCGGCATATCGAAATGCGCGCGGATGAAATCCGGATACGAGGCCAGCGCCGCCTGCGCGATCGTCGAGACGCCCAGGCTCTCGGCCGCCAGCATGAAATTGGCGACATAGAGCCCGCAATCCACGGCTCCATAGACGCCCAGGTCCTCCTCGGTCGTGATGAGCGCCACGTGGGGTGCGCCGAAGAAACGGAAATTCTCCAGGGATTGCTCCGCCGCGGCTGTCCTGTCCTCGCGACCGATTCCGAGCGACTGGTATAGCTGCACGCCGCAGACCTTGCGACGCTCGCGATAGATGCCCTCGTAGCGCAGCGGAAACGCGAAGTCGGGGTTCGGCGGGCCGCCGCCCGCCGCATGCGAATACAGCGCAGTCCTGAAATTTTCCATTGCGGTTCCGCTGACCACGTGCACGTGCCAGGGCTGCGTGTTGCACCAGGACGGGGTCTGTCGCGCGACATCGAGGATGCGGCGGATGACGGCGACCGGAACGGTGTCCGGCTTGTATCGGCGGCAACTGTAGCGGCTGCGTATCGCGGCTTCCACGTCCATGCGACCGTCCTAGTTCTTCTTCGATTTCTTTTTCGCGACGAATTTCGCCTTGAGTGCCCATGCTTCGTCCGCATGTTGCGGCTTGAAGCGCTCGTCGGGCTCGACCTGCAGGCCGATGGTCAGTCGATTGCCGGCATTGGCCAGCGCGACGATCTCGGTCAGCTCCGAGAGCATCGCATCGTCCATGCCGTGCCGGCGGGCGGCGAAGCCGTGCGAGTTGATGCAATAGTCGCAGTTGTTGTTGATGCTCACCGCAAGGTAGACGAGTTCCTTGGTCAGCGGGTCCAGCCTCGAGGGCTTGATCATGACCTGCTTCATCTGGTTCCAGAAGCGCTTGAGCACCGGCGGATTGTTGGCGAGCGCGCGCCAGATGTTGTTGATGTAGTCGGTCTTGCGCGTCTTCATGATGTCGTCGAAGACCGCCCTCGCCTCGGGCGATGCCTCTTCGTAGTTCAACAGCTTTACCTGCGCCATGGCGAACTCCTCCGTTGTTTGTCGCTCGAACGAGGCCGCCATCTTACCGCGCCGGCGGTTGGACACCGGCAAGGCTTCAGCCCATAATGCCGCCGGTCAAATACCCTTCGCGATCATGAAGTTCCTGTTCGATCTCTTTCCCGTCCTGCTGTTTTTCATTGCGTTCAAGTTCTGGGACATCTACACCGCCACGGCGGTGGCGATCGTCGCCACCCTGTGCCAGGTGGCCTGGTCATGGATGCGCCATCGCAAGGTCGACGCCATGATGTGGGTCAGCCTGTCGATCATCGTCATATTCGGCGGCGCCACGCTCTGGCTGCACGACGAGACATTCATAAAGTGGAAACCCACGGTGCTATACTGGCTTTTCGGTGCGGTCCTGCTCGGCGCTGACCTGCTGTTCCACAAGAACCTCATTCGCGCCATGATGGACAAGCAGCTCACGCTTCCCGCGCCGGTCTGGCGAAACCTGAACCTGAGCTGGGCCGCGTTTTTCGCCGTCATGGGCGCGGCCAATCTCTACGTCGCATCGCATTACCCGACCGAAACCTGGGTCAACTTCAAACTCTTTGGCGCGACCGGCCTGATGCTGGTCTTCATCGTCGCGCAGGGCGTGATGCTGAGCCGGTACCTGGAAAACGAGGAGAAGAAATAATGTTGTATGCAATCATCGGGGAGGACATTCCCGACAGCATGGCCAAGCGCACCGCCGCGCGCCCCGCGCACCTGAAGCGTGTGGATGAACTGATCGCGGCCGGCAAGTTGATTCTCGGCGGCGCTTTTCCCGCCATCGACAGCATCGATCCGGGCCCGGCCGGCATGACCGGCAGCCTCATCGTCGCGGAATTCAATTCGCTCGAAGAAGCGAAGGCCTGGATCAACGCCGATCCGTACGTCACCGAAGGCGTGTTCGCCAGGGTCACCGTCAAGCCCTACCGGAAGGTTTTCCCCAAGTAATGGGCGTGGAGGAAAAAATCCGCGAACGGCTGTCCGCTCTTGCGCCGGATTCGCTCGAGGTATTCGACGACAGCCGCGACCATGAAGGCCATGCAGGCGCGAAAGCCGGCGGCGGGCACTACGAGATCGTCATGGTATCCGGCCAGTTTGCCGGCAAGTCAGCGGTGGCGCGGCACAGGCTGATCTACGCGGCGCTTTCCGACCTCATGCCGGGCTCGATCCACGCACTCGCAATACGCGCCTACGCACCCGAAGAACTGGGATCTTCAGCCAATGTTGAACGCTGAAGGCGACATGACAGGCACCACCACCCATCCAGAGTTCAACTCCGACATCAAAGGAACTGCAATGCACTCCCTCAAACTCCGAATCCTCGGCGCGCTCGCGGCATCGCTGCTTGCCGTCTGCGTGGCCGGGCATGCCGCCGACAGCGACGCCGACGCCAAGCCCGCGGCCGAAACGAAGCCCGCCGAAGGCAAACCCGCCGCAAAGCCGAAGAGCACCGCGGCCAAGCCCAGGAGCGACCAGAAAAACGTCGCGATAGTGAACGGCGCCGGCATCCCGCAGGCGCGGCTCGATTTCGTCGCGAAGTCCCAGCTCGCGCAGGCCCAGCAACAGCAGCAGGGCCAGCCCGGCCAGCAGCCGATGCAGGACACGCCCGAGTTTCGCGACAATCTGCGCGAGATCCTGATCACGCGCGAGATCCTTTCGCAGGAAGCCGTGCGCCGCAAGCTGGACAAGAGCGTCGAGTACCAGACGCAACTGGACCTGGCGAAGCAGCAGATCATCCTGGCGATGCTGGTCGAGGACATGAACCGGAAGCTGGTGCCGAGTGATGACGACGTGCGCAAGGAATACGAGCGCGTCAAGGCGGAACGCGGCGGCGATGCCGGCAAGCAGTACAAGTCGCGCCACATCCTGGTCAAGGAGGAGGACGCGGCCAAGCAGATCATCGCCGACCTCGACGCGGGCGGCGATTTCGCGGCAATCGCCAAGGAGAAATCCGAAGACACCGGATCGAAGGAAGAAGGCGGCGAGCTTGACTGGAGCGAGGCCGAGGCCTACGTGCAACCGTTCGGCGAAGCGCTGAAGAAGCTGAACAAGGGTGAGCGCACCAAGGAGCCGGTGAAGACCAACTACGGCTATCACATCATCGAGCTCGAGGACGTGCGCGCCGTGCCCTTCCCGGAATTCGAGCAGGTGAAGCCGCAAATCACGCAACAGCTCGCGACGAAAATGCGTGACGACTACATCGCCAGCCTGCGAGCGAAGGCGAAGATCCAGAAGATCGATGCCAAGTAACGAAATGTCGAGGCATCGCGAAAAAGGGCGCTTTCGGCGCCCTTTTTTTGTTATCCCGTCATCGATCGGCTAGCCGACCCATCTCCTCGCGTTCCTGAACATCCTGATCCACGGACTGTCCTCTTTCCAGTCCGCGGGGTGCCATGAATTCTGCACGGCGCGGAACACGCGTTCCGGATGCGGCATGACCACCGTGAAGCGGCCGTCCGCGGTGGTCAGGCCGGTGATCCCCTCCGGCGACCCGTTCGGATTGAGCGGATAGGTTTCCGTCGGCTTGCCGCGATTGTCGACGAAGCGCAGCGCGATCAGGTTTTGCGCCAGCGCCCGCTGGTTGCCGTCGTGAAATTCCGCAAAGCCCTCTCCGTGCGCCACCGCGATCGGCATGCGGCTGCCGGCCATGCCGCCGAAGAACAGCGAAGGGCTTTGCTGCACTTCCACCATCGCCACGCGCGCCTCGAATTGCTCCGAGCGGTTGCGCACGAAATGCGGCCAGTGCTCGGTGCCCGGAATGAGCTCGTGCAGGTTGCTCATCATCTGGCAGCCGTTGCACACGCCGAGCGCAAACACGTCGCCGCGCTGGAAGAACAGGCTGAACTGCTCGCGCGCGCGCGCGTTGAACAGGATGGATTTCGCCCAGCCCTCGCCGGCGCCGAGCACGTCGCCATAGGAAAATCCGCCGCAGGCGACGAAGCCCTTGAACGCATCCAGCGTGAGTCGCCCGCCGATAACGTCCGTCATGTGCACGTCGACGGCTTCGAAACCGGCGCGGTCGAAGGCCGCGGCCATCTCGATCTGGCCGTTGACGCCCTGCTCGCGCAGGATCGCCACCTTCGGCCGTCCACCCGTGGCAACGTAAGGCGCTGCCACGTCGTCGTCGATGTCGAACGTCAGCTTGGCATGCAGGCCCGGATCGGCGACATCGAGCACGCGATCGAATTCCTCGCGGGCGCAATCCGGGTTGTCGCGCAGCCGTTGCAGGTGGAAGGTCATCTCTGACCAGATCCGTTGCAGGGCCACGCCGGATTCGCCGTAGATCTTCGTGCCGTTCGCGCGCACCACCAGCCTGCCGCTGCGATTCAGCGATCCGAGCCTGCGCACGCAGCCCGACAATCTCGCCGAGGCGAACGCCTGCTCGACCGATGCCAGGTCCGATATCCGGATCTGCAGCACGGCGCCGAGTTCTTCGCTGAACAATGCCGGCAACGGGTCGCCCTCGATGTCGACCGTCAGGCCCACGTGAGAGGCGAACATCATTTCCGCCAGGCACGCGAGCAATCCGCCGTCGGAGCGATCGTGATAGGCGAGCAGCGCGCCCTGCCCGTTCAATCGTTGCACCGTCTCGAAAAACGCCTTCAGCCGCTCCGGCGAATCGACGTCGGGCACGTCACCGCCCACCTTGTCGTAGACTTGGGCGAGCACGGAACCGCCGAGGCGGTTGGCCCCCGCGCCGAGATCGACGAGAAGCAGGATCGTGCCGGTGTCGTCCGGCTGCAATTGCGGCGTCAGCGTGCGGCGCGCATCCGTGCAGGGCGCGAACGCCGAGACGATGAGCGACAGCGGCGCAACGACTTCCTTGCTGGTGCCGCCTTCGCGCCACGCCGTGCGCATGGACATCGAATCCTTGCCCACCGGAATGCTGATGCCCAGCGCGGGGCACAGCTCCATCGCGACGGCATGCACCGTGTCGAACAGGATCGCGTCTTCGCCGGGATGGCCCGCCGCCGCCATCCAGTTGGCCGACAGCTTGACGTCGCCTATTTTCGCGATGCTGGCCGCGGCGATATTGGTCAGCGCCTCACCGACCGCCATGCGGCCCGAGGCCGGCCCGTCGAGCACCGCTAGCGGTGTGCGTTCGCCGATCGCGAATGCTTCGCCGCGATCGGTGTTGAATCCCGTCAATGTGACTGCGACGTCCGCAACAGGCACCTGCCAGGGCCCGACGAAGGGATCGCGCGAACACAAGCCGCCGACCGTGCGATCGCCGATCGAGATAAGGAAGGTCTTGTTGGCGACCGCCGGGAAGCGCAATACGCGCGCCACGGCTTCCCCCAAATCGACCTTGGACAAGTCGAGGCGCGAACGCGCATGCGGCTCGTGCCTGACGTCGCGCAGCATTTTCGGCGGCTTGCCGAGCACGACTTCCAGCGCCATGTCCACCGGATGGTTGTCGAACTTCGGATCATCGACCACGAGCATGCCATCGTCGGACGCGCTGCCCACGACCGCGAACGGACAGCGCTCGCGCTCGCAGATCGCCTGGAAACTCTGGAGGCGATCGCGCGCGATCGCCATGACGTAGCGTTCCTGGGATTCGTTGCACCACACCTGCGCCGGCGTCATGCCGGGTTCTTCCGAGGGAATCTTGCGCAGGTCGATGTGGCCGCCGCGGCCCGCGCCGTGCACGAGCTCCGGGAGCGCATTCGACAGGCCGCCGGCACCGACGTCGTGAATCGAGAGGATGGGATTGCCCTCGCCCATGGCCCAGCAACGATCGATGACTTCCTGCGCGCGCCGCTGGATTTCCGCGTTGCCGCGCTGGACGGAATCGAA
The DNA here is from genome assembly GCA_035548375.1 of Burkholderiales bacterium. Classification (GTDB taxonomy): domain Bacteria; phylum Pseudomonadota; class Gammaproteobacteria; order Burkholderiales; family JACQAP01; genus JACQAP01. The sequence continues at coordinate 52,370 of DASZTG010000034.1, forward strand.
ATCGAGATCGGCGATGTTCGAACCCGTGTCCATGCTCGACGCCGCACCGCCGCCCATGCCGATCAGCATGCCGGGGCCGCCGATTTGCACCAGCAACGATCCGGCCGGCACGGGCGACTTGAACGATTGCGATGCGGATATCGAGCCGACGCCGCCGGCCAGCATGATGGGCTTGTGATATCCGCGGACCGTGCCGTTGACGCGCTGCTCATACGTGCGGAAGTAACCGCACAGGTTCGGCCGTCCGAATTCATTGTTGAAGGACGCGCCGCCGATCGGCCCCTCCAGCATGATGTGCAGCGCCGAGGCGATGCGGTCGGGCTTGCCCTCGCTACGGCGCTCCCAAGGTTGCTCGAATCCCGGAATGCGCAGATGCGAAACCGAAAACCCGGTCAGGCCCGCTTTCGGTTTCGATCCGCGCCCGGTTGCGCCCTCGTCGCGGATTTCCCCGCCCGAGCCGGTCGCGGCGCCCGCGAACGGCGAAATGGCCGTCGGATGATTATGGGTTTCCACCTTCATCAAGGTGTGCGTGGATTCGCGCGCATACCGGTAGCCGCCCGACGCATCCGGATAAAGCCGCGCGACCTCGGCACCTTCCATGATGGAGGCGTTGTCGGCATAGGCGACTACCGTTCCCGCGGGATGCGCGGCATGCGTGTGCCTGATCATGCCGAACAGCGAATGCTTTTTCTTTTGGCCGTCCACGATCCAGTCGGCGTTGAAGATCTTGTGGCGGCAGTGCTCGGAATTCGCCTGCGCGAACATCAACAGCTCGACGTCCGTCGGGTTGCGCGCGAGGCGCGAGAAGTTTTCCGTCAAGTAGTCGATTTCGTCGGGCGACAACGCCAGGCCCATTTCACGATTGGCGTTCTCAAGCGCATCCCGCCCGCCGGCCAGCATGTCCACCGTCGTAAGCGGACGCGGCGGAAAATTCTGGAACAGGCGCGATGCCTCGTCGATGGCATCGAGCACCGTTTCCGTCATGCGGTCATGGATCAGCGGCAGCAGGACGGCTCGCTGCGCGTCGCGAAATCTCCCACCATTGCCGGGTGTGACGTAGTACGCCACGCCGCGTTCGATGCGTTCAACCGCAGCCAGCCCGCAGGAATGGGCGATATCGGTTGCCTTGGACGCCCAGGGCGAGATCGTGCCCAGCCGCGGCACGACGAGAAACAGCTTTCCGGATTCCGCGACGCCGGCCGGTGCCGGCCCGTAGGTCAGGATGCGCTCGAGGATTTTTCGCTGCGGCGGCGCCAGCGGCTCTTTTAGCGCGACGAAATGCCAGTACTCGGCGGTGACCGCGGCGCCGTCGAGGGAGGATTTCTTGAGTGACCCGGTGAGCTTCTGGAGGCGGAATTCCGACAGGGCGTTGCGGCCGCGCAGCGTCAGGAGTTCGGGCATTTCGTCGGAATCGAAGGTTTCTAAAGCGAAATTATAGCCGGTTCGCCCGAATCGGCCGCCGGCGCGGCAGAGCTCCGCTGCTTACGCGTATCTTGCACTCGTCGTATATGTCTGTATATTTCGATTATCGCTATATCTCTTGGGATATAACACATCGTTACACGCAACTGCATTCCAGGGGGATCTCAAAATGAAAAAAATATGCGCCTGTCTATTGGCGGCGATGGCCGCTGCGCCTGCCGCCGCCGACTCGAACGTTTTCAGGCTCGGGGACATCCAGGTCACGGCCAAAAGCATCAAGGAAGAAGGCACGGGGGTGCAGACGGTCGACGCGGAGCAGATCCGCGATTTCAATCGCGAAACCGTCAGCAAGGCGCTGAACCTCGAATCGGGGATCACGCTCTCGAACGTCGGGCCGCGCAACGAATCCATGGTCTACGTGCGCGGCTACGATTTGCGCCAGGTGCCGGTCTACGTCGACGGCATCCCGATCTACGTGCCATACGACGGCTACGTCGACCTTGCGCGCTTCAACACCTTCGATCTCTCGCAAATCGAAATCTCGAAAGGCTTCAGCTCGGTGCTGAACGGACCGAACAATTTCGGCGGCGCGATCAACCTGATCAGCCGCCGCCCCTCCAGAAAGCTCGAGGGCGAAGTCGGCGTCGGCACCTACCTGAACGACGACTTCAACGACAACGGCTATCGCGCATTCGCGAACGTCGGCACGAACCAGGGCCAGTGGTACGCGCAGCTCGGGCTTTCCTATCTCGACAAGCGCCAGTATTCGATGTCGGACGATTTCAAGGGCGTGTCCTTCATTCCCGGCAACGCCGGCCGCGCAGCGCAACCGCCCGGCGAGCGCCTGAACAGCTACAACGAAGACTACAAGGTCAACCTCAAGCTGGGATACACGCCGAACGCCACCGACGAATACGCCGTCAACTACATCGCGCAGCGCGGCGAAAAAGGCGTGCCCTCGTACGCCGGCGACTTCAACGCGGCCGGCATGACGGGGCCGCGCTACTGGCAATGGCCCTACTGGGACAAGACGAGCTACTACTTCCTGTCGAACACCGGCATCGGCGAGACGTCCTATGTGAAAACGCGCGTGTATTTCGACCAGTTCCAGAACGCGCTGAACCAGTACACGAACTCGACCTATACCACGCTGCTGGCAGGCTCGAGCGGTCCGAGCTACTACGACGACTATACCTACGGCGCGAGCGTGGAGGCCGGCACGAAGATCGTTCCCAGCAACGAGATCAAGCTGGCGCTGCATTACAAGGACGACGTGCACCGCGAGCACATCATCAACAGCACGACGCAGCACTTCGAGGACCGCATCTACTCGATCGGACTGGAAGACAACCAGCAGTTCACCGACCGGCTCAACGTCGTGGCAGGCGTGAGCTACGACCACTCGGAGACCGTGCAGGCGGACAACCTCAATTTCAACACGCAGGTCATCACGCCGTTCCCGACCGGGGACGCCAGCGGCGTCAATCCGGAAATCGGCGCGTTCTACAAGACCACCGACACCGGCATTGCGCGCGTGACCTTCAGCCAGAAGACGCGCTTCCCGACGATCAAGGACCGCTATTCGTTCAGGCTCGGTTCCGCCGTTCCGAATCCCGACCTGAAGCCCGAACGCGTTACGCACTACGAGGCCGGCTATGCGGATTCGTGGCGGGACTTCGCGAAATACAACACGTCGATCTTCTATGACGACATTCGCGACCTGATCCAGCTCGTCAACAATGCCGCGGCTCCGGGCGTGGGGCAAAACCAGAACATCGGCAAGGCACGCTACCGCGGCTTCGAGATTGGCGGCAGCATCACGCCGGTCGCGAGCCTGGAGCTCGGCCTGAATTACACCTACATCGATCGCGAAAACATTTCCGCCCCGGCGATCCAGCTCACCGACGTGCCGATGCACAAGGTCTTCGGCTACGGCCAGTGGCGGTTTGCGGAGTCGTGGAGGTTCATCGCATCCGCGGAATATGATTCCGACCGCACCAGTTCCACCGACGGACGGCGCATCGCCAGCGAATTCGGCCTGGTCAACGCGAAGATTTCTTGGAACGTCGTGCACGACACGGAGGTCGAATTCGGTGTGAACAACCTCCTCGACCGGAACTACGAATACATCGAGGGCTACCCGGAAGAAGGCCGCAACTACTTCCTGAACCTGCTGTACAGATTCTGAAGGTGCAACATGAAGCTTTCCCACGTCGTAGGGATGGCAGGTGCGGCCAGGGCCGCTGCCGCGGCCCTGTGCTGGATCGTCGCCGCCGGCGCCTTCGCCGCGGACGACAAGGTCGTGGTGCTCACGAGCTATCCGCAGGAAACGCTGTCGCTGTTCGAATCCGCGTTCGAGAAGGCTAACCCCGGTATCCGCGCCGAAATCATCTGGCGCATGCCGCGCGACGCCATGCCCTACCTGCTGGAACCGGGCAGCCACGGCGTGGACGTGTATTGGTCGGCTTCCGCGCGAAATTACGCCGAGCTTGCAAAGCGCGACTTGCTCGCCCCCCTGCCTTCCGATCCGGCGCTGCCCAGGGACATCGGCGGCTTTCCGATCGCCGATCCGAAGCTGCTCTATCGATCTTCCGAAATCGCAGGCTACGGCTTCGCGTGCAACCAGGCCCGCCTGGCTGCGCGCCAGCTCGCGTGCCCGAAGACCTGGGCGGCGCTCGCGCAGCCGGAATACACCGGCCGCGTGCTGCTGCCGGTCCCGTCGAAAGTCGGCTTCGCGCCGTTGATGTATGAAATCCTGCTGCAGCGGCTGGGCTGGGAACGCGGCTGGGCCCTGATCACCGAATTTGCGGCGAACTCGACCCTGTTCGTTCCGGGCGGCGCGTTCATCACCGACCGCGTGGCGAAGGGCGATGAAGACGTGGGCGTGACCATCGACTTTTTCGCACAATCCGCCATTGCCAACGGCGCGGCGCTGCAATTCGTCTATCCGGACATGATCGGTTTCTCGCCGGCGCATGTCGCCGTCCTCGCTGGCGCGCCGCATCCGGAAGCCGCGCGCAAGTACGTCGAGTTCCTGCTGTCGGACGAGGGCCAGCGCATCCTCGCCCGACCCGACATTCGCAAGCTGCCGGTGCGTCCTTCCACATATGCATCGCTTGAGCCGGGGTATTTCAATCCGTTCGAGGCAGCGAAAAAGCAAAAGGTCGATTTCGACCTGCAGGCGGCGCAGCGCCGCCAGGCGCTCACCAGCGCATTGTTCGACGTGCTCGTCACCGACCGCCAGATGGCACTGCGGGAGCTATGGGCCTCGGTCCGGGGCGCGGAACGCCTCGCTGCCGACAAAGGCGATGCGGACGCCGTGGCCGCCGCGAGGCACGCGCGCGAAACGCTGACCTGGGTTCCGGTTTCGGCCTCTCAATCCGAAAGCGCGGAATTGCAGCGCGGCTTCGCCGAGCAATCCCAGACTTGGGCCGCGCAGATCGAGGAGCATCGCGCGCAGGCGGCGAAGGAACTCGAGACGCTGCTTGCGAAGCTCTCGGCCGAGCGACACGCAGCGACCGATAAATGACATTGCGGGCCGGTCGCGTCGCCGCGCTGCTGCTCGCGGCGTATTCCGCATTCGGCCTTGCCGATTCGAAGCCCGACCCCGCTGCAATGTCAGGCGGTTCCAGCACGATATTCGACGCCGGCCGCGAATCCTATGGATCGCCTTCGCCCGCCATGCCGGCCCAGCTTGGCGAAGCGTTTTTCCTCGGCCGCAACCTGTTTCGCCAGGTCTGGGTCGTGGCGCCTGCGCTCGACCGCGACGTGTCGGGACTGGGCCCGCTGTTCAATCGTCCCTCTTGTGCGGCCTGCCACCTGAAGAACGGCCGGGGTCGCGCGCCGGACGGCCCCGGCGAGAAGATGACGACCATGCTGGTACGCCTGAGCGTTCCTGGACGCGGCGAGCATGGCGGTCCGCTGCCTCATCCGGTCTACGGCGACCAGTTGAACGACGCCGCTGTTCCCGGCATCGCACCGGAAGGCCAGGCGCGCATCCGCTGGCAGGAGCATGTGGAACGATTCGCGGACGGCGAGGAAATTGCCTTGCGTCGGCCGATAGTGGAATTTTCCGAGCTGGCCTACGGCCCGCTCGGCGAAGACATCCTCGTTTCGCCACGCATCGCGCCGCCCGCGTTCGGACTGGGCTTGCTGGAAGCCGTGTCCGAGCAGGACATCCGCGCTCGGGCCGCGCTGCCTGAACGCCAGGGCGTGCGCGGCAAGGTCAACGAAGTCTGGGACGCCGGGCAACAGCGCATGGTGCTTGGCCGGTTCGGGTGGAAGGCGAACGCCGGCA
>DASZTG010000035.1:0-2445 GCA_035548375.1 Burkholderiales bacterium
ATTGGACAGCGACCCGAGAGCGCGCATCGGCAGCAGCACGTTGTCGAGAATGGTGAACTCCGGGAGCAGAAAGTGAAATTGGAAGACGAAGCCCAACATTTTAAGACGAACCTGAGCTCTCTCCTCCTCCGCCATATGCGCGGTCGCGCGGCCGTGAATGAGCACCTCGCCCGTGGTCGGCAGGTCGAGAAGACCGAGAAGATAGAGCAGTGACGATTTGCCGGAACCAGACGGTCCGGTAATAGCGATGAATTCGTTTTCAGTGATCCGCAGATCGACATTGCGCACGAGCGTCGTGGGCACGATGCCTGGCAAGATCCGGGTGACGGCGCGCGCTTCGATGAGCGGAATGTCCGCAGCCGCCATCGCGTCTTTCGTTGGGGCAGCCGATGTGCTCACGTCGCGCCCCGGATAATCTCGACTGGATGCGCGCTCGCCGCCTTGCGCGCCGGCGCATAGCCCGCCACCACCGACGAGCAAAGCGCCACCAGGCCGGCGAGAAAATAATGAAGGGCCGAATAGCTCAGCGGCAAATGATTGCTGTCGAGGAACGGGCTCTTAATCTCGATTGAGCCCAGCGCGAGGCAGAGCAGATAGCCCAGCAAAAATCCCAACAGCGCCCCGGCAATCCCGATGATCAGGGCCTCGATGACGAAGATGCCGCGAACGGTCGACTCGTTGAGGCCCAGCGATTTCATGATGGCGATGTCGCGCGCCTTCTCATGGGTGATCGTGGAGATGATGTTATAGGTGCCGAAACTGGCGACCAGCAGGATCGCACCGACGACCGCGAACATGATGATGTTGCGGATCAGGAATGTGTTGAGGAGATCCTCATTGGACTCCTGCCAGGAAATCGACTTGTAGGTCGACTCGTCCTCAATTCGCGCGGCAATTTCCCGCGCCGCCATCGGGTCGCGCAGACGGATTCGCATTTCATTCACCAGGCCGGTCTGCTGCGCGAGGATTTGTCCGGTCTTGATCAAGACATAGCCCGTGCGCTCGTCGATGCTGCGCACGCCGGAATGAAAAAGGCCGACCACCTGGGAGTTGATGCGCGAGCCTTCGCTGGTTTGCAGCGTGATGTTGGAGCCGATGCGCGCGCCTATTTTTTGCGAAAGGCCGTCGCCGACCAGGATGGCGTTGGTCGCGCGGTAGAGCGCGGATAGCGTCACGCCGCCACGCATCTGCTGCGGCAGATCGGAAATCGTAGCTTCGCGGCGCGGGTCGATGCCGATTATCGTAATAGCCACGTCCTGATTGGCATAGCGGACGATCGCCGGCACGCGCACCGACGGGCCGATCGAGCCGGGCAGCCAGGCTTCCAGAGCCGCCATGGTCGCCAGCGGATTCTTGATGCCGGGCCGGCGCGCTTCGGGCGTCAGACCGTGAATCTCTGCGCTGCTGAAGAACCGCTCGGCCGGTTGCGGCGGCGGCGTACGGCGGTCATCCGAAATGGTGATATGGGCGAGCGTATTGACGAGGCGCGTGGTGAAATCGTCCTGCGAACCCTGCATCAGCGACGCCATCATGATGGAAAAGCCGACTCCGGTCGCAACGCCCGCCATGGCGAAGCCGGTCTGGCGCACGCGGGCGCGCACATGGGTCCAGGCAATGTCGAGCGCAAGGTTCATTTCACGCGCACGTACTGCCCGTCGGTCATGCCGGTCGCGGCAGGCGAGGCCACCCGCTCGCCTTCCTTGAGCCCGGACAAGACCTCGAAGGTGCGTGTGCCGCGGATGCCGATCTGGACATCACGCTTGTGAATGCGGCTGCCATCCACCACGAAAACGCTGCTGCCCTGGACCGCGTCGGCCGGCACCAGCAACGCGTCGGCTTTCTCCCGCGTGATGATATTGGCTTCGACACTCATCCCCGGTTTGAGCGGCGTATCGTCCGGCAGCGCAGCCTTGATGCGGAACGTCTTCACGTTGACGTCGCCCATCGGCGTCAGCTCGCTGACCTTGGCCTCGAGCCGCCGGTCGGGAAAAGCATCGGTGCGCAGCAGCACCGTCTGGCCGATCGCCACGCGGGGGATGTCCTCCTCGTTGACCTCAGCGACCACCCAGAGCGGCTTGGGAACGCCGACGCGGAACAGGATTTGGCCGGCCTCGGCAATCTCGCCCACCTCGCCGTCGCGGCGAAGCACGACGCCGGCCATCGGCGAGACGATGGTGTAGTCGTTGATCTTCTCGAGCTGCACCGAAATCTGGCTTTGCACCTGTGAAAGGTCCATGGCCGCGCGCTCGTAGGCTTGGGTCGTGGCCGCGCCGCGCCCGATCAATTCGGTCACTCGCGTCATTTCGTTCTTGAGAAAGGATTCTCGCGCCTTGAGTTCGCCGAGCTGCGCCTGCACCTCGCGATCGTCGAGACGCGCCAGCATGTCGCCCTTTTTCACCGTCTGGCCTTCGCAACGGCAAATATCGATGATGCGATCGCGCACCA